>CABZEG010000004.1 GCA_902524655.1 uncultured Alphaproteobacteria bacterium | reverse complement strand
ATGCAAATGGTTTTACATCAATAGAACCTCTAAAAACAGCCAGCAATGTATCCGTATTATCAGCTAGAACAGATTTGGGGCCTGAAGAGTACTCTAAATACGCATTAAATTGGGTTAATCAAGGCGCATCCGTTGTTGGAGGTTGTTGTGAGATAGGACCAAGCCACATAAAATATCTACACGATAGATTAATCGAAAACAAGTTTGAGATCGTTACTTCCTTAAGATGAAATTCTGGTTTTTCCTACTGCTTTTTTCCAACCCTCATATTTTTTATCGCGTTCATCGGAAGAAAGTTTGGGAGAGAATTTCTCGTTAAGTGCCCACTCTTTTTCAAACGATTCCAGTTGATTATATAGCCCTATTTTCATACCTGCCAACCATGCTACTCCTTTTGCAGTAGACTCCTGAACATCAGGTATGTTTATCTCTACTCCCGTAAGATTAGCCAAAATTTTCATGGTTAAACTTGATTGGGCCATCCCACCATCTACGCGCAACTTTATATGGTCTCTTTCTATCCCATCGACATCTTTTATCATGGCTTCTAGTAAATCTCTTGTTTGAAAGCCAACACTCTCGAGAGCCGCCAAAGCAATCTCTTCTCTCCCCGTATCTCTCAATAATCCAAAAATTGCTCCACGAGCATTAGGGTCCCAATACGGTGCGCCTAGCCCCGTAAAAGCTGGAACAAAATAAATATCTTGATCCTTTGCTTTCGATGCAAGCTTACCCACTTGGTCTGCTTTATCTATAATATTAATCGAGTCTCTAAGCCATTGTACAACAGCGCCGGCTATGAATATTGACCCTTCTAAAGCATAACAAATCTTCCCATCTATTTTATACGCTATAGTTGACAAAAGCTTATTTTTACTCAATACAAATTGATTTCCTGTGTTAAGTAGTGCAAAACATCCTGTTCCATAAGTTGATTTAATCATGCCCTTTTGAAAACATGCTTGGCCTATTGTTGCGGCTTGTTGATCACCTGCAACTCCATTAATGGGTATTGGGGAACCGAGTATTTCTGATACCATTTCTCCAAAATCATCAGCACACTCTTTAACGCTTGGAAGCATTTTTTTGGGCACATTTAGATCACCGAGAATATCATTGTCCCATTCTAAACTCTTGATATTAAATAGCATGGTTCTGGATGCATTGGTTATGTCAGTTGAATGGCTTTTTTTATTGGTAAGCCTCCAAATCAAATAGCAATCAATCGTGCCAAATAATAATTTTCCAGAATTTGCCATGGTTCTTTCAGGGTCATACTTATCAAGAAGCCACTTAACTTTTGTTGCGGAAAAATAGGGGTCGATTAGTAAGCCTGTCTTTCCTTGATAAAATCTCTCTTTCCCATTTTTTTTAAGTTCATTGCAAAATTCAGAAGTGCGCCGATCCTGCCATACTATTGCTTTCGAAAATGCTTGACCCGTTTCAGCGTTCCATATAGCTGTAGTTTCTCTTTGGTTTGTAATCCCAATACTTAAAATATCTTGCGAAGATATATTCGCTACTTTTACAGCATCACGCACTGTAGAAATTACAGTTGCGTAGATTTCCTCTAGATCATGCTCTACCCAACCAGGAAAAGGAAAAAATTGCTCTATTTCCTTTTGAGATGACGCCACTATTTGTAAATTTTTGTCAAAGACTATAGCTCTCGTTGATGTTGTCCCTTGGTCAATCGCTAGAACATAATTCATAGTAAGGCTTTCTCTAAATTAATTTTTTTATGTAGGAATTAAGTTCCCTTACCTGCTTACTAGACAAGCGTAACCCAAGCTTACTTCTTCTCCAAATCAAATCCTCAACACATTTGGCATGCTCTTGATTAATATACCATAGTACTTCCCTTTCAGTTAGATCAGATCCGAAATTCCTACCTAAGTCTTTTTTTGCTTTAGCCTTGCCTAAAACTTTTCCAACATCTGTACCAAATGTTTTAAATAATCTTTCTGCCCAATCTCTACTTAAGAATTTATATTTTTTCAATAAACCCACAATAAGTTTCTCTTTATCCTCTAATTTGAACCCCCCACCTGGTAAGTGTTTTATGGAAGTCCATTCCGATCTTTTTAACTTTAATAATGCTGTGATTTTTGAAACAGCTTTTTCAGCCAGTTTTCTATATGTTGTGATTTTTCCTCCATAAACGGTAAGGAGTACTGCTCCTTCCTTTTCTTCAAGTTGAAAGGAATAATCTCTACTAGCATTTCGCGCTTCTACATTCTTATTTTCGTACAAAGCCCTCACTCCAGAGTAATCCCAAACAATATCTTTTTTTGTTAATTTTCTTTGAAAATAATCCGAAGCAAAATTACACAAATAATCTTTTTCCTCATCGGAACACTTAATTTCATCACCCTCTTTGTGCTCAACTTCAGTTGTTCCAATTAGGGTAAAATCGTTTTCGTAGGGAATACTAAATATTATTCTTCCGTCTTGTCCTTGGAATATATATGCACTATCGTGATTGAAGAGCTTTTTTATGACTATGTGACTTCCTTTTATTAGTCTTATCATCACTTGATTATTTTTATTTTTTACAAGTTGACTCAGAGAATTGACCCAAGGACCCATAGTATTTATCAAGACCTTAGTTTTTACTC
Organism: uncultured Alphaproteobacteria bacterium; assembly: GCA_902524655.1. GTDB lineage: Bacteria > Pseudomonadota > Alphaproteobacteria > Rhodobacterales > Rhodobacteraceae > CACIJG01. Next base: position 72,428 of record CABZEG010000004.1, on the reverse strand, counting down.
TGAATGACCCTTCCTTTGATTTTATCGAAACAAGCCAATGACCTTTTTTTCGTTGAACATCAGTTACCCTAGAATAGGAGAATGCTTTTGCTCCCTTTTTTTCTGCATCCAAAATATTTAGTATTACTAATCGCGAATCTTCCACCCAGCAATCTGTATATGCCAGTGCTCTTGTGTAAGATTTGTCCAAACAACTACCAACTGGATTATTTCGCAAATCAATACCAACACTTTTTGAAAAATTCGTGGAACCCGCCAATAGATCATAGATATATAGTCCAAGCCGTAAAATCCAATAGGGCCTCAGGCTTTTGTTGTGGGGGAGTATAAATTTTACTGGCCAGCTTATATGAGGCATGAGATTAACGAGCAAGTCTCGTTCACGAAGAGACTCTTTTACAAGTCTAAACTGATAAGATTCTAAGTATCTCAATCCACCATGAAATAATTTTGTAGACGAGGAGGAAGTTGCTGAGCCAAAATCACCCATATCGGCTAACCCACACTTAAAACCACGGCCCGTAGCGTCTCTTAAAATTCCTGCACCATTTACTCCGCCACCTATAACGAAAATGTCAAAGTAATTTTCATCCAATGCTTTTTTCTTCATAGATCTTAGAGAATGTGTGAAAGCTCAAACCAACCGTCAACAAGCATCTTTATTGTAAGATAGACAAGGAAAATTAGTCCAATCCACGACAGCCACGGGAACTTCGTCATCACACGCATTATAATAGTTGCAAAAAAAGCCATCAGCACTATCGCTAAAACGAGTCCAAACACTAATAACGCCGTATCTTCTCTTGCTATGGCAGCAACAGCTACAACATTATCTAGAGACATAGAAATATCAGCGACCGCAATTGTGAATAATGCTTGCGAAAATTGTTGCTTTTCAGTCAGCTTTTCTGACAAATTGGATTTAATTTCTGGATCAGTTTTTTGGCCTGCATGACGTATTTCCTTAAAAAACCGCCAACAAACAAATGCCAGAAGTAGTCCACCGAAAATTAATATTCCAGGGATTTGAATTAAAAAAGATGCTATAGCTGCAAATACAATTCTGAACCCTGCTGCTAACGCTAACCCCCAGAAAATTACCCTTTTTCTAAACTTCTCTGATAAGCCAGCTGCCGCCATACCTATAATAATTGCATTATCGCCAGACAGAAATATGTCAGCTAAAATGACTTGAGCCAGCTCAACTAGAGAAAAGTTCATCATGTATTTATTTTATTTATTGCTTTTGACACTTTCGGTTTAGTAGCTTATCGTCAGTATTTCAAATAAAATCTTCTAATAAAGCACATTTTTATGAAAAAAAGCTCCATCCATAGTATGCAGGATGCTCGTCACCTCGCAAAGAAAAAACTTCCTTCAATGATCTTTGATTATGTCGATGGAGTAGCGCTTGAGGCAGACGGTTACCATTCAAATGCTGAGCATTTAAAGGCTCTCAAGTTATCACAAAATGTCCTGGCTGGTGGAGGTTCCAAAAAAATAGCCAAACGAATATTGGGCCAATCATATGACCTACCTTTTGGTATAGCGCCAATGGGTATGTGTAATCTTGTAAACTCAAGAGCGGATTATGCAATTGGAAAATTAGCAAAAAAGTTTAATATTCCTGTTTGCTTTTCTACAATGGCTTCCACATCCCTAGAGAAAACTCTCAAGATCACTGGTGATTTAGGATGGTTTCAACTCTATGTTTATGATGATTTAAAATCAGGTTTACGTTTAGCCGAAAGAGCACAAACCGCTGGTTACAAGACATTAATACTGACAGTTGATGTGCCTGAATTAGGTCGCAGACCAAGAGAGCTAAAACATAATTTTTCAGCAAAGTTTAGACCAAATTACAAACAAATTTTTGATTGCGCCATGCATCCCAAATGGAGTTTAGATCTTATGGTCAATGGTGTTCCAAGACCCCAAAACTTTGATAAGGATTTGAAGATAGACAGAAATAAACCACGGGGAGCAGCCGATTGGGGATTTCTTAAAGACTTAAGAGCGCTTTGGAAAGGTAAATTAATTATCAAAGGCATCCTTAACCCAAAAGATGCAAAAAAAGCAGAAAGTCTTGGAGTGGATGCCATTTATGTATCCGGCCATGGCTCAAGACAATTTGATAGCAGCCCAATACCCATACATCAAATATCGAAAATACGTAAGTCTATAAATAAAAGTACAGTTTTGATATATGATACTGGGATAAGAAATGGAGAAGATATTCTTAAAGCGCTTTGTTTGGGAGCAGACTTCGTAATGATTGGAAAGCATGCACTATTTTCTATAGCAGCTGAAGGATTTGATGGCCTAGTCCAAATGGCAAACAATCTTAAAAAAGAGATAGAAATAGCAATGGCTCAAATGGGCAATTTTGATGTTAACAAACTAAATTCTAAATATTTAAATGATTTCTAAAAAGTTATTTACAATTTTCATGCAGAAATGTTTAGTCCAAAGAAAGACCCACTTTTATTTGGATTTTAGAGCCTATTTCATAATAACGCCCTGATAAGCTGGAACCTGTAAATCCATTCCAACTATATATCACTCTGTAGCTTTCTACAGCGTTTCGCTGACTGACCAGCTGGACAACCTCACATCTCTGTTCTGTATTGTAACCAACGACTTTTGTTGTTGTTTTCTTTTGTTGTTCAGCTGCTACGACTCCTCCCATAACAGCTCCAACCCCAGCAGCATTGTTATCGTTTGTTAAGGCTTTACCAATAAGAGCTCCAACCACCATTCCTCCTAACACATCGGCGCCTGATGCGCCGTTACCACTGACAACCTTTCCGTATACTGGTACCTTTACATTTCTGCAACGTGTCTCAGGTGTGTAAATGTTCGTACTTGAATAAACTGGTTCAATTGATTGCACAGTACCTGTCACATAATAAGTCTCAGCAAATAAATTTGAGAAAGAAAATAGAGCTAGGATTGCTGTGATTAATTTTAACATTCTGGTCTCCATTGATAGTTGTTCTATGTAACAATATACACCAAAATTATAAAAAAAAAAGCCGAACAAAAATTTGCTCGGCTTTAGTCAACAGGGAGGTATGAACATGAAAAAATTTCATGCTTTACCTGAATTGCAATTCGCGTACCAATTTAAATTAGCAATTGAAAATATAAGTCAACTGCCCTTTATTATTTTATCACTAAGCAATCTATCAACTTCCAATTCGGTGAAGCCTAATCCTGAAAGAACTGACTTAGTATGCTGACCAAGAGTTGGGGCTGCCAAATTGTCATCCTTATTGGTTATAGAAAAGCTAGCCGCTAGCTTAGACTGCCGTATCTTTCCTGCAATAGGGTGTTCAGAAATTTTTATTATACCATTTGCAACTACTTGCTCATTCTTTATCATTTCTTTTCTTGTCAAAACGGGTGCGCAAGGAACATCTTTAGCCGTTAGCAATTTCAACCATTCATCGGATGTTTTTTTCTTAAGCTCAGATTGAATCAATTCTAGCCTTTCGTTTATATTCTGATGCCTTAATTCCGCCGTTAAAAACCTCGGATCACTTAACCACTCTTTCTTATTAAATGCATCACAAATATTAAACCATTCTTTATCGGACTGTACTGCAACAGATATAAAGCCCTCTTTAGTTTCATATATTAGATCAATAAAACTCTGTGCAGTCTCCTTTTCAAGTTCGTCTCCAACAAAGGTATGCCCTCCCATATCGGAACCCCACAAAAAAGAAATTACAGCATCTAGCATTGATATTTTGACTTCCTGACCCTCACCTGTTTTTGCCTTGTGGAACAGTGCCGCTGTTATAGCCTGAGCGGTAGCGAACCCAGTAAGCTTATCAGGAAGTATCGTTCGCATAAGCCTCGGTCTCTCTTCATCTGATCCTGCTTGTACAGTGGTTAGACCAGATAGAGCTTGAATAAGAGGATCGTAAACTGGTTTGTTCTTATAAGGGCCAGTAAAACCGAAGCCACTTATGGAAACATATATAATGTTAGGACTTATCGCCCGAACATCGCTATATCCGAAACCTAACCTATCCATTACCCCTGGTCTGAAGTTTTGTACTAAAACGTCTGCCGTTCCAATAAGCTTTTTAAGGATATTTTTTCCTTCCTCCGCTTTTAGATCAATACACACAGATTTCTTATTTCTATTGTTGTTAAGGTAAGCGGCTGAAATTCCAGATCTCTGGGTGCTCACAATCCTGGTATAATCTCCAACTGAAGTATTTTCAATTTTTATGATTTCAGCATCCTGGTCTCCTAGTATCATCGTAGCACTTGGACCCGAAATCATCGAGGTTAAATCGATTATCCTAATCCCTTTTAAAGCACCAGCCATAAAAACCTCCAGAAAAATATTTACACTAAAATATGAGCTGTTAACCTTGGAGATGCAACTTAAATTTTAGAAGCTTAACATAACATTTTTATAATAGTTTTAACATGACACCAGAAGAAATCTTATCTTATTCACCCAAAATATTAACTCAGGAGCAGAGAGAACATTATTTTGAGTTTGGGTTCGTAGGAATAAAAGACTTAGTTCCGTCAGAGACACTAAAACTTATCAAAAAAGTTACAAGTGAGTTCGTTGAAAAAAGTCGCGAGGTCACGGAGTCAAATAATGTTTTTGATATCGGTCCAGGACATTCTTACGAGAATCCGGTACTTAGAAGATTAAAGAGTCCAGATGAGAATCATGAAGAGTATTGGAATTTCTCAAAGGGTCTTATGGCTGACGTTGCTAGTGACCTTGTTGGTCCTAATGTGACATTTCATCACTCAAAATTAAACTTTAAGTGGTATGACGAAAGTGATACAGTTAAGTGGCACCAGGATATCCAATTCTTTCCTCATACAAATTACAATGTTTTGACAATAGGTTGTTATTTAGAGGATACTGACATGAATAATGGGCCTTTAGCCGTGTTAAAAGGTTCACATAAAAATGACCTATTTGATCAGTACGACAAAAATGGTAATTGGACAGGAATGTTAAGCGATGAAGACGCAGATACTGTCGACATGTCGATGGTTGACTATCTTACTGGAAATGCTGGATCTATAACAATACATAACGCAAGAGCACTTCATTTCTCACCATCTTCGAAATCTAAAAACCCCAGACCACTTTTACTTAATTGTTATACATCTGCTGACGCTAAAGCCTATACACCTCACCCACAACCAACCGTGAACACCTATAAAATTGTAAGGGGAAAGCAGGTTAAATGGGCACACCATGATCCAAGACCTTGCCAGATGCCCCCCGACTGGTCACGAGGGTACACTTCTATTTACGCGGCCCAAGCAGGCGAAGATAAAGCTTAAGTTCATAGTTCGTCCAAAAAGTCCTTGAAAAGCACGAAAGACCTACGAGTCTCAATTAAATCTGTTTCGAGCTGAAAATCATGCCATAGGTCTTTCCAGGTTTTTGTTACCACTTTGACTCTTTGCTTTTTTAGTCGTTTTAAAAACTGTCCAATCTGGACTGAAAGAATCTCATTTTCTGCATATTGAATCATAATTGGTGGTGAATTTTGAAAGTCGCCAAATAAAGGTGAAATGAAAGGATTTTTATGATCTGATGGATTGCAATAGAGATAGGATAAAGGACCAGAACCGGTTTCTTTTGCACGTTTTATAAATGGTCCTATTAGCACATCACTTTGACAGCAACTATCTGGATATTCTGCCATTATAGCAGTTGGATAAACCCAAGGAGAAATACAGAATATTCCTTTTGGTTTTTTTGATTTGTCTTTTTTCAGTGCTAAAAATAATGCTAGTGCTAAATTACCGCCAGCTGAATCACCAGCAAGTATAATATTGGATTTTTCTTTTTTTCCTAAAAGAAAAGAGTATGCTTTTTTCGCATCTTCTAATTGGCTTGGATACTTTGACTCAGGACTGAGTTTATATTCAACAAATATAATTTCTCTGCCGAGAATCTCCGCTAAAAAAGATGTATAACTTCGATAAATCTTGAAGTTACCAACAAAAAACCCACCCCCATGAAAGAATAAGATCTTTACTTTATCAGAAATCTTATTTGGTATAATCCGATATAGCTCAAGTCGATCTACAGATATTTTTTTCACGACGACATTGTTTACGTTTGCTCTTCTAAAGGATGCAAATAAAACAAGCAATCGCATTATTTTAATCTGAAAATGGCTAAGGCTTCCAGGTTTAATTAAAACCACAAGTCTCATAACAAAAGATATGACTTTTTTTCTGTTTCTAGCCTTTCTACTTATCATAAATTATTGAGATATTTATCGTCTATATATTAATTTTCGCGAAGAACGTATTGAACTTACTTGCTTTTCTCTCAATGATACAAAAATACCAGAACACATTATCAAAATTATACCTAAAAGAGAAAGTCTATCTGGAATTTCGTTCCAAATTAAATAGGTAGAAATAACTGCAATAACTAAAGCCCCATATTCAAATGGCGCTAAAAAGGATGCCTCATGATTCTTATATGCATAAGAAACAAGAATACCTCCTATCGAGATTGGGAAGGCTATACCTACAAAAATGTGTAACAAATCAAAAGTATTGACTGAAACCCATGAGCCCGTCAAAAATATCAAAGCGTTGCTTTGTCCAACATTAAGATCAGCTATGTAAAAGCCTCCAGCAAATGTAAGGCTTGTGAAAAGAAAACATATTTGGATATAAAAACCCATTGTGACCGGATTTTCTTGTGCCCCATACTTTCTAGTAATTATATGTAGAGCTGTATAAAAAAGAGCAGCGATTAAAGGAAATAATGAAATTAATTCAAAAGAAATTGTACCTGGCTTTATTATGAATAACATTCCCAAAAATCCGATAAAGCAGGCCATGCTTCTACGTATACCCACTTTCTCTTTCAAAAAAAATACAGCAAAAATTGTAATCAAAACTGGTGCTATAAAAAATATTGCTGTTGCCTCTGCCAACGAAAGCTCTGCTATGGATATGAAGAAGAAAGTATTCGCCCCAACAACAGCTAATCCCCTAAACACATGAAAAGTCGGGTTATTCGTATTAACGTATTTAAAGCCACCGTAAAAAGGTAGAACGATAAAAAGTAAAATTGAAATGGCAAAAATAGCTCGGAAAAACATAAGCTGATGTAGTGGCATATTAGTACTGAAAAGCTTAACCGATATGTCATTTATTGAGAAACAAATTGTACCCAAGACGATTGCCGATATTCCCATATAATTATTATTCATGCATAGCCCAAAAAAACTTCAATTAACCTCCATTTGCTTTAATATCAATTGGAGTAAATTACAAATTCTTTTATGGATAGATAAAAAATGGACATAGCGAATAAAAAGGCCCTTGTATTTGGTGGAACTTCTGGAATTGGGCTCTCTACATGTGAACAATTAATTGAAAAAGGTGCAGACGTTATTTCCATCAGCAGAGACCCAAGCAAGGCGACCAGTGTTAAACATAACAAGCTATCCTTTGAAAGCTGTGATGTAAGAATTGAAGAGGAAGTAAAAAATATTTTTGAAAAGCATGCTCCCTTTGAAATATTGGTAAGTGCTGCGACTGGAGGAAGCAGAGCTGCTGGCCCATTTCTAGAAATGGATATGACTGGATTTAAAAACTCTTTTGACAAATTATGGGGTTACGCGAATGTTGTACGCTATGGCACAAACTATTTAAGCTCGGATGGAACAATAGTTTTGGTCAGTGGTGCACCTGCTAGGCGAATGAAGCCAGGACAAATTGCTCTTTCGGCGGTTGGTGGCGCAGTAGAGAACCTAGTAAGAGGTGTCGCAAACGAAATTGCTCCAAAGAGAATAAATGCTGTAGCGCCAGGCTTAATAGATACGCCTATGTTTTCACAAGAAGGTGAGGATAGACGAATATTTCTAAGTGCAGCCACAGCATCTCACTCAATAAAGCGAGCTGGAAACCCGGATGAGGTTGCAAAAGGAATTATCTTTGTTATTGAAAATGATTTTGTTAACGGAACCACTGTTGATGTTGATGGTGGATGGATAAACTCTTGAACTTAAGACCAGTGAGTCGAGTTATGATAAATAGAGAAGAGGTAGAGATGAAAGGATTCACCGGAAGCTGCTTGTGTCGGGCTGTAACTTATAAAAGTAAATCTGATCCTTTGAGGACTTTTAATTGTCATTGTGAGGACTGCAGAAAATGTAGTGGTGCCCCTTATCTTACCAATATATTTGTGAAAGAAGGCGATTTATATATTCAAGGGACTTTAAAAAGCTACATACATCAATCAGAAAGTGGCAACAAAATCATTAAAAATTTTTGCAAAAAATGCGGTTGTCAGATGTTCTCCTTCAATGAAGGTAGACCTGGATTAGTGAGGATACATGCAGGAACTGTAAATGAATTAGAGGTGATAAAACCACAAGGAGACGTTTGGGTATCAAAAAAAATACCCTCAATAAAAATAGATGAAAGTTTAGATCAGTTTCAGAAAAACTTCTCTTAAAATAGGAAGGAATAGACAAAATGACACAAAAAATAGTAAAACATGTGAAAGATATGGTAGCTGAAGCAAATAAAGAGGTTGAAATAACACCTGTAGTTGATGCCTCAAAATATTTCGAAGATAGTAAGTACGTTTTTGTAGATATAAGAGACCCTAGGGAAATTCAAAGAGAAGGAAAAATTCCAAATTCGTTCTCTTGCCCGAGAGGAATGCTCGAATTCTGGATAGACCCTGATAGTCCCTACCACAAAGAAATTTTTAACCAAGACAAGAAATATGTTTTTTATTGTGCTGCAGCTGGCCGATCTGCTCTTGCAGCCAAAGCAGCACAAGACATGGGTCTGAGCCCCGTATCTCATCTAGAGGGAGGCTTCGCAGCCTGGAAAAAATCTGGAAATCCTATTGAAACGAAAGAATAAACAATGAATGAAACGTGTTGTGGCCCTGGATATTCGACCCCTGCAGAAGCTATAAAAGCACCAAAGGAAAAACTTTTATATACAATTGCAATATATACAGGAACGGGAATACAAAAGCCTGACTATTTAGCTACAGTCGATGTTGACCCCGATAGCCCTACTTATTCGAAAGTTATACATAGGTTGGAAATGCCAGGCATTGGTGATGAACTTCATCATATGGGATGGAATGCGTGTTCATCTTGCCATGGCGACTCTAGCATGACCCGCAGATATCTTTTACTTCCAGGAGTGAGGTCGAATAATATTCACATAGTGGATACCGCGACCAATCCTAGAATGCCCGCTCTCCACAAAGTTATTGACGGAACAGACATTAAATCAAAAACCAACTTAAGTGGCCCACATACCGTCCATTGTCTGGGCTCAGAAATAATTATATCTATGCTGGGTGATGCAAAGGGAGAAGCACCTGGAGGATATTTGCATCTGGATAAGAATTTTGAAATTATTGGAAGATGGGAAAACTCAATGGGAGATATACCATTTGGGTATGATTTTTGGTATCAACCAAGACACAATATAATGGTTTCATCGGAATGGGCTGCTCCAAACACATTTATGCCGGGTTTTGATTTAGAAGAAGTTGGACACCTCAAGTATGGAAGACAACTTCACTTCTGGGATTTCAAGGAACGTAAGCCAATAGAAACTATGTATTTGGGTGAAGATGGTCTCGTTCCATTAGAAGTAAAGTTTCATCATAATCCAGATAGCAGTCATGGGTTTTGTGGCGCAGCTCTAAGCGCAAACGTAATACATTGGTGGAAAGATAAAAATGAAAAATGGCAATGGGAAAAAATTATTGATGTGGAAAATCAACCCCACCCAGATTGGCCAATTCCTATTCCAGGCGTGATGTCCGCAATTCTTGTTTCAATGGATGATAAATATTTATATCTCAATAATTGGCTGCACGGAGATATGAGGCAGTATGATATATCAGACCCCCATAAACCAAAACTTACTGGCCAAGTTTGGATGGGTGGTTTACTTGGAAGAGCGCCTAAGGTTAATGGCCTTGAGATTGCAGGTGGACCACAAATGTTTCAGCTGAGCCTAGATGGTAAAAGATTGTATGTAACCACCTCTCTATTTTCAACTTGGGACAATCAATTTTATCCAGATATAAGAGAAAAGGGAGGCGTTATGATAATGATTGACTGTGACCCAGTGAACGGAGGAATGAAAATTAATCCTGATTTTATGGTAAATTTTGGCGAAGAACCAAATGGTCCAAGTCGCTGTCACGAAAGTAGATATCCTGGTGGCGATTGCACAAGTGATATATGGCTGTGAAAACATTTAAGGTCGAATTATCAAATAAGGGTGGAATATCATACCAAGTTCAGCCGAAGAGACCTTTACTTGACAGCTTAAGGGAACAGGGCGTTGATCTACCCTATGGCTGCAAGTATGGTGGATGTATAACGTGTGCAGCGAAACTTATTGATGGAGAAGTAGATCAAAGAAGACAAGTGGCACTTAATAATAGACAGATAAATGATGGATACATTATACTGTGCGTAGCAAGACCTAGGTCAAACCTTATTCTTGAAATTGGTGTTGAGAGTCATGATAAGCTTTACAGAAATCCATTTTTAGATCCCTTGAAGCCTCATGAACTAAAAGATGATATTGCAAAAAAAGAAAGAGAGAAGTAATGCCTGAAGCTGATGTAGACCACATTTATGACTATCCTAAAGGTTATATCGCAGACATTCTGAAATCTGTGAAAACGATTGCTATGGTTGGAGCTAGTGGGGATAAGACAAAATTTAGCTATGGTGTTTTACGGGTGCTACATGAAACTGGATATCAAATGTTACCTGTTAACCCAAACCCGAACATCAAAGAGATTAGAGGTCTTAAAGTCTTTCACAGTCTAAAGGAAATAGATAAACCCGTTGATATGGTACAAGTATTTCGACGAAAAGAAGAGCTATTATCAGTAGCAAAAGAAGCAATCGAAATAAATGCAAAAGTGCTTTGGGGTCAAATTGGCGTTTATGATGACGTAGCTGCAGAGACAGCAAAAAAAGCAGGGTTAAAAGTAGTAATGAACAGATGTCCCAAAATTGAACTCTTTCGTCCCTTTTGGAAACCCAGATTAGACCTTAAGATTTAAAGAGAGTATCACATGGAATATCTCACTATTGACGATCTAAAATACGAAGCAAGAAAGAAAGTTCCCAAAGCGTTTCATGATTATGTTCTATCAGGCTCTTGGACGGAATCTACTTTGAAAGATAACAGTAACGATTTTAAAAAAATTTCCTTTAGACAAAGAGTTGCCGTCGACATATCTAATAGAACTACTATAAAGAGTTTATTAGGCACAGACTTCAAAATGCCAGTTGCTTTAGCTCCAGTGGGTTTACTTGGCATGCAAAAAGCAAATGGCGAGATACTAGCGGCGCAAGCAGCCGAAAATTTCGGTGTGCCTTTTACACTCTCTACCATGTCGATCTGTTCAATAGAGGAAGTTGCGAGAAATACTTCGGAGCCGTTTTGGTTTCAACTATATGTAATGAGAGATCACGATTTTGCTAAAAGATTAGTTGAGAGGGCAAAGGCAGTGGAATGCTCTGCATTGGTACTTACTCTGGACTTACAAATTCTTGGTCAGAGACACGCCGATATAAGGAATGGTTTGTCAGTCCCTATGAAAATAAAAATGTCTAATGTTTTTGACTTAATATCAAAACCAAATTGGTGTTTTGAAATGGTAAAATCGAAAAATAGGACCTTCGGTAACATTATGGGGCATGTAAAGGATATAAAAAATCTAACCTCTCTAACTAAATGGGTACAAAGTCAATTTGACCCGAAACTAAACTGGGATGATGTCAAAAGAATAAAAGACTGGTGGGGAAGAAAATTAATTATAAAGGGGATAATGGACCCGGATGACGCCAAAATGGCACAGAAATGTGGTGCAGACGCTTTGGTGGTTTCTAATCATGGTGGAAGGCAATTGGATGGTGTTAATAGTTCGATTTCCACACTTCCGGAAATAAAGAAAGCTGTATCCAATATGGATGTATTAATGGATGGCGGTATATCCTCTGGTCAGGATATTCTCAAGGCTATTGCTCTAGGAGCCACCGGCGTGATGATTGGTAGATCTTTTGTATATGGTCTGTCAGCCGGAGGAAAAAAAGGAGTCATGAAATCTTTAGAGATTCTAAACAAAGAACTCGATATGACGATGGCTCTCTGCGGAAAAAGAGATATAAATGATGTTGGTAGAGATATAATCAAAGATTGTCCTTTTTTCGAAAAAAACTAGACGACAAACTTTTTTTTTCATTTATATCCAAAAATTTTGCTTTGGAACCTAATGAATTAAATATACCAACCTCAGTTCCTGAAATAAAGAACTGACTTTCCAAGGACAATAACTCCGAAAATAAATTTTCTTTGCGTACTTCATCCAAATGCGCCGTTATCTCATCTAACAGCAAAATAGGAGAAACGTTATTTTGTTCTTGGATCAATTTTGCGTTGGATAAAATAATAGAAATTATTGAAAGCTTTTGCTCACCTGTAGAACAATATTTTGTATCTATTTCTTTCTCAAAATAAAAGCCTTGCAGATCATCTGTGTGAGGCCCGAAATTCGTTCGGCCAGATATCAGGTCCTGCCCTCTTTTTTTAATTAAATTTTGCAAAAATACTTCTTCGCTTTCTACAGGATGATCTTTTAGACTCAGCTTGATTAGTGGGAAATAAATATTCTTTTCCTTTAAAACTATATTAAGCTGTTCAACAAATTTTCTTCTACAATTATCTATTTTAAACCCAAGTATGGCCATTTCCTTTTCGATGGCGAGATACCAAGAGCTGTCTTCTATGCGGTTTTTTAATAACCTATTCCTGTCCCTGAGAAGCTTTTCATATTGAGCACATCTTTTTGCATGGCTAATATCAAGACTAAATACCATTCTATCTAAGAACTTTCTTCTGTCCTTGGAGGTTTCCATCCAAATTCTATCCAATTGTGGTAGAAACCATATAATTTTCAAACCCGAGCTAAGGTTATTCTGTGGTACTTTTTTGCCATCTACTCTTACATGTCTTCCCTTTCCGTCGCTGTAAGTCTCTATTTCAAAAAGATTATTTTTTCTGCGGCATAAAGCCTCGACCTTCCAGGGAAGATTGTTAGAAATATTCACCATTTCAAAAAAGCTAGATCTTCTTATCCCCTTTCCTGGATATAAGAGAGATATAGCTTCCAAAAGGTTTGTTTTTCCAACTCCATTTTTTCCGTAAATGACGGTAGGAACAGAGTCAAAAAAAAGCTCTAAAGATTTATAGGATCTAAAATTACTAATTTTGAGTTTTTCTATTCCTACAGAACTCATTTCAATATAAATATTCTAAACACGCATAGGCATAACGACATAAACCGCCGTGTCGTCATTATTATCCTTCATAAGTGCAGGGTCCCCAACATCATTGAATAAGAAAATTGCTTCCCCGCTTTCTACTTGATTAGAAATCTCTTGAAGATACTTAGCATTAAATCCAATTTCAATTTCCTCTCCCTCATAAGCTACTGGAATTTCCTCAATCGCTAATCCTGTCTCTGGAGCATTTACAGACAGTATAAGCTTTTCTTTACTAAGACTCAATTTTACTGCTCGAGCTCGCTCCGAAGAAACAGTTGCTACTCGATCAACTGATTTAGCAAACTCTGAAGCATCAATAACCAGTCTTTTAACATTATTTTTTGGAATAACCCTATCATAGTCAGGAAAAGAGCCATCAACTACCTTGGATGTTAGAGATAATGTGGAGTTTGAAAAACGTATTTTCGTTTCTGATACAGATATAGATACTATTTCCTCTGTAGTTTCATAGATCATTCTCAATTCAGAAACTGTTTTTCGTGGTACAATCACCCCAGGCATTCCATTTGCATTTTCTGGTAATACTGAATCTATTTTTGCGAGTCTATGACCATCTGTAGCCACAGTACGTAAAAGCTTTAAGTCTTGATAAGTGAACTCATGGAAAAAAACTCCGTTAAGATAAAATCTTGTTTCTTCCATCGACATTGCAAACTTTACTTTTTCGAAAAGTCTTCTTAATTCTTCACTTTTTATAGAGAAAGAAAAGTCATATTCCGATGATGCCATTAATGGAAAATCGTCAACCGAAATTGTCGTTAATGAAAAAGTAGAACGTCCAGCTTTCACATTTATTTTCTGATCTAAAGGATCGAGATCTATTAAGACCCTCGAGCCATCTGGCAGTTTTCTAAGAATATCATAGAAGGTATGTGCACCTACAGTAACAGCTCCCTCTTTTTCAACTACAGCTTTAACAGAGTCTAATAATTCGATATCTAAGTCAGTGGCCCTTAGTGTTAGACAGTCCTCTCTAGCCTCAATTAAAACGTTTGATAAAATCGGAATAGTAGTTCTTCTCTCAACGATAGCTTGCGCTCGGCTCATTGACTTAAGCAAATCGTTTCTTTCTACGCTAATCTTCATTTTTGATTCATACAAATAAATGTCTTCGATGAATAGTAGCCTTTTTTAAATAAAAATAATAGCGAAAAACTTTTTATGCCTCAAGAGTTCTGCGCAAGATTTCTACCTCGTCTGCTACTTGTACATCAATAAGTTTTAGCTCCTCGATTTTTTTCACGGCATGTATAACGGTAGTATGATCTCTTCCACCAAATTTTCTTCCAATTTCCGGCAGAGATTTCGAGGTTAGACTTTTGGATAAAAACATAGCTATCTGTCTGGGCCTAGCTACTACCCTTGCTCGTCTTGCAGATACCAAATCTGTCATTCTGAGGTTGTAGTGTTCGGCAACTTTTCTGATTATCTCTTCAATAGTAACTTTTCTCTCTGAAGTTCTAAGAATATCCGATAGACATTCCTGAACTAAATCGATGTTTATTTCTTTTCCAACCAAAGATGCAAAGGCGAATAACCTCGTTAGAGCTCCTTCTAATACTCTGACATTCGATGAAATTTTATGGGCAAGATACTCTAATATTCCTTCATCAATTTTAACATCTTTATTAAGTTCCATTTGAATTTCAGCTTTAGCCTGTAAAATTCCTAGACGTAATTCGTAGTCCGTTGGATGTACATCTACAACAAGACCCCACGCTAGTCTTGATTTAATCCTCTCTTCTAGACCGTCAATTTCTCCAGGAGCTCTGTCAGCGGATATAACTATTTGCTTCCCCTGCTCGATAAGAGCGTTGAAAGTATGGAAAAACTCATCCTGAGTAGAGTCTTTCCCAGCTATGAACTGCACATCATCAACCATCAAAACATCGACAGATCTAAATAACTTTTTGAATGCGTGCATATCCTTAAATCTTAAAGCTTGAACAAACCTATACATAAACTGTTCGGCTGAAAGATATAATATTCGCGCTTTTTTATTTTTTTCTTTAGTGGACCAAGCAATAGCATGCATTAGATGCGTTTTTCCTAAACCGACCCCTCCATACAAGAATAATGGGTTAAACGTGACCTTTCCCCCTTCTGAAACTCTTTTTGCGGCGGCATGAGCTAACTCATTAGGTTTTCCAACCACAAATTTATCAAAAGTGAACCTAACATCGAGAGGTGAACTAGGTAAATCCTGTTGCGATTCCTGATCTTTTTGTTCCGCCTTTTTAGGTATTTTTTTCTCTGAACTATCTTTTTTCACTAATAATCTATCCACCGAAGCAATAA
Organism: uncultured Alphaproteobacteria bacterium; assembly: GCA_902524655.1. Taxonomy (GTDB): domain Bacteria; phylum Pseudomonadota; class Alphaproteobacteria; order Rhodobacterales; family Rhodobacteraceae; genus CACIJG01. Next base: position 56,751 of record CABZEG010000004.1, on the reverse strand, counting down.
ACTCTAGCCTTTCAATATTCAATTTTTGATTTTTGAATCCTTGGATAATATGGTCCCCATAATTTCTATGCACCCAGGTACCAATAAACCTGGTGGGCACTTTAAATTTTGCAACAGAACCTTTAATCTCTTTAAGCTCAATAGGCTGTATCCAGTTCGTGTGAGCGCTTTCGCCTATATTGTTCTTTACAAATTCTTTTACCTTTGACCACTCATCTTTGTGCATTAGTTAACTCTTTTTCCAGGGCAAGCCCACATTTTTCCAACCAGTTGGAGTTTTTACATCTCCTATAGATTGTTCGTTTCCTTCGAAGCCGTCAATTATATTAAAACTCTTTATATTATAATTACCCGAATTAAACGATTCTTCCACAGTTAATGCGGCGAAGTTCGATCTTATTCCAGATCTACAAATAAATAGATACTTTCCTTCTTCTTGAAGGCCAATCTTTTCGTTAAAATCATGTAAAAATCGTTTTCGTGACCCTGGTAAAATCGAGTTTCTCCATTCTACTAGGTGGGTCGTTTTTTCTATTTCTCGTAAGTCTGGCATTCCAACCGCTAAATGCTCTTTCTCAGTTCTTACATCAATCAATACCGCGAGTTTGTCTTCTCTTAGAAGATCAAAAGCCTCTAATGATTTTATATTTTCAACCAAATCTAAACCCGTTTAAACTGCTGTATTCGCCGTTCCACTTTCAGAACTGGCAGCGAAGAGCCTCGGCAAAACAATAACTTTACAATAAAGCCCTATCAAAAATGAAAAAATGTATTTTTCCTAGCTTGCCTTTTTTAGACTTTTAACTTTTGAATTCAATCTTGATATTTTTCGGCTTGCTGTATTCTTATGAAGAACACCTTTTGTAACACCTCTCATGATTTCCGACTGCGCTGTTTTGAGAACTTCATTAGCGGTAGCTTGATCATCTTGAGCTATAGCTTTCTCAACTTTCTTGACGAACGACTTAATTCTGGTTTTTCTGTTTTTGTTTTCAGTGGTTTTTTTAACCGTTTGTCTCAATCTCTTTTTAGCTGAAGCTTTATTTGGCATTTTTATTGTACTCCCTATGCAATCCATTACACAATGAGGCTGTAATTGTCAACTAGCGAACCGCTATTTGTCTTCGAACTTAGGCGTTCTTTTTTCTATAAAAGCAGACATTCCTTCTTTTTTGTCATCAGTAGAAAATAGGGCATTAAATATTCGCCTTTCAAATAATATACCCTCTGATATTCCAATCTCAAAAGAACGATTTATTGATTCTTTTATTCCCATAGTCGACAGCATCGACTTCTCTGCAATTTTGTAAGCTACAGCCTTTGCCTCTTTTAAAAGATCTTCAGAAGAAACAACTCGGCTAACTAGACCCGCTCTTTCAGCTTCGTTAGCATCCATATTTCTACCCGTTAGATGCATTTCCATTGCTTTAGATTTTCCTACAAACTTTGACAATAGCTGCGTTCCCCCAAAACCTGCCATTACACCTAAATTTATTTCTGGTTGCCCGAATTTTGCGCTATCGGCGGCTAAAATAAAGTCGCACCTCATTGCAAGTTCACATCCTCCTCCGAGCGCGTATCCTGCTACAGCGGCTATGATAGGTTTTCTAGTTGCTTGAATTCTATCTAAATCATTAGAAAAGAAGTTTTTGTAAAACATATCTACAAAAGACTTGGACATCATTTCCTTGATATCTGCACCGGCAGCAAACGCCTTTTCAGAACCTGTTAGAATTATTGATCTAACAGAGTCATTATTATCTGCATCTGTAAGAGCACTGTTTAGTTCCTGGAGCAATTTGCTGTTTAAAGCGTTGAGTGCATTGGGCCTATTGAGCTTAATAATCAAAATTGGTTCTTCATGCTCGATAATAAGCGTCTCGTAAGCCATCCGATTCTCCAAAAAATTACTATGCACCATCTTTTAATTTTCTTATATGGATTTATCAAGAAAATAATGAATTACTTCTGACAGGTAGGACAATAAAATGTACTCCTTCCGCTAATTACCACTTTCTCAATTGTACCCTTACACTTTCTTTGAAAACACGCTTTGCCTTCTTTCCCATAAACCTGCAACTTATTCTGAAAATATCCTACTTCACCCCCTACCTGTCTGAAATCTTTAAGGGTAGTGCCACCAAATTTGATCGCATTATCAAGAACTTTCTTTATTGATACGACTAATTTTTTGCAATCAATTAATGACATATTTCTACCAATCCTAGTTGGTTTTATTTGACTATCCCACAAAGCCTCATTAACGTATATATTACCCAAGCCAGCTACAATAGTCTGATCCATCAAAATGTTTTTTAAAGTTCTCGAAGAGGTTTTGATTTTAGACCACAGATATTTTTCATCAAACTTTTTTGACAAAGGTTCTACCCCCATATTTCTAAATCTTATATATTCAGTGTAATCACCTTCAATAGTTTCAACAAAACCAAACCTTCGTGGGTCGTTGTATATAAGAAAAAAACCATTATCGAATGATATTATAAGATGGTCATGTTTTTTTTCTTTATATGCATTTTTCCTATTTATTCCTACGTTTATCTTACCTGACATTCCTAAATGCAGGACTAATGTTGTTTTATTATTCAGGAAAAAAAGTAAGTATTTTGACCGTCTACCAACCTCTAAAACTCTTTTGTTCATAATTAATTTTTCAAGATTTTCTTTAACAGGAAACCTTAAGTCACGCCGAAATATTTTTGCTGAAATGATAACACTACCTAAAACAGTCTTCTCTATGCCTAATTTAACTGTTTCTATTTCCGGTAGTTCTGGCAAGATTTAATTTACAAAAATGAAGTGGCTATTGATCTAAAAGACTATACTATAGAACTTAATAAAAATATCATCAGATTTGTTATGCTTAAAGAAGACGAAATAAATAAACTAAAATTTGAAGAAGGACTGAAGAAACTAGAAGAGTTGGTAACTCAACTAGATGATGGAAATTTAAGTTTAGAAGAATCAATTTCTTACTACGAAATCGGCATTAAACTGAAAAACCACTGCGAAGAACTTTTAAAGAGGGCCGAGCTAAAAATTTTAAAAGTATCTGACAAAGAAAAAATAGAGACAGAAGAGTTAAAAGCGGGTGATAATGAGTAAAGTCTTTAGTGAGTTTGACACAACTTACTTCAAAACAATGCTCGAAAATAATTCACTTTATTTTGATCACAGTCTAAAAAAATTTTTAAAAAATAAAAATTTTGGACTACTAAAAAAACCGATTAAGTATTCGCTTTTTGGGAAAGGAAAAAGATTAAGGCCTTTACTGTGCATGGAAACATCAAAAGTTTTCAATATTGCAAATGACATATCTATATTCTGTGCTATAGCTATTGAGTGCATCCATACTTATTCTCTTGTACACGATGATCTTCCATCGATGGACGATGATGATTTGAGACGAGGTCAGCCAACTATCCACAGGAAATGGAATGAAGCGACTGCCATTTTGGTTGGAGATGCACTCCAAAGTTTGGCTTTTGAAGCTCTTAGTGCAGACCAATTTAGAGTTACAGATAAAATAAAAAATAAATTGATTTGGAGATTAGCGAGAAATTCTGGGGCTTCCGGTATGGTATTAGGTCAAGCGTTAGATATTGAGGCTGAGTCTTCCAAAAAGCAACTTGAAATAGATGAAATTTCAAAATTACAAGAATATAAGACTGGGAAGCTGATATCTTGGTCCTGCGAGGTTGGCCCATTAATAGCTGGAGAAAACTCTGAGCCCCTCTCCTTATACGCTTCTAAAGTAGGCCTAGCTTTTCAAATTATCGATGACATCCTAGATGTTACTAGTTCTTCTAAAGCCTTAGGAAAAAAAGTGGGTAAAGATAATGACAAAAATAAGGCTACTTTTGTCTCAAAATTAGGTATTGATAATTCAAAAAAGAAAGCTACTGAGTTAGTATCAGAGGCTTGCGAGGCTGTTTCTGTTTATAAAGAGCGATCAAGAAATCTTCGCCAAATCGCAAACTTTATCGTCAGCAGGCAATTTTAACTTTTTACTGAAGCAAATAAGCATTTAATTATCATTCTTTTTTTAATACTTTATTCCCTAAAAGCTCTGCTATTTGCACTGCATTTAGCGCAGCGCCTTTTCTGAGATTATCGGACACACACCATAAACTTAAACCATTCTCGGTCGTGGAGTCTTGTCTTATTCGGCTTATGAAAGTTGCATAATCACCTGCACACTCGACTGGCGTTGTATAACCTCCTTCTTCTCTTTTATCTACCACAATTATGCCTGGAGATTGCCTCAAAATTTCTCTAGCTTCCTCTTCATCTAAAAAATCTTCAAACTCAATATTTACTGCCTCAGAGTGTCCCACGAAAACAGGTACTCTGACACATGTTGCTGTCAGCTTTATCTTCTTGTCTAAAATCTTCTTTGTTTCAGCAACCATTTTCCACTCTTCTTTTGTTTGACCGTCGTCAAGAAACACATCTATTTGAGGAATTACATTAAAAGCGATTTGTTTAGGGTAAGCTTTTGGTTCTACTTCCTGACCTGGTACGTATAACCCTTTTGTTTGAGCCCAGAGCTCGTCCATTGCTTCCTTACCTGAACCTGAAACTGATTGAAATGTTGTTACCACAACTCTTTTTATTTGCGCTCTATCGTGTAAAGGTTTTAATGCCACAACCAATTGGGCAGTTGAACAGTTGGGGTTTGCAATAATATTCCTTTTATAGAAATTTTTAATTTCACTAGGATTTACCTCAGGTACTATTAAGGGGATATCTGGGTGGTAACGAAAAAGAGATGAATTGTCTATCACTATGCAACCTCGATCAGTCGCCTTTTTCACATATTTTTTTGTTGCTTCTGAACCAATTGCAAAAAGTGCAATATCAACTCCTTTAAAATCAAAAGTGTCCAGATCTTTTGTCTTTAGAACCTTATCCCCAAAAGAACATTCAGTCCCTAAAGACCTTCTACTAGCTAAAGCAGTCAAATCGTCCACTGGAAACACGCGCTCAGCCAATATATTAAGCATTTCTCTTCCTACGTTACCAGTGGCACCGCAAACAGCAATGTTATATCCCATGCTTTTCCTTTTTACTTGTTTGAAAAGTGATCTTTCAGCTTTGGTAATTCGGCAAATTTGCCTTCAGTCTTATCTTTATAGGATCGAAATCCTTCCATCAACTCAGCTTGGCTCAGCATGGATGCATTCCACATATTTATCCATTCCAATCCCTCTTCAATTGTGTGGTCACGTGAAAATTCAATAACCTTCTTACAACCAAATACAGCGGCGGGGGAATTAGATCCTATCTCCTTAGCCATCTCCAATGCTCCTTCGATGAGAGCTTCATGACCGTCATATAGCTTATTTATAAATCCATATTCTTTAGCCTCATGAGCTGAAAAGTTTCTTCCTGTAAACGCTAATTCCTTGACAATTCCTTCGGGGAGCAATTTCACAATTCTTGGGAATGTTCCTACATCTGCTACCATGCCAATCTTTGTTTCTCTGATTGAAAAAAAGGCATCTTTTGTTGCTAGTCGTATATCCGCAGAACAAATCAGGTCAACGCCTCCACCTATACAGCCACCCTGAATCGCACAAATAACGGGAATTCTAGCTTTCTGTAAGGATGAAATAGATTCTTGCAAAAAAGATAAAAAGTTCATGAAATTTTGGGGGGTTTGTAACTCTTTCTCATTCTTTTTTTCTGCCTCAGGGCTTGAAAAAACATCTTGACCAAAAAGGCTCAAATCCAGTCCTGCTGAAAACACAGGACCCGTTGAAGAGATAACAACACATCTTGCAAGTGAATTTTTATCAATATCCGCAATTATTCTTGGTAGATCTCTCCAGAAATCCCAGTTCATTGCATTTCTCTTATCTGGCCTGTTGAGCTTTATGTGAGCAACATGCCCTATTAACTCAAAGGCAAAATAATTTGATTGATATTCGTTTTGATCAGCAATTTCCAATTTATTCATTTTATATCCCACCTTTGCAATGCGTTTTTAGTATAAAGCTTAACAATAAGATTAAAAGCCTTTAATAAACGAAATAAGCTTATCCGGCTGCTCCATAGGGAAAAAGTGACTCCCTCCATGCATTCTTTCAACTAGCTTTAAATCCTTCAGTTTCTTAAATGAACCTAGTGAAGCTGTTGTACTCCCAAATTCAGCAATAAGCAGCAATACCGGTATGTTTATATTTTTTATAATCTTCGGTGTAGTAACTTTCTCCGTGTTTATGAAACTAGCAGCCTCCGTTTCTGGATTACAGGACAAAGATACACCGTTTTCGTCTTTCTTTGTACCACCCGACAGGTAATCGTACAGAAAACCCGTTTTCCATGTTTTAAAAATTCCCCTATTTGTATAAGACTTCAAAACTTCATCAAAGCTTTTCCATTTGCTTCTTTTTTTTAACGCTTGACGATAAAGTTTTATAGTATTGCTTTCATATCCAAGAGGACCAAAAAATTTTGTGAAGTATTTATAATGGTAATTTATTACAACTGGGTCCGCTAAAATTAAACCTGCTACTCTATCATTTAAGAGTTTGCTTGCCATCACACTAAGCGAGCCACCGATAGAATGGCCACCAAGAACTATTTTGCTCTTATGTTTCTCATTCAACACTGTAATTAAGGCAGCTAAATCTTTTGAATATCCTAAAACGGGGTTTGTTTTATCATAGCAAGCACCTATCTCAGACATTCCGTATCCAGGTGTATCCCAGGCGTATATGTTATATTTTGATGTCAACTTACTTAACACTCTACTATATGTTTGCCCATTGAAGCCATTAGCGTGTGCCCAGTGTAATACTGGTCCTTGTTTTGGTCCTTTCCAAAAACAAGTTGAAATGTTTCCCCTCTCTGTTTGAACTATAATTCTTTTCATATTAAAGTATATTTGTATTTATTAATATCTTAGTACGATATATAACTTTATTATGCAAAAATCGACACTGGAAACTGATTTTTCTTACAGATTATTCGGATCCGAAAAATCCAGGCTGATAGACACCAAAGTTTCCGAGAAATTTGCAACACCATTTCTATTGATGCTTAGAGCTGCAAAAGCGGCAAAAGAATTTCTGGATAATGCTAAAGCAAACACTGTTACTATTTTCATAGGAAAAGGTAATAATGGTGAAGACGGTCTTTGCCTAGCTGCCCTTTTGAAAATTGACAATATTGAAACCAATGTAATTGACCTTAGCTACAAAAATCGCCCTAAATCTCCCGCTTACAGATTTTGTCTTAATCTGGGAATTAATATTCACAAATTTAATGCAAACAAAATTCCAAAAGCCGATTGGTATATTGATGCCATATTTGGCATAGGTTTGAACAGAAACCTTACAGGCGACTACCTAAAAGCTGTAAATTTTCTGCAATGTTCTGAGACAAAGAAAATCTTATCTTTAGATTTACCTAGTGGTCTTCACGGTTCAAAAGGAAGTATTTCTGACAAATTAGTTAAAGCGACTGCTACTATATCATTTTTAACCTTAAAGCCTGGGCTATTTTTTGATGAGGCTTCTGATTACACAGGTCAGATTTATTTCAACGATTTGAGTATAAATAATTTTTTCTATAGCTCAGATATGAGTTCTATTTCCAAAGTCACAACTCATTTTCCTGGTCTATCTAGATCTGCTCACAAAGGCACGAGGGGATCATTAATATGTCTTGGTGGCTCCAAATCAATGGAAGGTGCAGGAATACTCGCATGTATTTCTGCTTTACGATCGGGGGCAGGTAAAGTATTTTGGGCATCAGATACCGACAAGCTACAAAGGCCTCCAGAGCTTATACAAATAAATCCTTGTATTAAAGATATACAGTCCGTTTTAGATAAAAATATGCGCATTGCAATTATAGGTCCGGGACTTGGCAAAAGTTTTGATAGGGAAATTGAATTCTTATGGAATACTGATCTTAAAATTATTCTTGATGCTGATGGTTTGGATTGGTTGTCTAGAAAAAAGCCAAATAAGAGAACAGCTCCTTGGGTGGGAACACCTCATAAGGGAGAGGTAAAAACACTTCTTAAAGACAAATTTTCCGACAAGTGGTCTAATATTACAAAACTAAAAAAAATATATGGTGGAGACTGGATCCTCAAAGGACCAGGAACTTTAGTCTCAGAAGAAAAGAAACTATGGATAAATTTGTTTTCAAATGGATGGCTAGGAACAGCTGGAATGGGTGACGTTTTAGCAGGAATTATAGCCGGTCTCTGGAGTTCTGGATCCCAAACACCTTTCAGAAGTGGTGTATATCTGCAAACTCAATGCGCCAGATACCTAATCTCACAATATGGTGCTGGTCTTACAGCTGGACAGCTATCTGAGGCAATTGGCTTAAATATTGGTCTTATAAAAGACAGCCCAGCTTCTGTACGATAACAAAAACTAGGCTATGCTAATATTAGTCTGCGGGGACTGTGATCCACGCGCGATAAAGCTCCCCAAGAGTTGCCGCCTTTGCAACGATTTGCTGCATTTCTTGCCCCATACCCATACCGTCCAAAGCTTCACCTGCATGAGCCAGCGATTTTGCACCATACATAACAACTAGGCTACTCATGGGATCACCAGTTACAGGTGCTAACATTACAGGATTTATATCAACTTTTTCACAGAGACCCTTTACTTCAGAAAACATTTCAAGCGCCTCTACGACTTTATCTCTTTTCATAAGATACCATCTATAGTTAATGACTCTGTGGGTAGCACTCATTTCACCAGCAACTGTTCTAAATAAGTTTGGCTGCATTATGATCTCCGATGAGGGGTTATCATCTAAACGCATTTGAATCTTAGCCCATATTTCACTAGAAAAAATCTTTTCTGCATTTTTCATAGCTCCACTAAAATTTTCAGAAAAAATAGAAAAAACCAGTGATCCAGTATCTGGACCAAAAATTATTCTAGAAATCCTACAGGTCATGCCCATAGCACCAAACGCTTCAACATTTTCCTTCATGTTTGATAAAACAAGCCTTGCTTTTCCCGAGTGAGGCTTATAAGTAGATGTTATTATAACCGTCAATTTTTCCTCCGTTGTTGCCAATAAAAGTTCATTTAAAAAACTATCCTAACATGGAAAGACAATAAATAACATGACCGAATCAAGTGAAAAAATAAGCTTCGTTAACAATTTGCGAGACTTAGGAAATAAGAAAACAAAAACCAATAATGCTATAAAAGAAAACTTGTTTATTAGATGTGCAGCACCTATAAACCTAAGCTCTGAAGCTCAAAAAATGCTAATCTCTAATGAAGAAACTTTAATTATAGACTTTAGAGGTATTAATGAGGCAAAGAAAAATCCAACTAGCTTCCCAAGAGAGCTTCTAAAAAACAGAGTTCATTTACCTGTTGAGCCAAAGGTGACCGAACTATTAAAAAAGTTAGATAAGGTAAATACGCGAGAGAAAGATCTGAATGAGATTTTTAAACAGGCCTATAGAAAATATACTTCTGAAAACTTAGACACTTTCAAAGAGTTCTTTGAAATATTGTTTAAAAATTCTGGTTCTAAAATAATATTTCATTGCACAGCAGGAAAAGATCGAACAGGTTTTGCCGCTGCTTTAATTTTAAGTCTCTTTGGTGTTAGTCAGCGCAGCATCTATGAGGACTACATGCTATCAAATGAACATTATAAACCAACTGAAAATGTGACTAAAGAAGTAAATCAAATAGGGGTAAAGGAGTTATTAAAAGTAAATGAGAGCTGGTTGGAGGCTGGCCTTAGAGAATTTGAAAAAAACGCAGGCAATATAATAGAATTCGCTACCGAGTTAATCGGTGGTAAAAAAAATTTAAAAAGATACTTAGAGTATTGTGAGAAATAAGAGGTTAGATATTCATGTCAATTTTGGAAAAATTTAAGCTAGATGGGAAAATTGCTCTTGTAACAGGGTGCAGCAAGGGTATAGGTTATGGGATTGCCAAGGGCCTAGCTGAGGCTGGAGCTGATATAATTGGGGTTAGCTCATCCTTGAGACAAGGCAGCGAAATCGAAAAATATGTTGAGTCAATCGGTAGAAGCTTTCATTGCTTTAACTGTGACTTTTCCGCAAGAAAGAATACACACAATTTTTTAAAGGAACTTGGTAAAAAAAATTTAGAGCCAAATATTCTTGTAAGTAATGCCGGTTCTTTAATTAGAACTGAGCTGAATGAACATAATGATGACCATTGGGATAGAATAATTGAAATCAATCTATCGTCTCAGTTTGTTCTTGCACGGGAACTTAGTTCAAAAATGATTGAAAGAGGCTGGGGTAAAATTATTTTTACAGCATCAATCTTATCTCATCAGGGCGGTTTATTTGTTCCCAGCTATACGGCTTCTAAAGGTGGAATTGCGCAACTTACAAAAGCTCTATCTAATGAACTAGCAGATAAGGGAATAAATGTTAATTCCATCGCCCCAGGTTACGTTGTCACGGATATTACCACCGCTCTTCGCCAAGATAAAAGTAGGTCAGCTGACCTAATGGCGAGAATTCCTATGAAAAGATGGGGTACCATAGACGATATGGCGGGAGCTGCTGTTTACTTAGCTTCTGATGCATCAGACTATGTAAATGGGGAACTGATAAATGTAGACGGTGGTTGGATGGGCCGATAGCTACTAGCCTGACTCTAGCTCCTCTAGTATTTTATCGGTCATTTCACTAGTTTTACACAGATGTCCTCGATCACCCATCATTAAATCAGGAGTTCTGTACCCTTTCGCAAGTACCTTTTCTATAGATTGCTCGAGAAGATTAGCATTCTGTGTGTCTGAAAATGAATACCTTAAAGCCATTGAAAAGCTTAAAATACACGCTATCGGATTAGCCATTTCCTGACCAGAAATATCTGGTGCTGATCCATGTACTGGTTCATACATAGCTCGAGGCAAGCCATTTTCTTTTTTATTTCCCAAGCTTGCAGATGGTAGCATTCCCAAACTGCCTGTTAGCATAGCAGCACAATCGGATAGTATATCTCCAAAAAGATTATCTGTTACAATCACATCAAACTGTTTAGGATCTCTAACCAATTGCATCGCTCCATTGTCAGCATACATATGGCTGAGCTCTACATCCTGATAATCAACATGAACCTCATTAACAATATCTCGCCATAGAACACCACTCTCCATCACATTGGCTTTTTCCATAGAGCATAATTTTTTATTTCTCTTTAAAGCAAGTTCAAAGGCACTTATTGCAACCCTTCGTATTTCTGATTCAGTATATCTTTGTGTATTTATACCAACTCTCTCATTTAAGCCATCAGTATGAATTCCACGAGGTTCTCCAAAATAAATCCCCGATGTAAGCTCTCTTACAATAACAATATCCAGTCCAGAAACTATTTCTTTCTTGAGTGACGAGAAAGAGGCCAGTGCATCAAAACATTGAGCGGGTCGGATATTGGCAAATAAATCAAGTTCTTTCCTAAGTCTCAATAGCGCTCGTTCTGGTTTCAAATCGAAACTTAGATTATCGTAATTAGGGCCACCGACCGCCCCCAGCAAAACAGCATCCACTCCTAATGCTTTTTTTAAAATTTCTTCCGTAAGAGGCACACCGTGTTTATCATAAGACGCTCCACCAACTAAACCTTCTTCAATATCTAGTTTTAAGTTGCGCTTATCATGGAACCAAGAAATTACACGCTTAACCTCAGTCATCACCTCTGGACCAATTCCATCTCCTGGAAGAATAAGCAGAGAATACATCAATTATACCTTTTCATGACCAGCTATATTTATCAGAATATTCTTTTTCAAAGCTGCTTATTTTTTCTACACTCTTGAGTGTTAATCCGATATCGTCTAACCCATTTAACAAGCAATACTTCTTAAACTCGTCAACTTCAAAGTCCAGTTCGTCTCCGTTGTTGCGAATGATCTTCTGATTTTCGAGATCAATTTTCATGATGGATGTTGTTTCCATTTCTGCGTCCTGAAGAAGTCTTTGGTGCAAATCTTCAGACACAACGATCGGAAGTATGCCATTCTTGAAGCAATTATTAAAAAAAATGTCTGCGAAACTTGTTGATATTATGCACTTAATCCCAAAATCTTTTAAGGCCCAAGGTGCATGCTCCCTTGAAGAACCACACCCAAAGTTGGCCCCACCTACTATAATTGAGGCTTTTGAATAATGTTCATTATTTAGGATAAAATCTTTTATTTCATCTCCATTTTGATCGTAACGCATTTCAAAAAAAAGGTTCTCGCCAAGCCCTGTCCTTTTAATTGTTTTAAGGAACTGTTTTGGTATTAACATATCAGTATCGATATTTATTAACGGCATAGGAGCTGCGATGCCTTCAAGTATATTAAACTTTTCCATTTGACTCTTTCACTAAATATCTCTCACATCAGTCAATCGACCAGTTATTGCTGCGGCTGCTGCCATTGCGGGGCTCATTAAATGAGTGCGGCCCCCACGCCCTTGTCGTCCTTCAAAATTTCTATTAGACGTCGCCGCGCATCTTTCCTCAGGCAACAACTGATCAGGATTCATTGCTAGACACATTGAACAACCTGGCATCCTCCAATCGAAACCAGCCTCTTTTAGTGAATTGGCTATTCCTTCTTCTTCCGCCTGTTTTTTGACTAATCCTGATCCTGGCACGACCATAGCCCTTATCCCACTCTTTACTTTTTTTCCTTTAACAATCTTTTCTACTTCTCTTAAGTCCTCTATTCGTCCGTTGGTACATGAACCAATAAAAACGGCATCAACTTCTATATCTTGCAATTTCTGGCCTGGCCTTAACCCCATGTATTCAAGAGATCGTTTAGCCGCTTCTACTTTACTTCCCTGAAAATTATCAGGGCTCGGTACATAATCTGTGATAGGAAGGACATCCTCTGGACTCGTTCCCCATGTAACAACGGGCGCAATGTCCTCCGCTTTTAGAAAAATTTCTTTATCAAAATACGCATCTGGGTCGGAAAAAAGCGTTTTCCAAAACTTTACAGCCTTATCCCATTTTTCACCTTTTGGTGAATGTGGTCTCCCCTTCACATAGTCTAAGGTCTTTTGGTCAGGGGCTATCAACCCAGCTCTCGCTCCACCTTCAATAGCCATATTGCAAACGGTCATTCGTCCTTCCATTGAGAGACTTTCAATAGCATTGCCACAGTATTCAATAACATGTCCAGTACCACCTGCTGTACCTGTTTTTCCAATTATTGTTAATGTGATATCCTTTGCTGTCACCCCATTTCCCACGTCTCCAGAGACTTCCACCTTCATATTTTTTGACTTCTGCTGAATTAATGTCTGCGTTGCAAGGACATGCTCCACTTCGGATGTACCTATGCCGTGTGCTAATGCACCAAAAGCTCCATGCGTTGCTGTATGGCTATCCCCACAAACAATTGTCATACCTGGCAAGGTCCAGCCTTGTTCAGGGCCAATTATATGCACTATTCCTTGTCTGATATCATCAACAGAATAATAGTGAATGCCAAAATCTCTGGCGTTCTTATCCAGCGTTTCTAGCTGAATTCGACCTTCTTCACTTCCAAAGTTAGTTAACCGATCAGATGTTGTAGCCACGTTATGATCAGGTACCGCAATTGTTTTATTAGGAGCACGAACTTGCCTTCCAGATTCTCGTAGACCCTCAAAAGCCTGAGGGCTTGTAACTTCATGCACTAAATGCCTGTCAATGTATATCAGAGAAGTGTCATTTTCTGATTGTATAAGATGGTTATCCCAAATCTTGTCATATAGAGTTCTACCTTTTACCATAGCTTCCATATCTAAATAAAATTTTTATCAAAATCCAGAACTTTTTATCATTTCTCATTTATGCTCTCTTTAAATTGTCAACCACTGGTAATATAGAACAAAATAAAAAGTCTTTTCTAGTCCAATAATTGCTTGTATTAAGTATGCCCATAGGGATTTATGAAATGAGAGTCCAAATGAAAATTAATATTAATAGCCGTTCAGTATACTATTTTAGTATGCTTCTTTTATGCGTTTTTTTAAGTTTTTTGTTTTCTACAACATTTTCTTTTGGACAAGACAACTTAAGGAAAGCTGAGAAAAGTTTTAGAGATTGGAGCGTTTTCATATCGAAAAAAGAACCCAAAATGTGCTTCATTGCTTCTCAGTCTGTAAAAGGTGAAGCCTTCAGGAATAATCAAAAACTCTCATCGGTTAATAGAGAAAAAGGTACATTATATATAATCAAGATAATGAATAAAGATAGCGAGTATGAAGGGACGTTTTATGCAGGGTATCCTCTACAGGTGGGATCAAGAGCAATTTTAGAAGTTGATAACAAAGAAAAAGTCGTTTTTTTTGCGCACCCGTCACCTAAAGCTAAAGTAGAAAAAGAGCATGCTTGGGCTCAAAAATTTGATCAAGATAAATTAGTTAATTACCTTAAAAAAGGTAGTAAGGCAATCATGAGTGCTATATCTCATCGTAACACGGTGACGAAAGACACATTTATGTTAACCGGCTTTTCCGATGCCATGTCAGAATTAGAAAGGCGGTGCGAAATAAATTGACCTTACAATCGAATTATCAAGCATGTAATATATTAGGGCTCAGTAGAGACGAATTGTTTTCGCTAATTTCAAACTTTGAAACTCAACCAAAAAAAGCATCTATGAGAGTAAATCAGCTCTGGTCTTGGATCTATTGTCATGGAATTAGTTCATTTGATAACATGACTAACATAGATAAAAATCTTCGCTCAAAACTGCAGAATGTTTTTAATATTTCACGGCCAGCTATTGAAAAAAAAGAAATCAGCAATGACGGCACAATAAAATATCTATTCTGTTTAGAAGACCAAAGCAAAATAGAAACGGTATTTATCCCTGAAGAGAAAAGAAGCACCCTTTGCATTTCTTCACAAGTTGGTTGTACATTGAACTGTTCATTCTGTCATACGGGGACCCAGAAATTGGTAAGGAATCTCTCAAGCCAAGAGATTGTCGGTCAAGTCATTGCAGTTTATGATGATCTAGGGCTTTGGGAGAAGAAGAGGATGAGGAGTAATGGTACTTCTTGTTTCGAAATTATTACCAATATTGTTTTCATGGGAATGGGTGAACCTCTATTAAATTATGAAGAAGTAAAGAAAGCCTGTAGTGTTTTGATAGACAATAAAGGACTAGATTTTTCACGAAGAAGAATAACCTTATCGACAGCTGGTATAGTTCCTAAGATAAAGACAGCTCATGAGGAAATCGGCTGCATGATCGCTATAAGTCTCCACGCAACAGAAAATAAGACAAGGGATATTTTAGTTCCAATAAATAAAAAGTGGAATTTGGAACAGTTGCTCGGTTCCTTGAGAGATGACGTTAAGTTGCGTAATTCCGAACGAGTAACATTTGAATACGTTATGCTTGACAGAATTAACGATTCAAAAGAGGACGCACATAGGTTGGTAAGATTACTACAAGGACTACCCTCTAAAGTAAATTTAATTCCCTTTAATAATTGGACTGGAAGTCAATATAAGCGTTCATCATCAGATAGAATTAAAGCTTTTAGAGATATAATAATTAAGTCAAGATTACCCAGTCCCATAAGAAGACCGCGTGGAGAAGACATTATGGCAGCGTGTGGCCAATTGAAATCCAAATCTATAAAAGAAAAAGCATCTACATGAAAAAAATTAGCAAAAGACGCTTTTTCTTGTTTTCAATTCTATTTCCTTTTATTTTTTTAAAACCTTCATGGGGTCATCCTAAAAAACCGAATTTATTGGTGGTTTGGAAAAAAAAGAGAGTTTTAGCCCTTTACAGAAATAGTAAAATGATAAAAGCCTATCGAATTCGCTTAGGGTTCAGTCCTCAGGGTCAAAAAGAAAAAGAAGGAGATGGCAAAACCCCAGAGGGCAAATACTACATTACCCACAAAAACCCAAATAGTAAATTTTTCTTAAGTCTTGGAATAAACTTTCCCAATAAATCAGACAAAAAAAGAGCGCTTGAAAAAGGACTTAATCCTGGTAGTGATATTTTTATTCATGGACTTGGAAGAAAAAATATCCTATTGCACTATTTTTTTGACTGGACCGAGGGATGTATTGCGGTGACAAATAAGGAGATAGAGGAAATTTATCGTTTGGTAGAACCTGGTACCATTATCTACATTTATGCTTAAACTTATATTTGCAACTAAGACTTGCCAATCATCTGTACCCACCAAACTTTTCCGGTGCTATCCTGATACCAACTTAGCCCCAAATCGGTTGCAGTGGGATCCAGAATAATTTCTCTACCAATTTTACTTTTGAACCAGACATTTAATACATCATACTCGCCTTCATAGGTTTCCGAAACGTTTTCACCAAGCACTAAGCCCTCAAAACCTGCAATTCTTGCCCTATCTAATGCTGACGATGCATCTGAACCGTAGTTCCAAGCTCGCTGTTGTCTGGCTATGTCAAAAGCATGTGTCTTTGATGCAGCTGAAAGACTAGATGAGTATTTTAGTGAGGATCTTCCATTTTCCAGTCTTAAAGCATTAACCATATCTAAGTGTCTTGATTTTAGAGCGGCCGCTTTAAAGCTAGAAATAACCCCTGACTTTGAGTACCCATAGTAGATATCTGTATTTGTACCAACACACCCTACTAAGACAGCCAAGAGCAGTATCTTTAAAATAAAATTATTCATAAATCTATAAGTCTTTTCTTCCAATGTTCGAAATAATACGTTAATTTTGTTCGTGAGCAATTAGTTGTTTTGTAGTAAATGAATTTCAACTATTAATGTAAAAATGATCAAAGTTGTCTCCAACATATTAATATCATCGATACTCTTATTTGTTTATGCATTAATTAGCAACCCCATTATTGCTCAGACAGCAGTAGAGTTTGGTGAGGATGGAAAACCAAAACACAATATTTTCTCGTTTAGAGTGCAAACTTGGCAGGATCATTTTAAGGATTTGACGAAAGGGGCAATACTCGTTGACACCAAAACGCGATCATTACATTACTGGAGTATAAATGGAAAAGAGTATAAGGTCTTTCCAACCTCCGTCCCTCTAAATGAAGAATTGACCCGACTTGGGTATACGAAAGTTACAAAAAAAATAATTGGGCCTGAATGGAGGCCTACAAAAAAAATGAGAAAAAGGGATCCTAAGCTCCCAGAGTTTATGCCTCCAGGCCCTGATAACCCTCTGGGTTCCCACGCACTTTATCTTAGTTGGCCAAGTTATCGTATTCATGGAACAAGCGATACTAGAAAAATTGGAAGACAAAGCTCGTCTGGATGCATAGGGCTGTATAATGAACAAATTGAAGAGCTTTTCAATTTAGTTGAGATTGGAACACCTGTTAGGATTCTTTAGAATTATTGTGAATTGCAAATAGTCCCTCCTTAAATGAGGGAAAAGTAAGCTTATAACCCAATTCATCTTTGAGCCTATTGTTTGATACTTTTTTTTCTTCTTTATAGAAGCTTCTTGCCATTTCACTTACCATATCGCTTTCCAAACTGACAGTCGGTGGGCATTCTTTTTTAAGTAACCTCGAAGCGAATTGTGCAACATCCAATTGCGTCGCAGGCAAATCGTCAGACAAGTTAAAAATCGTTGCTTCCGATTTTGAGCACATAGCCATCTCGATTGCGCCTACAATATCGTCAACGTGAATTCTGTTAAATAGATGAGCTGGTTTGTTGACTATATAAACCGTTTCATTCGCTACTAAACGGTCAATAAGACTTCTTCCTGGCCCATAGATACCTGCCAGCCTGAAAATCATAGTTTTTATGGAATAATTTCCTCCAAATTTAAGCCATGATTTTTCGGCCGCGACTCTTGAAATACTTCTCTCTAATTTGGGTTTGAGCTCTGTATCCTCTGTAACCCACCCACCTTTTTTATCGCCATAAACACTGGTTGTTGAAAGATATCCTGCCCATCTTATTCTTTCACTATTTTTTTTGAATAAATGCCTATAGTTCTCAATAACTGGATCTTTTCCATTGTCCGGTGGAGCCGTACTCAAAATGTTTAAATTTTTGTTGAGGATACTCTCAATTTTTTCTTCATCATAGAAAAAAACCGGTGTGGCATTAAATGATTTAATTTCTTTGGCCTTTTCATCAGATCTTGTTGTACAAAACACTTCCCAATTTTTTTTTGAAAATTTCTGACACATAAATTTAGCTGTGTAACCAAAGCCAAAAATTAACAATATATTTTTCTTATTCATTTTTTTCTAACTCGGAAATAGACCAATAAGCTGCCTCAGATATAAAATCCACAGAATGGCTTCCAAAACCCTCTAGTAATTTGATGTATTCTTTTTTTCCACTATTTCCCATCGCGTATATTACATTTCTCAGAAATCTAATTGATCCTAATCTTTTTATGGCGGTCCCACTAAAATAACTTCTGAAATCGCCATCTGAAAAGTTCAGCGCTTCCTCCAGAGCTAAGTCAGAAAAAGTTTCTCTATAATTTTCATTTCTGCTTATTTGTGCAAATTTATTCCAAGGACAAACAGCTAAACAATCATCGCATCCAAAAACTCTGTTGCCAATTGATGATCTGAGTTTTTTATCTATAGCACCCTTGTGTTCAATAGTGAGATACGCGATGCATTTTCTAGCATCTAGCTTATATGCACCCTCAAAAGCATTAGTTGGACAAATATCCAAACACTTGGTACAAGATCCACAATTATCTTGCTCTGGTTCATCTGCAGGCAATTGTTTATCAATGTACATTACACCGATAAAAAACCAATTTCCCGTATTCCTACTCACCAAATTTGTATGTTTGCCTTGCCAACCCAAGCCAGATAACTGTGCTAAAGGTTTTTCCATAACAGGGGCAGTATCGACAAATATTTTAAGCTCACAGTCTAATTTTTTTTTTACCCAAGAGGCTACGAGCTTTAGCTTAGATTTGACTACTTTATGATAGTCTCTTTTCGTGGCATAAACTGAGATATTAGCTAGTTCTTTATCCCTCAATTTTTTTAAAGGTTCTTCTGCGGGAGTATAGTCATCTGTAAATACTAAAATTGACTTAACGCTTGGCCATAAATTTTCTGGTGCTATTCGTTCGTTGATCCTCTTTTCCAACCAATCCATACCAGCATTCCAATCATTTTTAATGTACTCCCTAAATTTTTCTTTTATTGATTGATCAACCTTGAGTGGATCGGTTATGCCAACGGCAGAAAAACCTACATCAGAAGAAATCTGCTGGAGTTGTGATTTAAAATCCAATATTTCCATACTAAAAATCTAAGTCACTATAGTGACTTGCCGGTACAAAACCAGGAACTAAGTCTGTCAGCAAACCTGCATTTCTAAAAGCAGGTCTTGATTTAATTTTTGCATACCATTCTTTTATTATTGGCTTAGACTGCCAGTCAATGTCTCCTATATAATCTAGTGCTGAAATATGTCCAGCCGCTGAAAAATCAGCTAATGACATTTTCTCCCCAGCTACCCAATTTCTTTTTTCCAAAAGCCATTCCAAATAATCAAAATGAAACTTTATTTTCTTAAGGCCCTCTTTTATTGCACCACTATCAGGTTGGCCTATTTTAAAAATCTTTTTGTACACTCTCTCATTAAGTAAGTTTTTTGTGACTTCATTATAAAATTTATCGTCGAACCAAGAAGTTACCCTGCGCGTCTCGAACCTTAGCTTTTTGTCAGCCGGAATAAGTTTTGGAATCGGGTGAGATTCATCCAAATACTCACATATGGGAGTGCTCTCCGTGAATACATTAGCTCCTTCTTTTAATAATGGCACTTTACCGGAAGGACTGAATCTTATGAAATCCAATCTTTTTTCCCAAACAGGTTCATCGATTAATTCAACTTCAAGTTTTTTTTCTGCCAAAACCAGCCTTACTTTTCGACAGAATGGTGAGAGTGCTAGATGGTGGAGTTTCTTCATAGTAAATAAACCTTACTTTAATCCATTTATAATTATAAAAAACAGCTAGATCTGTCATCTTTTTTTAGGATATTGATATCTTTTTTTAATTGTGAAATTCTAACTGTGAGATTAGGCTTCAGTTTTTTGGGCTTTCGATACTTTGGATTTGGAAGAATCAACGCAATTCGTACTGATTGCTCTTTGGTGAGTTTATTTACTGGCTTTTTATAATACTTATCTGAAGCTTGATTAACACCAAATGTCAGCAGGCTTGTCTCAACAGTGTTTAGATATATTTCGAGAATTCTTTTTTTTGGAATAATGATCTCTATCAAAAAGGTAAAGTACAATTCTATAATTTTCCTTGACCAAGATCGTCCAGACCATAAAAAAAGATTTTTCGCAAGTTGTTGAGTTATCGTTGACGCGCCTCTTTTTTCCTTTCTTGTAATTACTTTGTAAATCTCTTTTACGTCTAGTCCTAAATGGTTACAAAAATTAGAATCCTCTGTTGCGACCACTGAAAGGGCAATATTTTCGCCCATATTTGAAATTGAAGTCCAACTGTAATCTATTTTTCTTTGAAAAAAATCGCTTTCCGAAACCATAAAGCTCGTAAAAGGAGGATTAAAAAATCTAAGTAAAACAACGGTTGACACGGACAAACATATAAGGAACACGAATAATAGTGTGATAATTCTAGCAGCTTTGAATGCTAAATTTTTAATAACGCACACAAAATATTATTTAAATAGGACAATTTTTTTCCTTAGTCTGAGAGACTACTATAGCCCATCAATGCCTTGTCTACTGATTTCGCAGCTTGCCTGCCTTCTCTTATTGCCCACACGACAAGAGACTGACCACGTCGCATATCACCAGCTACCCACAATTTATCAAGAGAAGTTTTGTAAGATTTATCATCCGCTAAGACATTTCCACGCTTATCCAGAGATACTTCAGTATCTTTAAAAATCCTATCTGTAATGGGTGAAACGAAACCCATAGCCAGTAATACCAAATCCGCTTTAATTACAAACTCAGAGTTTTCTATTTTTTCAAATTTCTCATTTACCCTTATACAATTTAAAGAACTGACTCTACCATTTTCAACCCCAAAAGATGTTGTTAATACTGAAAATTCTCTATCGGCTCCCTCTTCTTGACTCGAAGAGGTTCTCATCTTGAGAGGCCAATTTGGCCATGTTAGCAACTTGTCTTCCCTTTCGGGCGGAGCAGGCATAATCTCTAGCTGTGTGACAGACAATGCACCTTGGCGAATTGATGTTCCTATGCAATCTGAGCCGGTGTCTCCTCCACCAATAACAACGACATGTTTACCATCTGCTGTTATCTCCTTCAAACCCTCGAGCGTCTCTTTGCCTACCCTTCTGTTTTGCTGAGGTAAAAAATCCATGGCGAAATGGATCCCGTCCGCGTTACGCCCTTCAATGTCAAGGTCACGTGGCTTTTCTGCCCCACAGGCTAGTATCAAAGCATCGTGTTCCTTTATCATGTCATTAATTTTAATATCTAAACCTAGCTCAACACCACATTGGAAGTGAACTCCTTCAGCTGATAATTGTTCTAGTCTTCTGTCGATATGAGTTTTTTCCATTTTAAAATCAGGAATTCCATATCTAAGAAGACCGCCCATCTTTTTATTTTTTTCATAAATTATTACATTATGACCTGCTCGGGCTAATTGTTGAGCAGCTGCAAGCCCTGCTGGTCCAGACCCAATTATTCCTATTTTTTTGTTCGTCTTGTTTTGATTTATTTGTGGTTTTATCCATCCATTGTCCCATGCCTTATCAACTATAGAACATTCTATGGATTTTATTGTTACCGGACTATCAACAATATTTAGAGTACATGAAGCTTCGCATGGTGCAGGGCATATTCTTCCCGTGAATTCTGGAAAATTATTGGTTGAATGTAAGTCTTTAGAAGCCTGTTCCCATTCACCCCTATAAACCAAATCATTCCAATCCGGGATCTGATTATTAACGGGACACCCTTTCAAGCCCTTCATGTCATGACAAAAAGGAATTCCACATTCCATACATCTGCTGGCTTGGTCTCTTATTACCTCCTCTGGAAGAGGTACTATAAACTCCTTAAAATTTCTTATTCTATCTGATGCAGGCCTATATTTCCTATCTTGCCTATCTATTTCTAAAAATCCAGTAACCTTACCCATCTCAACTTCCCTTATATTCTAAATTAGAGGCTATTCTGCAGCTACGATATTATTGAGCTTTTCAGCCCTTATTTCTTCCAACGCCCTTCTGTATTCCGTAGGCATTACTTTTAAAAATTTAGGCCTAAAATTATCCCAATCGCCTAAAATCTTTTTTGCAAGGTCTGATTGAGTAAACTTTAAGTGTCTAGAAATTATATTTCTCAGCCTTTCTTCATCATATCTGGTCATATCACTCGATATATCCACGCGACCATGGTGTTCAAAGTCGCCTCCGTGATGGTGCTCAGATTCTAGTAGATCATCTTCTTCTGGAACCGGCTCAAGCTCAACCATTGCCAAATTACATCTATTTTTAAAGGTACCATCTTCGTCCAAAACATATGCTATACCTCCGGACATACCTGCCGCAAAATTAAGGCCTGTTTTCCCTAAAACGACTACTATACCACCTGTCATATATTCACAACCATGATCACCCACTCCTTCAACAACAGCGGTAGCTCCAGAATTTCTAACGGCAAACCTTTCTCCAACTATGCCTCTCAAAAAGCATTCTCCGTCAATAGCTCCATAAAGAATTGTGTTTCCTGCTATGATCGAATCTTCAGGAACAATTCTTTTTGCCTCTTTTGGAGGGTATACTATTATTTTTCCCCCAGATAATCCTTTGCCAACATAATCATTTGCTTCGCCTTCTACTTCTAGAGTAACTCCTCTCGATAACCATGCTCCAAATGCCTGACCCGTTGTACCCTTAAAAGAAATGTTTATTGAATCCTCTGGGAGACCTATATGTCCAAAAATACGTGCGACCTCTCCACTGAGCATTGCTCCAGTAGATCTATTGTAATTATAAATCGGCAGTTTTAATTTGGTGGGTTTTTTGTTTTGCAAGGTATCCTTTGACATTTCAATTAACTGCATATCCAAAATATCTTTAATTGGATGCTCCTGTCTTTCACAATTAAATTTTGGCACTCCATCGCCCATCTTTGGATCAAAAAACAGCTTTGAGAAATCGAGCCCCTTTGCTTTCCAATGTTTAATTGCTTTTTTCCTGTCAAGCACATCAATTTGACCAATCATCTCATCAAATTTTTTGAAACCTAATTTACTCATTAATATTCTTACCTCTTCTGCGATAAAGAAGAAAAAATTAACAACATGCTCTGGCATTCCTACAAATCGTTTCCTCAAAACTGGGTCTTGAGTTGCAATCCCAACAGGACAGGTGTTCAGGTGACACTTACGCATCATAATGCAACCTGATGCAATTAATGGGGCTGTTGAAAAACCAAACTCATCCGCGCCTAACAATGCTCCAATAACAACATCACGCCCCGTCCTTAGCCCACCATCCACTTGGACCGATATTCTTGATCTAAGCTTATTTTTCATTAGAGTTTGGTGTGTTTCTGCCAAACCCAATTCCCAGGGTGAGCCGGCATGTTTCACCGAGGTCAATGGGCTCGCCCCAGTACCACCCTCCATACCCGAAATAGTAACATGGTCCGCTTTTGCTTTAGCCACTCCAGCAGCGACTGTACCTACCCCAACCTCGGATACTAATTTCACTGATATATCAGCTTTTGGGTTGACGTTTTTAAGGTCAAATATAAGTTGCGCTAAATCTTCTATTGAGTAAATATCGTGGTGGGGAGGGGGAGAGATAAGTCCAACCCCTCTAGTAGAATGTCGGACCTTTGCGATAACAGCGTCTACCTTGTGGCCGGGAAGCTGACCTCCTTCACCCGGCTTTGCTCCTTGCGCCATTTTAATCTGAATCATGTCGGAATTTACTAGGTATTCGGTTGTTACACCAAATCTACCAGAGGCAACTTGTTTTATTGCAGACCGTCTGTTGTCGCCATTATTATCAGTGGAAAAACGTTCCACTTCTTCACCGCCTTCACCTGTGTTCGATTTTCCCTCAATCCTATTCATGGCTATGGCTAGGTTCTCATGCGCTTCTGCGGATATTGATCCGTACGACATGGCTCCGGTAGCGAACCGTTTTACAATCTCCTTGGCCGGCTCAACCTCATCAATTTTAATACTATTTCTGCCCGTTTCGCTTGAGTCTCTAAGCCTAAATAAGCCTCTTATTGTGAACAACCTTTCTTCTTGCTCGTCCATGGACCTTGAATATTCTTTAAATGTATCGAAAGAATTACTTCTTACAGCATGTTGAAGGTTCGTAATTTCATCTGAACTCCAAGCATGAACTTCTCCTCTTTTTCTTACGGCGTAATCTCCCCCAACATCTAGAGAGTCTCTTAAAACCTCTAAGTTTGAGTAGGCTTCCTCATGGCGGTTAATCGTTTCCTTTGCTATTTCATTTATTCCTACTCCGCTGATTTGAGAAGAAGTACCCTTGAAGTACTTGCTCACGAACTCCTCTGATAACCCGACTGCGTCAAAAATTTGTGCTCCACAGTATGATTGGTAAGTTGAAATACCCATCTTGGACATAACTTTTAAAAGGCCTTTGTTAACTGACTTTATATATCTACTAACCGCTTCTGTCTCACTTACATCTTTAGACAACATATTCTTTTGTTTAAGATCTAATATGGTGTCGAAAGCCATGTATGGATTTATAGCCTCTGCTCCGTAACCTGCTAATGCTGCAAAGTGATGAACCTCCCTAGGCTCTGCTGATTCCACTACCAATCCAACGGCTGTTCGCAGTCCTTTCCTTATTAAATGATGATGTACCGACGCAATGGCCAATAGAGCGGGCAAAGCAATCCTATCTTTACCAAACTGCCTGTCGGATAGCACTATAATATTACCACCCTCTTTAACTACATTCTCCGACTTTATGCATATGCTCTCCAAACATTTTTCAAAACCTGTATAACCTGTATTCTTGTCAAATGTAGTATCTAGTACTCTTGAAACGAAATGATTGTCTCCAATCTCACTTATCTTTCTTATTTTTTGCATGTCTTCATTTGTTAAGATTGGTTGTTTTACTTCTAGCCTCTTCACATTGCTCAAAGCTTTATTATCAAAAATATTTGGTCTCGGGCCAATAAAGGAAACTAAGCTCATCACTGACTCCTCGCGAATAGGGTCTATTGGAGGATTCGTTACCTGTGCGAAATTTTGCTTAAAATATGTGTAGAGAAGCTTCTTTTTGTTTGATATTGCAGAAATGGGCGTGTCAGTGCCCATTGAGCCAATGGCTTCTTGGCCAGTAACTGCCATTGGGGACATAAGTGTTTTTAAGTCTTCTTGGGTATAGCCAAAGGCTTTTTGACCAGAATAAAGATTACTCGTTGATAAGGAAACTTTCTGTGTTTCATCCGATTCGAGTTCCTCTAAAACAATTTGTGTATTATTCAATATATCTTCGTAATCCGACTCATTACTAAGATCTTTTTTTACTTCTTCATCCGTTATGATTTTTCCTGCGTCCATATCAATGAGGAGCATTTTTCCTGGTTGCAATCGCCACTTTGTAATAACTTTACTCTCATCAACAGGAAGCGTTCCAGCCTCGGAAGCCAACACCACAGTATCATCTTCAGAAACAAAATATCTTGCTGGTCTTAATCCATTTCTATCCAGAGTGGCTCCGATTTTTCTTCCATCTGTAAAAGCAATAGCAGCTGGTCCATCCCAAGGTTCCATTATAGATGCGTGAAATTCGTAAAATGATTTGCGTTTTCTATCCATTAATGGATTTCCCGCCCAAGCTTCTGGGATCAACATCATTGAAGCGTGCTGAAGAGGGTACCCTCCCTGATATAATAACTCAATAGCGTTATCAAACGAAGCTGTATCGGATTGACCTTCTCTTGTCACAGGCCATATGTCGTCCAACTTATCGCCAAAGAGCTCCGACTTTAGACTTGCTTGCCTCGCAGCCATCCAGTTTACATTACCTCTGCTAGTATTTATCTCACCATTATGAGCCACCATTCGGTAAGGGTGAGCCAGTCTCCAAGAGGGAAAAGTGTTTGTGGAAAATCTTTGATGAACTAACGATAGCGCGGACACATATCGGACGTCTTGCAAATCTAGATAATATTTAGCCAGCTGATCAGCTAAAAACATGCCCTTATAAACAACCGTTCTGGATGATAGTGAAACTGCGTAGTATAAATCTTCATTACCCAATTCCTCATAAATTTTGTTGGTTGTTTTTTTTCTTAGAACATAAAGATTCCTTTCAAATTCATCCTCGTTCATACCTTCAGGTTTTTTGAAGAATGCTTGCAAATGTATAGGTTCAGCCTTACGAATTTCTTCGTCCATTGATAAACAGTCGTTGTTTACAGGTATATCACGCCAACCTAGTAATTTAATACCTTGTTCGTTGCTTAGTTCAAAAATTATATCTTTTATAAGGATGTGATATTTGATTTCCTTTGGGAAAAAAAACATTCCCACGCCATAGCCTCCAGGATCAGGAAGAACACAATTCAGCTTTTCCATTTCTTCCCTATACATATCATGTGGTATTTGTGTAAGCATTCCTGCTCCGTCACCCACTAAGGGATCTGCTCCTGTAGCGCCTCGATGTTCGAGGTTCTCTAGAATAAAAATACCTTTTTGTACAATATCATGGCTTTTTCTTCCTTTGATATTGGCAATAAAACCTAGGCCACAGGAATCATGTTCATTTCTAGGATCATACAGACCCTCCGCTTTATTACGCTTTTTATCAAAAATCTTCATTCGCTTTTTACTTGTTTTTTCTTATTATTTCTCTGAGAAGACTTCTTAATATAGTTTTCAAGAAAAGAAAAGAAAGTTTATGGTTTGGATTTGTCACAATTTTTTTAATAAAATAGGGGAAAGCCTGGTGGTTTATCGTACATTCTTTCGAAAACCTAAGCTAATGTTTTAAAAATGACTATTTTCCATATATTTCTATTGTCTCTAATTCAAGGAGCAACCGAGTTTTTGCCCGTCTCTTCATCTGCACATCTGATACTTTACAACAAGTTGGCAGTTGGTCTAAAGAACAATTTAAGCTTAGACATATCAATGCACATTGGCAGCCTAGTAGCAGTTATATTATTTGCTTCAAAACCTCTAAAGAATCATACTAACAAGGTTTTAATAAAACTTGGAATGAAAAAATCATTATTATTTTTGGCTTTAGCAACGTTACCATTAGCTGTCATTGCTTTAATCTTAGAGTATGCCCGTCTTCTTGATCTATCAAGACAATTAGAAATAATTGCGTTTACTAACTTGATATTTGCTTTATTACTTTTTATGTCAGACCGACAACCAAGTTACCGCAGATTTTCGGATATTACGGCAAGAGATGTTTTTTTTATAGGCCTTTGGCAATCTTTAGCGGTCTTTCCTGGAACTAGCAGATCTGGCGCCTCTATAACTGGTGCACGATTTTTAAATTATGATAGAAAAGAAGCAATTATCATTTCTGCCATATTAAGCATACCAGCAATAATTATTTCAAGCAGTTACATTGGCTTTAAATACTTCAACAGCCCAGGCAAGATAGAAACTGAGTTTACTATATATGCAACGATATTTTCATTCATTTTTTCATATTTAGCTTTAAAATCTTTTATAAAGTTTGGGGAGATTTTTTCTTTCACTCCCTTTGTAATCTATAGACTTTTTCTCGGTTTAGCTTTGTTAGCAATTCTATATTTCTAGCCGCGCTTAAACCGAACAACAATCTTCGGCAAAATTATTTTTAGTTTCATTGGAACTATACCTAAATCCGAAAACTTTTCAGATTTGACGTCTACAATGTTATCTTTCTCTAGACTTCTGACCTGTGCCAATGTTAAAAAAGCTGGGACCAAATCACCTAAAATAAAACGGAAAAAATCATTGGTTGCAGCAATTACTCTTGCCAGAGAAAATGGGATTTTTAAAATAATCCTCTTTCGGTTAATTTCGGATAGTAAAATTTGAATAAGTTCTGTGAATGAGTATGTTTCATCTCCACCTAAATCCAGATACCTCTTCTGCTGACTTGTCTCAACCAATAAACTTACAGCTTTGGCTACATCATCAACATATACCGGCTGAAACTTTGTATTTGAACCCACAACCGGGATAAATGGGCTAATTAAGGACAATTTCGCAAACCTATTAAAAAATGTATCCTCATTTCCAAATATTAAAGAAGGTCTGATAATATTTGCATTCGGAAAGCAATTAAGTACGGCTTCTTCACCAACCCCTTTAGACTTAAGGAGTCGACTGCTCGATTTGGATGATGCACCTAAGGAGGATATATGAATAAATTGATTAACCCCTTCCTTTTGAGCGGTTTTGGCTAAATTTCTCGCTGCGTCAATATGAAGATTGATAAATGACTGTGCACGTGTTTCAAAAAAGGTCGCCACACAATTAATAACACAATCCGAACCGTTTATATAACCTCCAAGTTTATTTTCTTCCTTTATATCGCCAGCCAACAATTGTATTTGCCCTACTTTACCATAGACCTTAAGAAAAAGAGCATCATTAGGGTTTCGCGCTATTACTCTTATAAAGAAGCCCTTTGAAGCTAGTTGTCTAACTACATATCTCCCCAAGAAGCCAGAACCACCAAAAATAGTCACCAAGTTCATTAACATTATCCGTGTAAAAATATTTTTATTTAAAATAATCTATTTTTTACATATCATAAAAATTTTACAAATTCCCGAAAATTTATATAAATGAAATAAACACAAACCACCAAAAACAAAAATGACTGTTTCTATATATAAAAACGACTTACCAAAAGATTTAAAGCTAGGGATCGAGATTGCTGTGGACACTGAAACTATGGGGTTAAAATCCGGCAGGGACAGATTGTGTTTGGTTCAATTAGCAGACAGTAAAGGTCTAGTTTATATTATTCAAATCGAGAAGAACCAGAAGTATGCTCCAAACCTAGCTAAATTAATGACTGACAAAGAAATTGTCAAAATTTTCCACTATGCTAGATTTGATATTAGTATTCTTCATAAAAACTTAAACTTCATTACTCAAAATATATACTGCACTAAAATTGCATCAAAATTGGCAAGGACATTTTCGCAAAGCCATGGTCTCAAGAACCTTGTAAAAGAAATATTATCAATTGATATTTCCAAAGAACAACAGTCTTCTTACTGGGGAGCAGAAGTTTTAGACGAACATCAAATCAATTATGCTAAACAAGATGTACTGTATTTGCATAAAATTAAAAATCATCTTGATAAAATTTTAAAACGTGAAGACAGGTATGATATTTTTCAAAAGACTTGTAGTTTCCTTCCTACTAGATGCGAGTTAGATAATAGGGGGTGGGAAGACATCGATCCTTTTTCACATTAATTTTTGTGAAAATGCTAAAACTTGTGTAAAATACTTTTCTAATCAACAGGAAAATTACCTTTTAGATCATGTTGACTGATGCGACCCAATATACTCGACTAGTTTTTTGGCTTAAATTAATGCTAGGATTAACTGCGGGTTTGTTGTTCTTTATAATCTTCGTTTTTTCTTATTCAAAAAAAGTAGATTCTCCTGTAAAAGTTGTAACAAAAGATGTTAGAATTGGATTGGAGTATCAGGCACGTAATGCCCATATAACTGGAAATACTTCAGATGGTGGCACTTTTGATTTTCACGCGAAAGCATTGAACCCTAGTCATCAAAATAACACTGTAATATTGTCAAAGCCGCTTGGCAAAATTTCTTTTTCAAGTAATCAGAAGTTTAATTTTTCGTCTGACTTTGCAAGCTT
Organism: uncultured Alphaproteobacteria bacterium; assembly: GCA_902524655.1. Classification (GTDB taxonomy): domain Bacteria; phylum Pseudomonadota; class Alphaproteobacteria; order Rhodobacterales; family Rhodobacteraceae; genus CACIJG01. The sequence goes on along the minus strand of CABZEG010000004.1, from coordinate 26,910 downwards.
GAATTTAGATGAGAAAAGTATATTGTTCAATGGCAATCTCTCTATAAAAAACTCATGGGGAAATTTGATAAGAACTGAGGAATTAATAGCAGATTTAGAGAGAAAATTATTGATCGGACATAAAAAAATTTTGGTTGATGCTCAGTATGGATTATTAGAAAGTGGGGGAATGGAATATTCTTACGGCTTAGAAAAAGGTGAGGAGATACTTTTTACCAACGGAGTGGAAATTGAAATCTTTATTGATTAAAGAATTGTTTCATGTACCTGTTAAGGGAATATTAATATTTTTAAATAATGTATTTATTTTTTTGTTATTGTTTCATGGGCTTGAGGCCTATTCTGAAATAAAGAAAGAAGTAATACGTTTTAGTTCAGAGACTGCACAGATAAAGAAAAAGAACAGAGTCTTACATTTATCTGGCGAGGTAAAAATTTCATATGGGGAGTATGTGATCCTGTCAGATGTTTTAATAGCTAAATTGGACGGTGTCGACTCAAAAGAGATTAAAATTGTTGAGGCAAGTAAAAATATATACTTTTCAAATAATAAAGATATTTCAGCAAAGGGTGACAAACTTTTTATGGATGTCGAAAAAAAGTTTGTTTCTATTTCAGGTAATGTTGAATTTTCTCAAGGCAGTTCAATAATTAAAGCAGAAAAAATAAAGGTTGATTTAGTTACCGAAACAGTAGATTTTGAAGGAATAAAAGACTCTTTTATAAAAAATTAAAGGTGTAATTGTTGACAAAGCCATATTTAACTGTGGACAACCAAACTAATGCAGATGTTGGTTTAAAAGTGCAGGGTTTGAGAAAAGTATACAAATCCAGACTTGCTTTGATGGATTTCAATATTTATGTGACTAGGGGTGAAGTAGTAAGCCTACTTGGTCCAAATGGGGCTGGAAAAACAACAGCTTTTAACATAATTGCAGGTATACATAGTTCAGATGGTGGTTCTATTAAACTGGATGGAAATGAAATTTCCAGCCTTCCCATGTATAGAAGGTCAAAAGCTGGACTTGGTTATCTTCCCCAGGAGTCATCGATTTTTAAAGGTCTTAGTGTAGAAAAAAATATTAATGCGATATTAGAACTAAAAATAATAAATTCAAAGGAAAGACGGAAGAAGCTTGAGGAATTAATGGGTGAGTTTTCGATAACACATCTCCGAAACGCAAAAGCAGTCAATCTTTCTGGTGGTGAAAGAAGAAGAGTTGAAATAGCGCGATGTCTTGCAAGTCAACCAAAATATATTTTATTAGATGAACCCTTCGCCGGTGTTGACCCAATAGCCATCGATGAAATAAGGGGCTTAGTTCGAGGATTGAAAAATAGAAACATAGGAATTTTAATTACTGATCATAACGTTAGAGAAACATTAAAAATAGTTGATAGGGCCTACATTATAAACGATGGAAAAATTATAAAGTACGGAACTCCTGAGTTTGTTGTTAGTGACCAAGACGTGAGACGAGTTTACTTGGGTGACAAATTTGCTTTGTAAAAATTATAGAAAACTGTAGAAAAAAAAAAATTTTTGTTGTAATCTTCTGCCACATTTGGGGGGTAGTTTTATGAAAATCGACGACATTTTATCTAATAAAGGTATTCGGACAAAGGTAAAAGCCGCAAACAAAAAGAAACTTTTGCAAGATATTGCTAATATGGCATCGGATCATGTGGGCATTGCCAGTATGAATATAGCAAAGTCCTTGCAACAACGAGAAATTCTCGGACCAACGGGAATTGGTAATGGGGTGGCAATACCTCATGTAAAAATAAGGGGCTTGACCAAGATATTTGGCTTTTTTTCAAGTTTAGAAAACCCAATAGACTTTGAATCAGCAGACAAGCAACCAGTAGATCTTATTTTTACTCTATTAGCTCCAGAAAATAACGATGGAACTGAGCACCTTAAAGCTCTTGCGCTGGTCTCGCGAGTGCTCAGTAACAAAAGAATCAGATCTAAACTTAGATCTTCGGAGAATGCGGAATCTATATTTGCCATACTAACAAGTAGTGAAGACTCAAAGGCCGCCTAGTATTTACTGTCAGAACAACTTGGCCATTGAGCTCAATATAGTTGTAAGCCACTTCAGACTATCAGTTTCACGATAAAATAAAAAATATGAATTGAAGTGCTCATTTCTTGAATTTAGTCTGCCGAGGTATCAATTTCCCGAAAATAATTTTTGCCAATCAATTTTCTCACTATCTTTTGATTCTCTCAGTGCTACAAAGCTCCCGTTTTCAAAGTTTCTCTTTCCATAAACAAGCTCTTTCTTTGTCTTTAAATCAACAAGAGAACCTCCGGTGCAACTTAATATAGCGTGGCCAGCCGCCGTATCCCATTCCATGGTTCGGCCAAATCTTGGATAAAAATCTGCTACCCCTTCTGCAAGCTTGCAAAATTTTATTGATGAGCCAATTTTAATAATTTTATGCTCACGCTCATATTTAAAAATTTTGCTTTCTTTTCCAACTATATTGTTTTCTGATGTTATTAGCGTTAGTCTCTCGCTATCTATTTTATTTCCTAGTAATTTAACTTTCTCAGTTTTTTTTAAGAAATTATACTTGTAGCTTTCGCGGTTTGAAGATGTATAAAAAAGCTCTCCGCTTATTGGACTATATATAACACCTAATTCAGGTTTCCAATTATTGATAAAAGCTATGTTAACTGTAAAGTTGTTAGTTTTATTTAAAAAACCCTTAGTTCCATCTAACGGATCTATAATAAAAAAAGTCCCCCCCTCTAGAACTAAATTTTCAGATTCCTCTGATATTGCTGGTATTTTAGGAAATTGCTGGGCTAAAAATTCTAAAATCAGTTCATTTGCTTTCTCATCAGCTGTTGTTACTGGAGAATTGTCACTTTTAAATGATGTATAAAATCTACCGCTTTCATAAATTTTACGAATGACTGTTCCAGCCTCTGTAGCTGATTTAATAAGAGTATCAATCATGTGCTAAACCAAGTTATGTACTCTCTCTTACAACAAAAATACATTTTTAGCACCATCTAATCTTGTACGATAAAATTATTTGCCTATATACCATTACATCAACGATATTATTTTTCGAAAGGTCAAATTATGAGCAAAGTCATTGGTATAGACTTGGGAACAACAAATTCATGTGTTGCTATAATGGAAGGCGCAAACGCCAAGGTTGTTGAAAACTCGGAAGGCGCCAGAACTACACCCTCAATTGTAGGATTTACCGATGATGAGCGCTTGGTAGGTCAACCAGCTAAAAGACAAGCAGTTACAAACCCATCGGACACACTTTTCGCAGTGAAAAGATTAATAGGTAGACAGTATAACGACCCAATGGTTTCGAAAGACAAAAAAATGGTTCCCTACAACATTGTTGAAGGAAGTAATAAAGATGCCTGGGTTGAGGCAAAAGGAGAGAAGTTTTCTCCAAGTCAAATATCTGCATTTATATTACAGAAAATGAAAGAGACCGCAGAAAGCCACCTTGGGAACGAGGTAACACAGGCAGTTATCACTGTGCCAGCTTACTTTAACGATGCTCAAAGACAGGCTACAAAAGATGCTGGCAAAATTGCCGGATTAGAAGTTCTTAGAATTATAAATGAGCCTACCGCCGCTGCACTTGCTTATGGGTTAGAAAAAAAGGGTGGTAAAACCATAGCCGTTTACGATTTGGGTGGTGGTACCTTTGATATTTCTATTTTGGAAATCGATGATGGGCTATTTGAGGTCAAATCAACAAATGGAGACACCTTTTTAGGTGGAGAGGACTTTGACCTAAGAATAGTTGATCATCTAGCAGAAGAATTTAAAAAAGATAACGGTGTCGATTTAAAGGCAGACAAAATGGCTTTACAGAGACTTAAGGAAGCCGCTGAAAAAGCAAAAATAGAATTGTCATCTTCAAGCCAGACTGAAATCAATCAACCTTTTATATCTATGGACCCAAAAACCAGTCAACCTTTGCATTTAGTAATGAAATTGACCAGAGCAAAATTGGAAAGCATAGTGGCAGACCTTATAGCAAGGTCATTGAAACCATGTCAGGCTGCTATAACGGACGCTGACGTTAAGAAAGGCGATATAGACGAAGTGGTTCTTGTTGGAGGAATGACAAGAATGCCCAAAGTTATCGAAGAAGTAACTAGTTTCTTCGGAAAAGAGCCTCATAAAGGTGTTAATCCTGATGAAGTAGTTGCTATGGGAGCTGCAATTCAGGCTGGGGTTTTACAGGGTGACGTTAAAGATGTTGTTCTTTTAGATGTAACACCATTAAGTCTGGGAATAGAAACATTAGGAGGTGTATTTACGAGGTTGATCGACCGGAATACGACCATTCCAACAAAAAAAAGTCAGGTCTTTTCCACTGCTGAGGACAATCAAAGTGCCGTAACTATAAGAGTGTTTCAAGGTGAGCGAGATATGGCTAACGATAATAAAGAGCTTGGAAAATTTAATTTAGAAGAAATACCTCCTGCCCCTAGGGGAATGCCACAGATTGAGGTAACTTTTGATATAGATGCAAATGGTATTGTTTCCGTATCAGCTAAAGACAAAGGCACAGGAAAAGAGCAGAAAATAACAATACAGGCGTCAGGTGGGCTTTCCGAAGAAGAAATAGATAAAATGGTCCAAGACGCCGAAGAAAATGCCGAGTCGGATAAAGCAAAAAAAGATCTTGTTGAGGCAAAAAACCAAGCTGAGGGCCTCATACACAGTACACAAAAGTCCATAGAAGAGCACGGTGATAAAGTTGACCCGTCTACCATAGAGGCTATGGAACTATCAATGAAGGCGCTAAAGGAAGTTTTAGAGAGTGATGATGCAGAGAAAATTAAAGCGAGATGTCAAGATTTAACCGAAGCATCGATGAAGCTTGGAGAAGCTATATATAAGGCGGAGGCAGAGAAAAATTCTGATGAGCCTGTCGCAACCGATGATAATGTAAATAAGGACGATGGGGACATTGTTGATGCCGATTTCGAAGACTTGGATGATCAGAAGAAATAATTGAATCCCTCTATCGTTTCTTCTAAATATGGAAAGCTAAATGTCAAAAAGAGACTACTATGAAACGCTTGGTATTACCAATGGTGCTTCAGAGGCTGATATAAAGAAAGCATTTAGAGCAAAGGCTAAAGAGCTACACCCAGATAAAAACGCTGGAAGTTCTAAAGCGGAAGAAGAGTTTAAAGCAGTAAACGAGGCCTATGAAATACTTAAAGACCCAAACAAGAAAGCAGCATATGACCAATATGGTCATGCAGCTTTTGAAAATGGTGGTTTTGGTAACTCGAGTGGAGGTGCAGACTTTTCATCAGCATTTTCAGATGTATTTGAAGATCTCTTTGGAGATTTTATGGGCGGTTCCTCACGGAGAGGATCTAGTTCCTCTTCAAGAAGAGGTTCAGATCTAAGGTACAACATGACTTTATCCTTAGAAGAAGCTTACAAAGGAAAGTCAACTACAATTACCGTACCTTCTTCTGTAAAATGCGATCAATGTTCTGGAACAGGTGGTAAGGATGGAAGTCAACCCTCTTCTTGCCCTACATGCGGCGGATTAGGAAAAGTAAGAGCACAACAAGGGTTTTTTACGGTTGAAAGAACATGTCCCACATGCTCCGGAAAAGGCCAGATGAACAAAAACCCATGTCGTTTTTGTTCCGGCTCTGGTACATCTCAAAAAAATAAAAACCTGAGCGTTAATATTCCACCTGGGGTTGAGACCGGAACACGGATTAGATTATCTGGTGAGGGCGAGGTAGGATTGCAAAATGGCCCAAGTGGAGACCTGTATATTTTTACTGAGGTTCTTGATCACTCAATATTTCAGAGAGATGGCGCTAACCTATTCTGCCAAATACCTATTTCTATAGTCTCAGCCACACTCGGTGGCGACATAGAGGCGCCAACTCTTGACGGTGGAAAGACTAGGGTTAAGGTACCTGCTGGTATTCAAAATGGAAAACAGCTACGATTGAGAGGCAAAGGCATGCCCAACATCCGGGGCAGTTCTTTCGGCGATTTATATATAGAGCTGCATATAGAAACTCCTGTTAACCTGAATGAAAAACAGAAAGACATACTAAGAGAGTTTGATAAGTCTCTTCAAGAAAATGATAATAATCCAAAACATTCAAATTTTTTTTCAAAAGTGAAAAATTTCTGGGAAAAAAACAGTAACTAAAACATTGCTTACTTATTCCAAATTGTACACTATTAAAATACAAGTAAACTAATAATTAGAAAATAATTGTGGTGCAAACAACTCCTGTTATCCAGCAGTACCTAAATATTAAAGCTGATCATAAAGACGCTTTACTGTTTTTTAGAATGGGTGATTTTTATGAGCTTTTTTTTTCTGACGCTGAGTTAGCATCAAAGTATCTTAATATTGTTCTCACAAAAAGAGGACAACACAATGGGAAAGATATACCGATGTGCGGGGTTCCCTTTCACTCTGCAGAGGGATATATCAAAACACTTCTAGATAAAAATGTAAAAGTCGCCATATGTGAACAGCTTGAGACTCCCAAAGAAGCAAAAAAAAGAGGGTATAAGGAAATTGTGAAGAGAGATGTTGTGAGAATAATCACACCGGGGACAAAATTAGAAGAATCTTTTCTAGTACAAAAAGAAAACAATATATTAATGGGCTTATTTTTTTTTGATAACGTTTGGACCTCTTGCTGGATAGATATTTCAACTGGTTTGTTCAAATCATCGATAATTAATGAGTCACAATTATTATCATTTATCGATCAAATATCGCCTAATGAAACCCTCTCATATAAAAATACAAGAGAATTATCCATTCTTAAATCAGACACACCTGTAGAAATAACTTGGCTTCAAAGAAACAAAAATATTTCTAGAGACAATTTTATCGATTTCTTGTCCTCTTTTTTTGATAAAGATAATCTTCAAAAACTTAATACCAGTCTGCTGGGATCGATTTACATAGTAGTGGAATATCTTCAAAGAAATAAAAACTTATTTCTAGAATATTATGATATCCCTGAACAATTAGAGCTTTCAAACATAATGATTATGGATCCTTCCACGCGAAAGAACCTTGAAATAAACACTTCTTTGGACGGTGAAAAAGGCTCTTCACTATTAGGTGTAATTGATAAAACCTGCAGTCTTCTTGGTTCAAGACTATTAAAGAGACGATTAAACGCTCCATCCACACAAAAAGATCAAATTTTGAAGTGGCAGAGGAAGATTACTGATTTTTATAGTAATCCGCAAACTACTGAGAAAGTTAGGGCTTTAATAAGTAAGTTTCCTGATACAGAAAGAGCTTTGTCCCGGCTGATAAGACTTGGTCCAAACCCTAGAGACCTTTATTCTTTAAAGACAGGCATGAGCCTATTTTTTACATTAAAAGAAAATGTAAAGTTTCTAAAGGAAAATAGAATTATACTCGGTAAGATCGTCGAAGATAATCTGAAAAGTATAATTGAAGAGCTCGACTTGGCCATTATAGAAAATCCTCCTCTAACTATAAAAGAAGGAGGCTTTATTAAAGAAAAATACAACGATGAATTAAACAAAATTAAATTGGTAGAAAAAAAAGCGACCTATGATCTTCTAGACTTACAAAAAGAATATTCTCAAAAAACTGGTATAAAATCACTTAAATTGAAATATAACAATGTTTTAGGATATTTTTTTGAAACCCCAATTTCTTATAAGAGTAAATTATTAGAAGACCCTGAATTTTTTCATAGACAAACAACAGCTAATACTGTTCGGATTAAAAGTATAAGCCTTGATCACATAGAGAAAACTTTTCTTGATGCCAGGAATAATTCTTTAAATCTAGAGATAGAAATATTAGAAAAATTGCATAAGAAGGTACTGGAGGTCAGTAAAGATATTATAATTTTATCTAAAAAAATATCATCTTTAGATGTTTGCTCAACTCTCGGTTATGTAGCAAAAACAAATAATTGGTGCTGTCCTTCAATAGATAACAGCAAAGATTTCATTATTAAAGATGGTCGCCATTCTGTGGTTGAAAAAACAATTTTAAAGAAAAGCCTAAATGCCTTCGTTCCAAATGATTGTTCATTAAGTACGAACGAGCAGTTGTGGCTGATAACAGGACCTAATATGGCCGGTAAATCAACATTTCTGAGACAAAATGCACACATAATTATTTTAGCACAAATTGGATCCTACATTCCCGCGAAGCAAGCTAAGATTGGGATAGCAAACAAATTGTTTAGCAGAATAGGAGCATCAGACAATATTTCTAAAGGTCAGTCCACGTTTATGGTAGAAATGCTAGAAACAAGCAATATTATTAAAAACGCTGACGATAAATCTTTTATTATTTTAGATGAAATAGGGAGAGGCACATCAACTTTCGATGGATTGGCTATAGCTTGGGCTATTATTGAAAGAGTTCTGAGAAGTAATAAATCCAGAACCCTGTTTGCAACACACTACCATGAGCTTACAGATATTGAAAAAAACAACTCCAAAGTTAGTAATGTTTGTTGTGAAATTAAGGAATGGAATGACGAAATAATTTATTCTTACAAAGTAATAAAAGGGAAATCGAAAGGTTCCTTAGGGATAAAGGTTGCACAACTAGCTGGTTTTCCTAGGGAGGTCATAGTCGAGGCTAACGCATTGCTTGGAAAACTTCAAAAGGAAGGATTAAGAAAAAAAGATATTCTTTTAAGGGATGAAGATTATGAAAGGGAAAGGCTTCTTAGAGTCAGAAATGAGTTAGACAGCATTGATTTAGAATCCATAACACCTATCGAAGCGCTAAATATTCTCCACAAGTTGAAGAGTGGTGTTTAAAGATTATGTCACCTAATTCACACCTTTTTTATTCTGAATAATTCCTGAGGACACACCTACTTGCGCGGCCCTTAATAGTCTCTCCCCTATTGTAAAACCATTTGCCATTACTTGAATAATATTTCCTTTTTCAATATCTGTGTGAGGGCCCTCAAACATTGCTTGATGAAATTTTGGATCAAATTTTTCTCCCTCTTGAGGAGCCAATTCATTAATATCGTGGTTTGAAAATGCGTTTAGCAGTTCTTTTTTTGTAAGCTCAATTCCTTCGAGGAAGGCATTTTGCTTTTCCATCATTTCATCATCTACACTTTCCAACGCTCTATTTAAATTATCAAGCACAGACAATAGGTCCCTAGCTAACTTTGTTCCACCATATATTTCCGCATCTTTCTTTTCCTTAAAAAATTTTTTCCTTATATTTTCTGTTTCCGCTAGGGCTCTCATCATTTTGTCTGAGAGAATTTTATTTTCCTCTTTAAGTTCATCTAATGTTTTTTCTTCCTCTTTTGATTCCTCTTGGATATCTTCTGCGTCCATTTCCCTGTCGTTAGTCAACGATACGATTTCTTCCTCATTTTTCTGAGTTTCACCATGATCTTCTGATTCCATACTTACATCCTCTTTACCCATTTTAACAACCTTTCCGTTTTACAGTTTACTTTTGTCTGATAAACAAAAGCAGTGTTGTAATTTTCAATTTTAATCTTGCATTTTTGGTAATTAATAAAATCCGATTTTCTGTATATAAGATATATGTAAGAATTTAAAGAATTTAAAGGCTTGTAAATACAAAAAATATAAGATTTATTGTTTTACTTCCTAATTTAAACTTGCTTTATTTAAATGATTAATTCTTTATGTATCCAAATAAAAAAACAGCATACTGGTGAAAATATGGACAAGCTGAGTCAAGACATTAGAAATGTTTCGATATCTTTTGATTTGTTAACAAACGTAGAAAGCTCTTGTCTGATAAAAGTTGGTAACACTAGCGTCATTTGTAAGGCAACTATAGAAGAAACTGTTCCGCCTTTCTTAAGAAAAAGCGGAATGGGATGGGTAACAGCGGAGTATGGTATGCTACCAGGCTCGACAAGCGAAAGGATGAGAAGGGAGTCTAAACAGGTTGGCCAAAGTGGTCGAACACAGGAAATACAAAGATTGATTGGAAGAAGTTTAAGGGTGGCTGTTGACAGAGTTGCACTGGGTGAGAGGCAAATAATAATTGATTGTGATGTTATCGAGGCTGACGGTGGAACTAGATGCGCCTCAATCTGTGGGGGTTGGGTCGCACTAAAACTTGCAACCAACTCTCTGGTAAGAAGTGGACAGATAAAGTTTGATCCAATTATCCGGCACGTAGCAGCGATATCATGTGGGATAATAGATGGAGAACCAAAATTAGACTTGAATTATCAAGAAGATAGTGCAGCTTGGACAGATGCTAATTTTGTCATGGATGATAGGGGGGGGTTAATTGAAATTCAATGCTCTGCAGAAAAAAAACCATTTTCAAAGGAGGAATTTGAGACAATGTTTTCTATGGCATCAAAAGGAATAGAAAAAATAGTTAAAATACAGAAATCAGCTTTGAATGAATAGAAAATTTCAAGAAAAAGAATTAGTGTTAGCGACCCACAATTTTGGAAAAATAGAAGAGTTTAAACATTTGTTTGGAGAGGTAAACTTCCAAATTACGGATATTGGCCAATATTCCTGGATCCCACCCATAGAGAATGGTATGCAATTTTGGGAGAATTCCTTGATTAAGGCTAGAGAGGCGACAAAATTGACTGGTTTGGTTAGTTTAGCAGATGACAGTGGACTTTGCGTCAACATTTTGAATGATGCACCGGGGATTTTTTCGGCGGATTGGGCTATTATGAATGACGGATCAAGGGATTTCAATTTTGCTACCAATAAATTAGTAAAGAAAATTGAAGAAACCAATTTAGCAGGGCCTTTCAACGCTTATTTTATCTGCTCCTTAATTTTATATTGGCCAGATAATTATTTTGAAAAGTTTGAAGGAAAAATACACGGTGAAATAATTTGGCCTGGTAAAGGTGAAAAAGGTCATGGGTATGATCCAGTCTTTCTTCCCAATGGGTACACTGAGACTTTTGGCCAGATGGATAGATGGAAAAAAAATAAGATAAGTCATAGGGGCTTAGCTATGGATAACTTACTGAATGCTTGCTTTTGAATATGTCAAAATCTTCGTTAGCCATATACATACACTGGCCATTTTGTAGTATTAAATGTCCTTATTGCGATTTCAATTCATATAAAAGAGAGAGCACCAATCAATCTTATTGGCTTAAGGCCTATTTAAAAGCATTAGAATTATGGTCTTCAAGACTGGGTGAAAGAGAAATTAGCTCTATATTTTTTGGTGGAGGTACGCCTAGTCTTCTTGAGCCAGATTTTGTGGACATGGTGCTGCAAAAATCCGATAGTCTATGGACTATAAATAATGATTGTGAGATTACTATCGAAGCTAATCCAAATAGTGTATCAACCAGAAAATTTAAGTTGTTTAGCGACATTGGTATAAATAGAGTATCAGTAGGTGTACAAGCACTTAATAATAAAGATCTAGATAATTTAGGACGTGATCATAGTAAAAAGAAAGCAATTGAAGCTATAGAAATCGTTAAAAGTTTTTTTAAAAATTATAATCTCGACTTTATATATGGAAGGCAATACCAAAGTTCTGACGATTGGAAGGATGAGCTATTGCAAATAATATCGTTAGGTGCGCCACACCTTTCTCTCTATCAGCTTACAATAGAAGAAAACACTTATTTCCATAAGCTCTTTAAAAGAGGCTTGTTAAAAGGTATACCGACACACAAAACTGTATCTGATATGTTTGAAATAACGAAAAAACTTTGTAAAAATAATGGTTATAAGCAATATGAAACATCGAATTTCGCGAGGAAGGGTTTTAATTGCAAGCATAATATTTCGTACTGGCAGTATAATGATTATATTGGCGTAGGACCGGGCGCACATGGCCGAGTAACAATGTCAGGAAAAAGATACGCAACTGAAGAAGAAAGGAGTCCAGATATTTGGGTTAAGAAAACCGTTTCCTTAGACTCAACTACCCCAAAGACAATCCCAATAGAAAATAGAGTTTTTTTGGAGGAGAGGTTGATAATGAACCTTAGAATATATAAAAACATACCAGTATCAATTTTTGATTATGAAAAACTTAGCCCAGTGGTATTGGATTTAGAAAAGAACAAATTAATAAAGTCTAAGGAAAATGAAATTATTATAAGAGAGAAAGGTAAAAGGGTGTTGGATTATATTGCTAGATCACTAATAGACTGCTTTTAAAACCTCAGATTTTCATTATTTTTGAACAAAATATATCCAATTGTTCCAAGTCTTTATATTTAATAATTATGCTTCCTCCCCCAGAACTTTCATTGTGATCTATGGTTGTGCTTAAACCTAGGGCCATTTTTAAATCTTGTTCTAAATTAATAGTATCAACATCTTTTTTTTCCAGTGTTTTCTTTTTTATTATATTGTCATTTTTGGTTGTTCCTCTTTTTACGATATTTTCTATATCTCTTACGGATAAATGCTCTTCTATTATTTTCCTTGCTAAAAACTCAGAGTTTTCAGCTCCTACCAAAGCTCTTGCATGTCCGCTCGTCAGTTTACCTTCTTTTAATAATCTAACTATACTTTCTGGCAGTGAAAGAAGTCTTAAAGAATTTGCAATGTAACTTCTTGATTTTCCCAAGGAGGCTGAAACTTTTTCTTGGGTATAACCAAAGTCTTGTATTAACTGATTGTAAGAATTGGCTTCTTCTATTGGGTTTAGGTCTACTCTTTGAATGTTTTCAATTATTGAAATTTTTACAACTTCTTCGTCAGTTAACTCCTTAATCAAAACTGGAACTTCATGAATTTTCGCAATTTGTGCAGCTCTCCAGCGCCTTTCACCAGCTACTATTTCATAGATATCATTATTCTTCCTCACAAGTATAGGTTGTATTATCCCTGTATCTTCTATCGAAGAGGCTAGGCTTTTCAGTTCATCAGATGAAAAATATTTTCGAGGTTGTTTTTGATTTGGAACAAGTTGTTCTATTGGAAGATAACTTGAGCTATTAGTAGTATTGTTTACTTGGTCCTTATCTTTATTGCTTTTTACTATATCATCAAAGTTGTTGACATCTAAAAAAGACGAAAGCCCTCTACCCAAACTTTTTTTTCGTTCATTTTTTGAACTCATTTTTCCTTCTTTCAAAGTGATCTTCTCTCTTTAAAAATTCTGCTGCTAATTTTTGATATGCAATAGCCCCAGAACACTTATGATCATATATTATAGCTGGCATTGAAAACGAGGGGGCTTCGCTGACCCTGACATTTCTTGGGATAACTGTGTCGTACACCAACTCTCCAAGATTTCCTCTCACATCTTCCTCAATTTGTTCTGACAAATTGTTTCTTTTATCGAACATAGTCAATACAATGCCATGAACTTTCAAATCATGATTAATTTTTGATCTGATGTCCCTTACTGTTAATAGCAATTGACTCAGACCTTCCAGAGCGAAAAATTCTGCCTGTAAAGGAACTAGAATAGAATTTGAAGCCACCATTGAATTTATCGTTAAAAGATTAAGAGATGGTGGGCAGTCAATTAAAACGTAATCGAATTCAAATTTCTCTAGTGATAACAATTCGCGAAGTTTAATAACTCTATCCTTCTCCTCATAAAGGTCTACATCGATTGACGATAAATCAGTGGATGCGGGAGCAATAAAAAGAGACGGTATATTGGTTTTTTTTACTACATCTTTCAAACTCGCTTTGCCAGTCAATAAATCATAAGTGGATTTTTCCCGTTCTTCTTTTGGAACACCTAAACCGGTTGATGCATTTCCTTGAGCATCTAGATCCAAAATCAACACCTTATAATTGACAGCCGCAAGCGCTGTAGATAGGTTTATAGCGGTTGTTGTTTTTCCTACACCACCTTTTTGGTTGGCAATAGATATAATTGAAGGATTAGTGATACCATTCCCCTTTATCGTTTAAAAATGTTTTCCACTCTAATTATCTTTCCAGAAGAACTGCTTAAGCTATTCAAAACATCATAATCAAAAAACCAATAATTTAAAGTTTTATCTAATTCAAACCTGTAGTTTTCACCTTTTAAAAATAAACAAATCCCCTCTTTTTTTCTATGGTGTAGGGCTATTTCGATTAATTTGTTTAGTTCTGAAAATGCTCTCGCGGTTATGATGTCAGCATTTAAGGGTTCTAATGATTCAATGTTATCATTGACAACTTGAACACTCAAATTGAATTTTCTAATAATCTCACTGAGAAAAAAAACTTTTTTTTTGTTTTTTTCCACTAAAATTATATCACAATCTATTTTTCTATCTCGTAGCAATAAAGCAACTACCAATCCAGGGAAACCAGCCCCAGAACCAACATCTACCCAACGTTTTCCTGATGGGTCTACGTAATTTATAATTTGACCTGAATCTAGAAAGTGTCGCTCCCATATATCGGATATTGTGTTTTTTGAAACAAGGTTTATTTTCTTGTTCCACTTCAAGAGTAAAGCCTCATATTCACAAAAATTGCTCAGTGTTTCACGTGAAACATTTAGTGTTTTTGTAAATTTTTCTTTTTTCAAGCGGTCTTCTTATAAGAATTAATTTTTGATATTAGTAACATTAATCCGCTTGGTGTCATTCCATCAATTTTACTGGCTTCATGAATGTGTTGTGGGTTTGCTTCACTCAGCTTATGTCTTAGTTCTGATGATAGCCCGTCTATTTTTTTAAAATCAATATCTTTTGGGATAATAGTATTTATATTTTTTCTCATCTTATCTATATCACTTTTTTGTCTCTCAATATAATAATTATATTTAGCATCTGCTCGCACAAACTCACGAACATCCAAACCATAATCAAAAAAATGACCCCATAATTTTCGCAAAATTTCATCTTCTATCCCTTTGAGAGCTAATATATCGTGAAAAGATCTTTTTTTACCGTCTTTTTTGTGATTTATTCCCAAAGTCTCCAGTTCTCTATTAGAAAACATAAGTTTTTGTGAAAACATAGTAAGATTTTTTATGGATCTTCTTTTCTTTTCTACCAATTTCATCCTACTTTCTGATACTAAGTTAATTTTATAGCCTTTATCTGAAAGTCTAATATCAGCGTTATCGCACCTCAAACTCAGTCTGAACTCTGCTCTAGATGTAAACATTCTATAAGGTTCTATTACGCCCCTTGTTACTAAATCATCAATCATTACGCCCATATATGCCTCAGATCTATCCAAAACAAAGGGTTCTTTGTTTTTCACATATAGATAGGCATTGATTCCAGCAATTAATCCTTGAGCAGCTGCTTCTTCGTAACCCGTGGTGCCATTAATTTGTCCTGCGAGAAAAAGTCCATTAGTATTCTTTAATTCTAAAGAAGATTTTAAACTTTTGGGGTTTACATAATCATATTCAACGGCATAGCCATATTTCAGTATTTTTACCTTCTCTAATCCCCTGATAGATTTAATATACTTCTCCTGAATGTGCTTAGGCAACGATGTTGAGATACCATTAGGATAAATTGTATCGTCGGTTAAACCTTCTGGTTCCAAAAAAACTTGGTGTTCCTCTTTATCTGAGAATCTTACAACCTTATCTTCAATCGATGGGCAGTATCTTGGACCATTTGAAGTTATAGACCCATTAAAAACAGCTGACTTTTCGATGTTTTCACGTATTATTTCGTGAGTTATATTATTTGTGAATGTAATGCCGCAACTGATTTGCCTTTGAAAAGGTTTTTTATGTAGAAATGAGAACAGTGTCGGTTTTTTATCCGCTTTCTGTATTTCTAAGACATTCCAGTCTATTGTCTTAGATGAGAGCCTTGCGGGGGTTCCTGTTTTTAGTCTTCCTGTATTTAGTCCTACTTCTCTTAATTTTTTTGCCAATCTAATAGATGCAAAATCTCCGACACGTCCTGCCGAAATTTTTTCTTCCCCAACTCTTATTAAGCCATTTAAAAAGGTCCCCGTGGTGAGTATAAGGCTGTTTGTATCTATCTTTGTGTTATCCGCTAACTCTACACCCCTAACCGTTCCGTTCTGTATTAATATATCAACAACTTCGCCCTCAATAATTTTAATGTTTTCCTCAGAG
Organism: uncultured Alphaproteobacteria bacterium; assembly: GCA_902524655.1. Taxonomy (GTDB): domain Bacteria; phylum Pseudomonadota; class Alphaproteobacteria; order Rhodobacterales; family Rhodobacteraceae; genus CACIJG01. The sequence goes on along the minus strand of CABZEG010000004.1, from coordinate 10,875 downwards.
GTTAAAAGTGTTTGTACAGCTTTTCTGTAGAGACCTCTGTCGGATTGTGTTCTGGGTCCCTGAACAGCCGGCCCTTTTGACTTATTTAATAATCGAAATTGAATCCCCGATAGATCCGCGGCAACTCCCATGAGGCCACCCAGGGCATCTATTTCCCTAACCAGATGTCCCTTTCCCAGTCCACCTATAGCAGGGTTACATGACATAACACCAATTTGATTTCTTTTTTTTGTAATTAGTGCCACCCTTCCGCCAGCTCTCGCTACCGCATAAGCAGCTTCCGAGCCAGCATGTCCGCCACCAACAACGATTACATCGAATAAATGTTTCACGTGAAACTTACTTTCCTATACAAAAACTTTTAAATATAATACCTAAAACTTCTTCAGTGTCTATTCTTCCAGTTAACTCTTCAATTAATTTCAGACAGTCCCTTCCTTTCTCAGCTACAAGCTCAACATCTTTCTCTTCCTTTATATCCACCGTCAATTCAGATAAATGATCTAGTAAGCTGTCAATTTTTGATTGTTGGCGGAGTGTCGTTATACTACCTTTATTTATATAATACCTAGGTAATTTTTTCTCTATCAAACCAATTGCCTCTTTCACACCTAAACCAGTCTTCCCTGATATACCAGAAAATCTTGTCTTATTTCCTCGATCAGCCTTAGCTTTAAAAACGAGATCATCACAACCTATCTTTACACCAATACCCTTGAGATCTGCCTCCTTGTTAATGAGGAAAACTTTTAAAACGGCAGTCTTAAGTCGTTTTTTTATTGCTGCGATTCCCTTTTTTTCAATTGTATCGTTTGTCTCTCTAAGACCTGCAGTGTCTAGAAAAGTTACATTTATCCCATTTATATGAACTTTAGACTCTATTATATCTCTTGTGGTGCCTGCTATCCTTGAGGTAAGGGAAACTTCTCTTTTTGATAAATGGTTTATCAATGTTGATTTTCCCACATTTGGTGGACCAATTATGGCGATTTCTAAGCCTTCTTTTAATGGCTTTATTTTCTCAAAAGTTTCACTTTCCTTTTTTAAGACTTGTATAAGGTCTGATATCATGCTCAAGACCTGTATTTCACCCAAACCTTGATCATTAAAATCTATATCAGCCTCCAAAAATGCTAGTATTGAAATAATTTGCGACCGCCAAATACTCACTTTTTTAGAAACAATTCCGTCTAATGAATTTAGGGATATTTTTCTTTGGGCTTCCGTTTCTGCTTTTAATAAATCAGATAATCCTTCGACCTGGATAAGATCCAATTTTCCGTTATAAAACGCTTGTCTTGTAAATTCTCCCTCCTCTGCAAGTCTAAGGTTCAGTTCCTGTCCACACTCCATTAAAATAGCAACTATTTTCTCGATGATAGCAATACTGCCATGACAATGGATCTCTACCATTTTCTCACCAGAGTAACTTTTATTTTTGCAAAACGTAATAACAATGCATTTATCAATTACCTCTCCCTCCCAAAAAATCCTTTTTAAAGTTGCATATCTGTTATCCGGAAATTTTCCTTTTGTTATTTTTTTTAAAACAGCAAAAGAATTGGGGCCTGATATTCTAAATACTGAAATAGCGGAAAGACCAGGTATAGTCGAAAGAGCAAAGATCGTGTCTTTCATAGGCTTTCTCAGGTATTCATAGAATCAAAAAAGTCGTTGTTTGTCTTTGTTTGTTTGAGCTTTTCGAGAAGAAATTCTACTGCATCAGTTGTTCCCATGGGATTAAGAATTCTCCTAAGAACAAATATTTTTGTTAATTCCTTTTTGTCTATAAGTAAATCTTCTTTTCGTGTGCCTGATTTTAATATATCTATAGCTGGGAAAACTCTTTTATCAGCTACTTTTCTATCGAGAACAAGTTCTGAATTTCCAGTGCCCTTGAATTCTTCGAAAATAACTTCGTCCATTCTACTACCAGTATCGATTAGAGCAGTAGCGATTATCGTTAAAGAGCCTCCTTCTTCTATGTTTCTGGCAGCTCCAAAAAATCTCTTTGGTCTTTGAAGTGCATTAGCATCCACTCCACCTGTTAGAACCTTACCAGAAGAGGGCACAACTGTATTGTACGCTCTCCCTAACCTAGTAATCGAATCTAACAATATCACCACATCTCTTTTATGCTCAACTAGCCTCTTCGCTTTTTCGATCACCATCTCAGCAACAGCAACATGCCTAGTTGCTGGTTCATCGAAAGTAGAGGAGATAACTTCACCTTTCACCGATCTCTGCATGTCAGTTACCTCTTCAGGTCTCTCGTCCACTAATAGAACAATTAAAAAGCACTCTGGGTGATTTTTCTCTATTGAGTGGGCAATATTTTGTAATATCACAGTTTTGCCGGTTCGAGGTGGTGCAACAATTAAGGATCTTTGACCCTTTCCTATTGGAGCCACAAGATCAATTACTCGAGCTGACTTATCTTTTATCGTTGGGTCATTTAACTCCAAGCCAATTCTTTCATCAGGATAGAGTGGTGTAAGATTGTCAAAGTGTATTTTATGTTTTGCTTTTTCCATTTCTAGGAAGTTTATTTTTGTAACCTTTACTAATCCAAAATATCTTTCACCTTCTTTAGGTGCTCTGATTACACCTTCAACAGTATCTCCCGTTCTCAATGAAAATTTTTTTATTTTGCTAGGGCTTACGTATATATCGTCTGGACCAGGTAAATAATTTGCATCAGTTGATCTTAAAAAACCAAATCCATCTTGCAACACTTCTAATACACCATCTCCAGATATTTCAACACCATCTTCAGCCATATCTTTTAATATTGAAAACATCATATCGCCCTTTCTCATCGATGATGCGTTTTCTATTTCAAGCTTTTCGGCAAGCATTAACAAATCGCTTGGGCTCTGAGTTTTGAGTTCTGCTAGAGACAGCTGCTTCGTATTATCTATATCAACCATGTATTTAAGGATTTATTCAAAAGAAAGGGAATTTTAGACGTATACAGGGTTAAATGCTTTTTTTTATTTTGTCAACTTTTTATATGTATTTAAGGTTCTATATCTATAATCTTAGCTTTTTTATAAACTCAACCACCAATTCAACATTTTCTACCTTTGCATCCGGAGTGATTCCATGTCCCAGATTAAAAATATAGGGGTAATTTTTAAAATCCTCCGTTACTTTCTTTAACTCTTGAATAAGTATATCTTTCCTTTGTGTTAAAAAAATAGGATCTAAATTACCCTGAATTATTTTCTTTGGTTGAATTTCATTTACAACCCATTGCCGATCTAAAAACTGATCAATTGCTAACACATCAAAACAATCAGTATCAGAAAATTTTCTATATATAGTATTTACAGATCTAGGAAATACTATAAATGGTATATCTGAATATTCTTTTTTAATTTCACTCACTATTTTTTTAATTGGTTCTAGGGAATAACGTATGGCCATGTCAGCATTTAGTGCACCAGCCCAACTATCAAAAATCTTTATTACATCAGCACCCGATTTAATTTGCATTAACAAGTATTCTATTGTTGCTTTAGTTAATAAGCTTATAATTTCTTCAAACTCTTCATTGTTTTCAATTAAAAACTTTTTTGCTGTTAATGACCCTTGTTCTCCTTTTCCATTAATTAAATATGTTGCAAGCGTCCAAGGCGCTCCCGCAAAACCAATTAAAGGAACATTCGTTGGTAGTTGTCTTTTTAATTTCTTGACGGTTTCATATACTGGGGCAAGTTTTTCATGCATCTTTCCTACATTACTAATTTTATTTATATCTCTTCTTTCCCTTATTGGCTCTATCAAAGGACCTTGACCTTCTACGAAATCAACTTTTGCACCTAAAGCATCCAATATTAATAATATATCTGCAAATAAAATAGCGGCATCAAATCCGAATTTTTCAATAGGTTGTAATGTAACTTCAGTTGCTAGATCAGAATTATAACAAAGGTTTAAGAAAGAACCTGCTTTTCTTCTAGTGTTACGATACTCTGCAAGATATCTACCAGCTTGTCGCATAAACCAAATGGGTGGTCGCTCGATAGATTGACCATTTACACATTTTAAGAACAGATTCATAATATATATTTATAATGTATTTGTTGTTTGTAGTATATACACAAAAATGCGGGGATAGTTTTATCAAGAGCTTTTTTTCTGAAAATAACTATTGGCATTAATCGTACAAGTTACTAAAAAATATGCATTATTGAGGAATTTTTAACTAGCAGTTCACTAATATTAACTTTTTTTTAATGTGAGCTTAGTTGTTGAAAAAAAGATAATAGTTTATAATAAAATGTGATTTGGTTTTAAACTGAAAAAAATTACTAACATAACCCCATTTTAATTAACAGACTAATATGGATAAAAACATAACAGAGAAAGTACCATATTTGGCAGGAGTAATAGGGCACCCAATATCCCACAGTAAATCTCCGAAATTACATAATTTTTGGTTATCAAAATATGAAATAAACGGTTTTTACATTCCGTTTTCGGTTACTACGGAAAACCTTAAAACTTCCATTAAGAGTTTAATAAATCTTGGGTTTAACGGTGTCAATGTTACAATACCACATAAAACAAATGTACTTTCTATAGCAGATTCTGTTACTGATAGAGCCGCTTTAATAGGAGCTGCAAACACACTATACTTTAGTAGAAGTGGGAAAATTCATGCTGATAATACAGATGGTTATGGTTTTATTCAAAATATAATTGATGAAATTCCAGACTATGATTTCTACGACAAAGTGGCATTAATATATGGAGCAGGTGGGTCGGCTAGAGCTATAGCATCCGCATTAATATCAAATGGTGTAAAGGAAGTAGGTATAACAAATAGAACCCGATCAAAGGCTCAAATAATATCTGAGAATTTAGGTGCTAAAGTATCGGTAATTGACTGGAGAACAGCTCCTGAAACGATAGTAAAAGCAGATTTAATTATTAATGCTACTTCGATGGGTATGATAGGCCAACCAGAGTTCTCACAACCAATATCTAGAGCAAAAAAAACAGCACTAGTAGTTGATATTGTTTACAATCCGCTAATTACAGAGCTTATGAAAGAGGCTGAAAAACTAAAGCTGAAAACGGTGGGTGGAATAGGTATGTTGATTAATCAAGCAGTACCTGGTTTCGAACATTGGTTTCAAAAAACACCAATTATCGATGAAGAAACTAGAAAGTTCATAGTTGAATAAAAAACCTAAATTTATTCTTGGCTTGACGGGCTCTATTGCTATGGGAAAAACTACCGTTTCAAGTTTCTTTCGGGATCTCAATGTCCCGGTTTGGTGTGCAGACAACGAAGTTGAACATTTGTATAAAAAAAATGGTGCTGCTACAAAGAAAATATCTAAAGTGTTCCCTACAGTTGTGACAGAGAAGGGTATTGATAAAAATAAATTAAGATATTTAATTCATCAAGACAATGCCATACTTGAAAAGATAGAAGATATAGTTCACCCACTATTGGAACATTCGAAGAACGAATTTGTTAGTTTAAATGAAAATTTGCCTATAATAATTTTTGACATCCCTCTTCTTTTTGAAAAAAAACTAGAGAAGAACTTTGACGCTGTTTTAGTTGTTACAGCTTCAGAAAATACACAAAGGGAAAGAGTGCTAAAGAGAAAAAATATGACAGAGAAAGATTTCCAGTTAATTAAACGAAATCAAATGAACGAAGAAGAAAAGATAAAAAGGGCCGATTTCATTATAGACACGGACAAAAGTTTATTAGAAACAAAACAAGAAATTGCACAAATACACAAAAGAATAAAGGGATTTCTGTAAAAAGATGAGAGAGGTTGTTTTAGACACTGAAACTACTGGGCTACAAGCAGATAAGGGAGACCGGATAGTTGAGATAGGGGCTTTAGAACTCATAAACCACATCCCGACAGGAAATACATTCCACTCCTATTTAAATCCAATGTTAGAAGGCGAAATGCCGGATCAATCTTTCAATGTACATGGTTTGTCTACAGGTTTTTTGTCCGACAAACCACTGTTTTCGGAAATAATAGAGAGCTTCATAAAATTTTTGAATGGCTCAAAATTAATTATACATAATGCTAAGTTTGATATTGGGTTTATAAATCAAGAAATTCAGAGACTTGAGAATAGCAACATTGATGTATATAAGAGATTACCCTTCAAGGAATTAAAGAATGAATATGTAATTGATACTCTGGAAATCGCAAAGAAGTTGTATCCTGGTAAATCAGTTTCTTTAGACTCTTTATGTATAAAGTTTGGTATCAACAATAAGAGAAAAGGAAGTCATGGTGCTCTTATTGATAGCGAAATACTGTCTGAAATTTATCTGGAGTTAGTTGGAGGAAAACAGCCTGATTTCCAATTTTCAAAACTTAATAATGAAGCTGAAGGTAATTATAGTAAAAACCTAGTAAGAAAACCTTTTATTAGAAAACTCCCTTTGATCGATAATAGGTTGTCGCATCGAGAAAAGCAGATCCATGCAAGATTTATTTCAGGTATGAAGAAGAATTTATGGTATTAATCTTTATTAGATTTAAATAGATCAAAAAAGTTGATATTTTTTATATCAATGTTTGGCATGCCACTTTCTATCATTGTTTGAGAAATTATCCTTCTTATATATGGGAAAAGCATTTTTGGACTTTCAACTTTTATTTGCTTCTCAAGTATCTGCTCACTCACATTTGGAAACTTAAATAAGCCACAGTACGTCATTTCCAATATAAAAGCTGTCTTATTATTAATTTTAGCTTCCAAATTTACAATAAGAGATACTAATATTAAACCATTATCCCGTTGCTTGTTTTCGACTTCAATGTTAAGCGAAAAATCCGTTTTTCCTTTAAAGTCTTCCTCAGTAAAATAGACATAATCCTCTTTTTTTTCAAAAGACATATCTTTGATGAATTGGGACAATATCTCGATGTCATGATTAAATAGCAAGTTTTCAACATAGTAACTATAATCATCTGTAGCTAATTGTTTTGAAGACATGGTATTTTTAACTTTTATTTGTTTAAAGGAACTATATACTTCATCTTACTAGTGGACACAATAGAATTAACTCTTATATTTATTTCGTAGTAAAAATATTTCCTCAATTCAGAGATATAAAAAATAATTGGACCAGTACAAATGTTACAAATATTTATATTAGCAGCTGTAGCGATTTTTCTCTTTTGGCGCTTAAGAGCGGTTCTGGGTTCCCGAGAAGGTTTTGAGAAGACCCTCAAAGACATGAAAGAACCAACCAGCGTTATTAATAAACCAGATGTTATGGATGAAGCAAAAAATAACAATCCTGATGACGACATTTTTGATTATGTGGAAGAAAACAGCAAGAGTGCTCAGGCATTTAAAAAGATGAAGGATTTTGACAAAGATTTCAGCGTGAACAAATTTGTCTCCGGTGCGAAGATGGCATATGAAATAATCCTGATGGCTTTTGAAAAAGGTGACACAGAAAAATTAAACACTCTCTTGGAAAGTAAAGTATTAAAAAGCTTCAAGTCGGTAATAGACAAAAGAAAGAAGGAAGGGATTATAATTGATGCTAAGTTCATAGGGATGAGAGATATAAGAATAATAAATGCATCATTCAGTCAAAAAACAAAAATTGCTGATGTTACACTTTCATTTAAATCAGAGCTAACTACAGTAGTAAAGGATGCCAGCGGAACTATCATAGAGGGACATCCTGACGAGATAAAAAAACAAACAGACACCTGGGTTTTCACTAAAAATCTATCCGAAAAAAGTCCTATATGGCTTTTAAAGTCTACTTTATGAAAAAAGAAAAAAGCAGAAAAAAAGATATAAATCAAAGCTTATGGGAAGCTTTTGTTGTTAAGAACAACATAAAAAAAAAAATTCTAGCAAGACCGGCGCTAATATAAGTAATTTAAAACCGGCCACCACACCAGTAGCAATCTTTGATCCTATAGTTCCCACGTTGAAAAGAAGCTCTGGGTCCAAGATTTTTAGTTCGATGCATTTTGATAAAATCAACTCTCCTGAGATTAATATTCAAGTGGAAAAGAATAAGTTGAGACGAATAAAAAGTGGAAAGATTAACATTGAAGCAACCATTGACCTTCATGGATTCTCTTTAAAAGAAGCTGAGATGCGCTTGCAGCTTTTCGTTGCTAAGAGTTTTAAACAAAATAAGCGGTTTTTGTTGATCATCACTGGAAAGGGTAAAAATTCAAGGCCAAACAACTATGGAAAGACGCATACAATAAAAAGTGAATTAAAAAAATGGCTTTCTGGCAACTTTTATCGCGATAAAGTACAGTATATTTCGAAAGCACTAGATAAACATGGTGGAGATGGTGCTTACTACTTTTTTCTTAAAAGATCAAAGAACGTATTTCCTTAAATCAGTAGTTTTTGAAAGGCTACCCACGTGTTTTTCAACTAGCTTTTTGTTTATTACAACTTTTTTTCCTTTTAAATCTGGCGCACAGAAACTTATGTCTTCGAGGACTTTCTCCAGGATTGTATGAAGTCTCCTTGCACCTATATTTTCGACATTAAAATTTACTTCCTCAGCTAGGGAACATATTTTATCTATACCGTCATCCGCAAAAATCAGTTCAACACCTTCAGTCTTTATCAATTCAATATATTGTTTGGTAAGACTGTTATCAGTATCAGTTAAAATTTTTTTAAAATGTTCTTTTTTTAGTGGGTTCAGTTGTACTCTTATTGGTAGTCTTCCTTGTAGCTCCGGGAGAAGATCAGATGGTTTAGACAAATGAAAAGCCCCTGAGCAAATAAATAGAATTTGATCAGTTTTAATTGGACCATATTTTGTGGATACAATAGTGCCTTCAATCAGTGGAAGCAAATCGCGTTGAACTCCTTCGCGACTTACCTCAGCAGATTTAGACGCGGAGTTTGTACACACTTTATCTATTTCATCTACAAAGACTATACCACTTTGTTCTACTCTTGTCTTTGCCTCCTTTTGAATATTTTCGTTGTCTAAAAGCTTTTCCATTTCCTGATCAATAAGTATTTTGTGACTTTCTCCAACCTTTATTTTCTTTTTTCTTTTATATGTACCAAAATTTTTGCCAAATATGTCGCTCAAGTTCATAATACCCATTGAACCACTAGTTAAGTTCGGTAAGTCTATTGTTGGAAGTGGATTGTTCTTTTCAAAAACCTCAATCTCTATTTCCTTATCGTCTAAAAGACCATCCCTCAACTTTTTTCTAAATGAATTTTTTGTAGACTCTCTTGCTTCTTCGCCAGCGATGTATTTTAGTACAATGTTTTCAGCTTCTGCTTTTGCTTTTTCATAAACAGACTTACTCATCTCTTTTTTTACAAGGATAATTGAGTTTTCTAAGAGATCTCTAATTATTTGCTCAACGTCTCTTCCAACATATCCAACTTCAGTAAATTTTGTTGCTTCAACTTTTAAAAAAGGGGCTTTTGCTATTTTAGATAATCGCCTTGATATTTCTGTTTTTCCTACACCAGTAGGACCAATCATAAGTAAGTTCTTAGGGTATATTTCATCCTTTATACCGTCGATCACATGCTGGTGTCTCCACCGATTTCTCAATGCAATCGCCACCGATTTCTTTGCGTCTTCTTGACCTATTATAAATCTATCAAGCTCTTTTACTATTTGTTTTGGGGTAAGGTTGCTTGACATATTATCTCGAATTCAAAGTTAAGTAATTAACGTTGTCATTAGTGTAAACACATATTTCAGAAGCAATGCTAATAGCTTTTGTAGCGATTTTTTCTGAATTATCTTCTCCTTCGTACAAAGCTCTAGCAGCAGCCAACGCAAAGTTGCCACCAGAACCTACAGATGCTATATTATTTTCAGGCTCTAATACATCTCCCGAACCAGTTATTATTAATAACTCAACCCCATCAGAAACGATCATCATAGCCTCTAAATTTCTTAGATATTTGTCAGTTCTCCAATTTTTAGCAAGTTCCACAGACGCTTTGGACAGTTGACCTGGATGTTTCTCAAGTTTTTCCTCCAATCTTTCTATAAGAGTAAAGGCGTCTGCGGTGGAACCAGCAAAACCTGCGATAACTTTATAACCCTCATTTGTTATGGATCTAATTTTCTGAGCGGTTCCTTTTATTATTGTATTACCTAAACTGACTTGTCCATCGCCAGCAATTGTGACACTTCCTTGTTTTCTGACACCGACTATAGTTGTTCCATGCATATTTTTCATATTTCAAGTCAGCTTAAGGTTCGCGCTACTTCCTGTGTAGTAAAAATTTCTATAACGTCGTTTTTTCTGATATCCTCATATGCCTCGAAAGCCATTCCACATTCCTGTCCAGACTGTACTTCTTTAACTTCATCTTTAAATCTTTTAAGTGTTTTAAGCTTTCCTGTATGAATAACAACATCTTCTCTTAAGAGACGAACACCAACATCTCTTTTCGCGTGCCCCTCAGTTACTAAGCAACCAGCGATCTTTCCAACACCAGTGATTTTGAAAACCTCTTGTATTTTAGCGTACCCTATAAAAGTTTCTTTTATTTCCGGCGAAAGAAGCCCTTCTGCCGCCCTGGTGATGTCGTCAACAAGATCATATATCACTGAATAGTATCTTATATCAATTTTTTTCTGAGATGCACTCTCCCTAGCAGCGCTGTTTGCTCTTACATTAAATCCTATAATTATAGAACTAGAAGATAATGCCAAAGTTATGTCACTTTCTGTTATAGCGCCAACACCTGAATGAACGACTCTAACTTCAACCTCCTCACTTTTTATTTTTTCCATTGCCTGAACAATCGCTTCACCGGATCCTCTTACATCACTCTTAACAATAATCGGAAGAAAAGATAATTTTTCATCTTCTTTAGCCTTAGCCAACAATTGAT
>CABZEG010000003.1 GCA_902524655.1 uncultured Alphaproteobacteria bacterium | reverse complement strand
CTTCATCTCAAGATAACAGCCAATTTAATGATCTTATATCCCAATTCAATCTTTATCTAGGTGCAGGGATAACGATACAAATGAACAGCCGTGAATTCAGAATAGAAAGGTTCGATAAAGGTGTGGGCTGGTTGAAATTCAACCAAATCTGTTCGATTCCTCTTAGTTCTTCAGATTATGTAGAATTAGTCAGCCACCTCAAATTATTGTTTTTGGATGAAATTCCAGATTTGTCAAATGGTGGAGATGATAGCGCAAAAAGGTTCATAAATCTGATCGACAGTGTTTATGATAAAGAAGTAGAAATTCTTTGTAGAGCGGAGGTACCTCCAGAAAAATTATATAATAGTGGAAAAAATACCTTCGAATTTCAAAGAACTATTTCAAGGCTTTTTGAAATGCAATCTAACAATTGGCCCAATCCAGAAAAAACTCGTTAAAGCGAGAAAGTTATCGACCCATTATACGGAAGTACTGATACCAACTTTACCCGAACTTCATCTCCAGTAGATAACCCCTTATCTCTCGCTTTACTTTTTCCATACTTAAATGCAGATCTTTTTTTTTCGCTCTTGAAGCCTAAATATTTTTTCAATAATACACCTTCAATTGGGAATTTTTTCAGCTTTATAAAAATACAGGATCTTGAGGAACCTGAAACTATACCATCGAAGTATTCATCAATGCGGTTAGACATGAATAGGGCTGAATAGCGATCTAAACTTTCACGCTCAGCTCCAACTGATTTTTTTTCAGATTCGTTAATGATTTGGCAAATTGCTTTATGGTCCTCCATAAAATTCAAATCATCCTTTTCCCATTTTAGAGCGAAAGCCAATGAGCGGTGTACGGTAAGATCTGCATATCTTCTTATTGGAGATGTGAAATGGCAATATAACGGCAGATTAAGACCAAAATGCCCAGCTTTTACAGCAGAGTATTTTGCTTTTGGTAATATCCGCAATATAAAGTTGCTTAATGAGTCTTTTTTTTCGGGATATTTGCAGTGTTTTAATAACTCATTGAATGAATTCGAAGTAACTTGTTTTTCTTTAATTGTTGTTAAATTATTTAAATTCATAAAGATGTTTAAATCTTTTAAAGCATGCTTGTCAGGCATTCCATGGTATCGAGAAAGGTATTTTGTAATCGATTGACTAAGGGTTTGTGACACGCAGAGATTTGTAAGTATCATTGTCATTTCAATAAGTTCGTTACTTCTTAGACTGTTCTTCTCGGAAACATGTGTAGGGTAACCTTCGGAAGATAATGAAATTTTTTTCTCAGCTAAATTTAAATTTAAGCGATTTTTTAAATGTGGCGATTGCTTTAGAAGATTTAATGCTCTCTTATATACACAATATGTTTTTTTTGTTTTGCAATCCGATAAAAAGGCTTCAAAGTTTTTATAAGAGTAATTTTTTTCAACAGTAATGATGCCTCTGATAAATTCATGCTTTATTTTGTAACCTCTATGGTCTAAGTGCATTTTGACTACTACTGCTTTCTTAGGTGATTTTTGCTTTAACGAAAAGAGATTATTACTCAAATCTTCTGGCAGCATAGGGATAACTTTATCGGGAAAATATGTTGAGTTTCCTCTTTTTAAGGCCTCTCTATCAATAGTAGAATTCGTTTTGACAAAAAATGACACATCCGCGATGCCAACGAATAAAACTATGCCTCCTGGATTATTCTTTGATTTATCTGGCTCTATATAAATAGCATCATCTAAATCCTTTGCGTCATCTGGGTCTATGGTAATAAAGGGCTTGGCTATTCGATGTTCATTTTTTGAAATTTTATAATTTTCAAATATTTTCTTTGCTTCATTTAGTATCTTTTTAGGGAAAAACTGTCTTAGGTTCCATTCGATCGCAGCTATTTTTGAAAAGCTACTTGGACAATTGATAGAGCCAAAAATATGGAAATCGTGTATTTTGAGGTTCTTGAGATATTTTGAAGGTGCCCCTATTGCAAAATATCCAAATTTTTGGTCAAAATTTGCTCCCATTTTCAATGGAAGTACTCTAAGTGGTTTTTCCCCTTTATTTGATAACGAAGCTAATTTCGCGCCCGTTTGATCATGGAGATACACGGCGAATATATAGTTCTTTGGATACTGTATTCTCTTTAAAATTGATACCATTGGGCTTTGTTCTTTTAGAAACTTAATCGAAGCCAATACAAGGTCTCCAATGTTTAGGTTGTTTTTGTCTGAAGCGCTACAAAAAAAATCGAGCGATGAGTCACCATTTGAACCACTAAGCGTAAATATTTCGTCATGGCTTATTCTTGTTATTGCAAGGATCTTTTTAGAGTTATGTTCTACAGGCTGGATAATTATTTTTTTCTTTTTTCATCTATTAAAGCAATACTCTCTTCAAGAGTGAGTGTTTTAACAGACCTTTCCTTCGGTATAGTCACATTTATCTTATTCCATTTTATATAATCACCGTAGCGACCCGACATAATTTTCACTGCCTCACCTTCTGGATGAGAACCTAACACTTTTAGCTCCTTTCCTGCTCGTCCACCCTTATTATTTTTCTTTTCTGCTGCCTCTACCAATAATTCAACAGCTCTGTTCATACCAATCGAAAAGATTTCTTCAAAATCCTTAATGTTTGCGTAAGTTCGTCCATGTTTAATATATGGACCATAAGGGCCTATAGCTGCAATAACTTCAGACTGATCTTCAGGATGTAGCCCTAATTTTCTAGGTAGCTCTAATAATTGTCTTGCTCTCTCAATTGTAAGCTCTTCGATCGTGTAGTGCTTGGGGATTGCAGCTCTTTTTGGTTTTTCCAAGCCATCAAGAGCAATTTCAAGATATGGTCCATAACGTCCATTTTTAATAAATATATCGTTACCATCACTATCTTGACCCAAAGGTTCTTCTTGAGCTATTACCTCAGATGAACTATGATTAAAACTAGAATTTAATGGTCTTGAGTATTTGCATTCGGGATACGTTGAACACCCGATAAATGCACCGGTTTTTGATAACTTTATCCCTAGCTCACCATCATTGCATAGGGAGCAGTTTTTTTGTATTTTTCCAGTTCCATCATTGAACAAATAGTCGGCTAATTTTATATTCAAGTTATCCAGAACCTCAGTGATACTAAAGCTCATCGCGTATTCCACAGATTGAGATAACTCCTCCCAAAAACTTTTGATTACATCCTTCCAATACTTTTCGCCACTAGAAATGTCATCGAGGTTTTCTTCAAGCTTGGCTGTATAGTTATACTCAATGTATTTGTTGAAATATGCCTCAAGAAAAAAATTCAAAAGTCGACCAGTATCTTCGGGAAAAAGCCTGTTTTTCTCTTTTTTTACATAATTTCTTTCTTGTATTTTTGATATAATCGATGCGTATGTAGAGGGCCTTCCTATACCTTCTTCTTCAAGACGCTTAATCAAAGAAGCTTCATTAAATCTTGGAGGTGGTTCAGTGAAGTGTTGTTCTTTATTAATTTTTTCCAATTTCATCTTAGATTTTTCCTTAATGTCTGGGATCCTCTTGTCGTCATCTTCTTTCTTCGTATCTTGGAATATTTTTAAATGCCCTTCGAATGTCACGACTTGTCCCGATAGTCTAAATTGAGCGCTATCGCATAAGGAGGAAATTAAAACTGTTGTCTGCAATACTTCTGCTGCTTTTGCTTGAGATGCCAACGCTCTTTTCCATATCAATGCGTATAAGTCCAATTCCGACTTATTTAAATTTTTTGCATTTTCGGGTGTTTTAGAAAAATCCGTGGGCCTGATACACTCATGTGCTTCTTGTGCGTTCTTTGCCTTATTTTTGAACACTCTTGGTTTTTCAGGTAAATAATGGTCGCCTAAAGAATTAGAAATTTGCTTTCTTGCACTAGTTATGCCTTCAGAAGCCATTTCAATTCCATCTGTGCGCATGTAAGTGATCAGCCCAGCTTCATAAAGTTTCTGAGCAGTTGACATGACGTCCCGAGGACTCACTTTTAAGTTGGTACTGGCGCTTTGTTGTAGTGTGGATGTCGTAAATGGAGCATAGGGATTTCGATTTCTTTTTTGACTAGTTACAGAAGTTACGTGATATTTCTTCCGCTCGAGCTCACTTGTGGTTTTGGTTGTTGTATCAGAGTCCTTAAACGAAAACTTCTCAACTTTTTCATCGTTTAACATAAAGAGGTTAGCTCGAATCACGTTATTATTTTCGTATTTAAAGTCAGCAGAAATAGTCCAATATTCTTCCGTTTTGAATTTTTCTATTTCAATTTCTCTATCAACAACGAGCTTTAACGCTGGTGACTGAACCCGTCCAGCTGATTTTGCAGCTCCTCTGAGCCTTTGCCAAAGCACTGGAGAAATATTAAAGCCCATAAGATAATCCAATGAATTTCGTGCAAGATATGCCTCAACTAAATCTGTGTCTATTCCCCTTGGGCTTTCAATAGCTGATAAAATGGCATTTTTAGTAATTGCATTAAATACAACTCTCTCTACAGCCATACCAGCTTTAAGCGCTTTTTTGCTTTTTAATATTTCAAGAATATGCCACGAAATTGCTTCACCTTCCCTGTCAGGGTCGGTTGCTAATATAAGCTTCGAACTGGACCTCAGTGCTTTAACGATCTCGTCTATATGCTTTTTGCTTTTTGCATCGATCTCCCATTTAGGTTTGAAATCATTCTCAACATCAATTGAACCATTTTTCTTAGGTAAATTTCTAACGTGCCCGTAAGAAGCAAGAACCTTGTATTGGTTTCCCAAATACTTATTAATTGTTTTTGCTTTTGCTGGTGACTCTACAATTACGACATCCGTCATAAAAATTCCTACCGTTTTGTTTTAAATCTTATCCATTGTTGATCTTGTCAATCTTTTTTTTTTAAATATTTAACAAACATTAAATTTGTTGCGACGATATAACCTAAAGTAAAGTTTGAAATAAAGAACAAAAATTTTTAGACTTGAAAGTAGTTTTCGATTGGTTTTGTAGTGGATTTTTACAAAAAGTAAGCTATATATATCACAGTCGCATATATGTAATTAGAAACTATATTTCAGGGGGTCTTATGAATAGTTTTTTACGACGTTTTTTGAATATTTTTAGGGTACCGTTAGCTATGATCCTGTTTACAGCTCCAGCTTCTGCAATATTGGCTAATGACGGTTTAGACAAAAATTTGCCTGTTATAGGAAAACCAATTCCAAATGGAATAAATTTCCAACCGCCGGTTACAGAGTTAGCCAGAGACATACAGTGGCTAGACAATGTTCTTTTGGTCATTATTACACTAATATCATTATTCGTAAGTGCCCTTCTTGTTTGGGTTTTTATCCGATACAATCGAAAGACTAACCCAACACCATCTTCTACTACCCACAATACTCCAATTGAAATCTTATGGACGATAATTCCGGTGTTTATACTGATAGGCATTGGAATTATTTCATTACCTATTTTGCTCAAACAGCTGAGAATTCCAGATAGTGATGTTGTGATAAAGGCAACTGGAGCCCAGTGGTATTGGTCTTACGATTACCCTCAGCATGACTTTTCATTTGACTCGGTGATGCTTGAGAAAGAAGAGCTTGCCGAGTATGGTTACTCCCAGGATGAATATCTCTTGGCAACCGACAACCCAGTAGTTGTGCCTGTTAATAAAAACATAACAGTTCAAGTTACAGCGTCAGATGTTATTCACGCATGGAAAGTTATGTCGTTTGGAGTCCACCAAGACGGAGTTCCGGGACGTTTAGCTGAACTTTGGTTTAAGCCTGAAAAAAGAGGGAGTATATTTTGGTCAATGCTCCGAGTTATGTGGACTGAACCATTCCTATATGCCAATAGTGGTGAAAGTTGTCAGCGAGGAAGAATATAAAGCGTGGCTCAAGAGAGCTTCAGAGAAGTTTGCTGATATGAGTGGTGATAGGCAAAAATCTATTGCGCTGGCAAACAAAAATTAAGCGTCGTGTTGATTAGATAGGTTGTCGAGTTGAACACTTTAGAAAGCATAGATTCAAAAGCAACAGGGTCTTTTAAAGACCTATATACGTTGTTGAAGCCAAGAGTAATGTGGCTTGCAGTGTTTACAGCTGCGGTAGGCATAGTTATAGCTCCTATCCAAAATAACTTGTTTATATCTCTTATTATATTGCTTTGCATTTCTATAGGTGCTGGTGCAGCTGGGGTGTTAAACATGTGGTGGGATAAAGAGCTTGACAACATAATGGAGCGGACAAATTGTCGGCCTCTCCCTAATGAAAAAATAAGTTCTGATGACGCATTCGTCTTTGGTCTAAGTCTTTCAATATTTTCTGTAATGTTTCTGGGACTAGTTTCTAATTGGTTAGCTGCCTTTCTTTTAGCATTAACAATATTTTTCTATCTTGTTATCTATTCGATGTTTTTAAAAAAAGCTACACCTCAAAACATTGTGATTGGAGGAGCTGCTGGGGCGATGCCCCCTTTGATAGGGTGGGTAGCAAGTTCAGGAACAATCTCTACTGAACCCCTTTTATTGTTTTTGTTCATATTTCTCTGGACACCACCACACTTTTGGTCACTGGCAATAATCACTAAAGATGACTACGCTAAAGCAAGCATCCCCATGTTTCCAGTTTTATATGGGGTGGAAAAGACTAGAAGGACAATACTTTATTACACTCTTATTTTAATAATTTTATCGCAAGTCATCTCTTTCTCTGAGATAGGCGGACTGGCATTATTTTTGTCTAGTAATGTTTTAAATGCAGCCCTGCTATTGTTAGCTATAAGACTTGTCAGGTTTAATGACAATAAGGACTATGAGAGAGAAAGACAATTTTTTAAGTTTACAATTCTATACCTTTTTTTGTATTTCGGTTTACTAGTGATAAATAGGGTTATTGAAACTTTAGAGCCTGCTATATTATTAGTTTGGCCAGTTATGTTGTAAAAATCAGTTTTGAGAAGAGAGTTGAAACAATCAGAATTAAATAGGGACACAGGCAACACCAAAATTGGGATACTGTTATTCGTGGTAGTTGTACTTATTTTTTCTGTAACCATAGTTAAATTAAAGCAAGGTTCCCTTATGCAAGGTTATGACCATATCATTAGACAAAATATGTTGGAAAAAGATAATGATTAATTATGTTAGACCAAAACGCACACCATTTTACTTGATTGCACTTGTGTGCGTAATGCTTTCTGCCTCGTTCGCAGCAGTTCCTTTTTATGATTGGTTTTGCAAGGTTACGGGGTACGGAGGTACGCCTGAAACTTATTCCGAGTCGTTTGATGGCCCTATCTTAAATAAGACAATTAAAGTTAGATTTGATGCATCAAAGTCTAAGAACATGAGGTGGGACTTTATACCAATGCAAAATGAGGTGGAGGTCAAAATTGGAGAAACAGCGTTAGTTTTTTATGAAGCACACAATCCGACTAATGAGACTATTTCTGGTCAAGCTAGCTTCAACGTTTTTCCATTTTCAGCTGGAAACTATTTTAGTAAAATCGACTGCTTTTGTTTTGTCGAGCAAACCTTGCAGCCGGGAGAGCGCGTCAAGATGCCAGTTACATTCTACATTGATCCAGAAATTGATGAGAATATTGAAACGAAGAATATAAAATCGCTGACTTTATCATATACTTTTTATAAACTAGAAGATGAGAAAAAATCATAAAATAATATGTGTAAGGGGATAAAAAATGGCTCATGAAAAAAATCACGATTATCATATTTTAAATCCAAGTTTATGGCCATTCCTTAGTGCTATTGGGGCTTTCACACTTCTGTTTGGAAGCGTCTTATTCATGCATGGGGGCGGTATTTTAATTGCAGCTTTGGGACTCCTAATAGTTTTATATTGCATGTTTGCTTGGTGGTCAGACGTAGTCTTTGAAAGCAAGGATGGAGACCATACTCCAGTGGTTCAAATAGGTTTAAGATATGGAGTAATTATGTTCATAACATCTGAGGTAATGTTTTTTCTTGCCTGGTTTTGGACCTTTTTTAAACATGCTCTTTACCCGATGGAGGCGGTTGGTGGTGTGTGGCCTCCAACCGGAATTGAGACCTTTGACCCTTGGCACCTTCCCCTGATAAACACACTGATCTTACTCTGCTCAGGAGCAGCAGCAACTTGGGCCCATCATGCTATAGCGCATGAGAACGACAGAAAAGGATTGGAGAATGGTTTGATCTTGGCAATTGCTCTAGGGGCACTTTTCACAGTGTTCCAAATATATGAATACACTCACGCATCTTTTTCATTTTCTGGCAACATTTATGGTGCCAGTTTTTTTATGGCGACGGGGTTCCATGGGTTCCACGTTCTTATAGGTACGATCTTTTTGATTGTTTGCTTGATCAGAGCAAGGAAAGGACATTTCTCTCCAGAGAAACATATAGGTTTTGAAGCAGCTGCTTGGTATTGGCATTTTGTTGATGTTGTTTGGCTATTTCTTTTTGCTGCGATCTATATTTGGGGAGCCTAACTGGTTCAGAATTTACCTCTAAATGAATAAAAAGTGGTTTTTTGTTGTCTTCGTAGCAGTACCAGGTTTTGTGGTACTGGTTTCTCTAGGCGTTTGGCAAATCAAGCGACTTGCTTGGAAGGAAACTATTTTGGAAAATATTAATTACAATTTAAGAGCTGAACCGTCATCACTTCCAACGGTGCTAAATAATAAAGAACATAACTATAAAATGGTCAAGGTTGAAGGTTCATTGGAGCCTAGCTCAATTTTTATTCTTACTCCGATCAAAGGGTCGGGAGCTGGGTTTAGAGTTATTTCGCCTCTCAAGCAAACAGATGGTAGTAAAATCCTTATAGAAAGGGGAGTTATAGAAGAACAAGAGAAAAATCGTTTAAAAACTTTGGGACAACAAAGGTCTGTAACCGGATACCTATTTTGGCCAAATGAGACTGATTACTTTACACCAGAGCCCAATCTTAATCGTAATATATGGTTTTCACGTGACCTGGAGAAAATGGCAAGCTTTCTTAAAGCCAAACCAATATTGGTAGTAGCAACTGAAAATCGATTAGACCCAAGTATAAAGATGCAAGAACCGACCCAACAAATACCAAATAACCACCTTCAATATGCAGTGACCTGGTTTATGATGTCGATTTTATGGTTTGGTATGAGTGCGTACTTCATATATAAAATTATAGTAAAAAAGAAAATTGAGTAATGTTATACTATTCGACTAGGGGATTAGATGGGTTAAAGAACTTTAGTGAAGTCTTACACTCAGGGTTAGCTGGAGATGGTGGACTATTTGTTCCAAAATTTATCCCAAAATTGGATATCGAAGTACTAAATAAATGGAGACATCTAAGTTACGAAGAGCTCGCTGTAGAGATAATATCATTATTTTCCGGTGATTGCTTTAGTAGGTCTGAGTTAACTGAGATAGTGCATGATTCCTACTCGGGTTTCCAACATGAGCTAAAAAGCCCGCTAATTGAACTGGAAAATAATCACTATTTTCTTGAATTATTTCATGGACCCACCTTTGCTTTTAAAGACTTTGCTATGCAAGTCATAGCAAAAATGTTTACCACTACACTTCAAAAGAAAAATTTAAAAATTAATATTGTAACGGCAACTTCTGGCGATACGGGTTCAGCCGCAGTTGAGGCCTTCAAGAATGTATCAAACGTCAATTTATACGTCCTATACCCGCATGAAAGAATATCTCAAATGCAAAGAATGCAGATGACCACCTCAAACGCCAAGAATGTTAAAGTATTTGCTGTTCAAGGAACTTTCGATGATTGCCAATCAATAGTAAAAAAAATTATTTGCAGACAAAGCGCTTGCCAGTGAAGTTAATTTATCTGGTGTAAATTCAATTAATTGGGCAAGAATTCTGGTTCAAATTATTTACTATTTCTCGGCTTTCTATCAGATAAAAGACCTTCCCAATGACAAATTGAGTTTTAGCGTTCCTACTGGAAACTTTGGAGATGCATATGCTGGGTATCTTGCAAAAAAAATGGGTTTACCAATAGATAAGATTATAGTCGCGACAAATAAAAATGATATTTTGAATCGAGTCTTTAAAACTGGTGTTTATAGAAGTAACAGTGTTCGAAAGACGTTATCCCCTTCTATGGATATTCAAGTTGCTTCGAATTTTGAAAGACTGCTGTTTGATCTTTTAAATAATGATACCAAGGAGGTTGGTAAGCGGATGAAACATTTTTCGAATAAGGGCTACTTTAAACTTGAACAAAGAATAATATCCTTGATTTCGAGAGATTTTGATAGTGGTGCCGTAACAGACAACGGCACTATAGCAACAATAAATCATTTTTTTAATGAGAAAGAGATAATTTTGTGTCCTCATAGTGCTATTGGTGTAAAGGTAGGAAAAACCTTTGTTGATCGAGGAGAAACAGTGGTTTCACTTGGTACGGCACATCCAGCGAAATTCAAAGAGACTGTAGAGAACGCATTGGATAAGAGGATACAAATTCCTTCTGCCCTTAAAAGGGTAATGGAAAATAAGGAAAGTGTAAAAGTGATACCTTCAAGCAAGGAAAAGGTCGCAGACGAAATAAGAAAAAGCTATTTGAGAACGGATTGAACATTTAGAAAGTTAGATTTTGGGAATGATTTTTGGTAAACCTGAACTTACATTGAAAACAAAAAAGGTAGAATTAAGAGCGCCCAACTATATTGATTTTGATCAGTGGTATTCTCTTAGAGAGGGTAGTAAAGCATTTTTAGAGCTGTGGGAGCCCAAAAGAGATAAAGAGTTTTTTAAGCGCAGTGCTTTTAACAATAGAGTAAAGTGGGCGAGGAAAAGTTCTAAGGCAGGTCAAGCGTATCAATTTTTCATTTTTGATAAGTTTCAGACTTTGCTAGGTTCAATTACTATTGAAAACGTCAGAAAAGGCCCATCCAATTCTGCCACCTTGGGTTATTGGCTCGGGAGGGAGCATACTGGCAAAGGTTTTATGAGAGAAGCTGTTTTGGTAATTGTTGACTTTTCCTTTAATAAATTAAATATCTCCCGATTGGAAGCTGCTACATTGCCAGAAAATGGAGCGAGTCGAGGGCTGCTGGAAAAGGTTGGGTTTAAGTATGAAGGTGTAGGGCAAAGCTATTTGCAAATAAATGGTCGCTGGAGAAACCACATTTTATATGGCTTATTAAGAAATGACAGAAGAGGCCAGGTTGAGGAGAGTTAAAAAATTGAAGAAAGAAAATGATTATGCTGACTTTATAAGAAATATTAGACAGACTTTTTCCGAAAGCTTTATTACTGATATTTCTTCATCCTTTCTATCTGAACCACGTGGTGTATATAAAAACAAATCGCTTCATGTAATCAAACCTAGATCTACCGGGGAGGTCTCTCAATGCTTGAAACTTGCTAACAAATATCAAATTGGCATTGTACCTTGGAGTGGTGGCACTGGACTTGTAGGAGGCCAAATTTCTCCAGATAAATATTACGTAACCTTATCTATGGAAAGGATGAATAAGATAAAGAATTTTTCCTCCATCAATCAATCTATAGAAGTAGAAGCAGGCGTGATTTTGGAGTCGATTCACGAATTTGTAGGCAAAAAAAATTTTACATACCCTCTATCAATGGCTTCAAAGGGTTCGTGTTGTATAGGCGGAAATTTAGCTACAAATGCTGGAGGAATAGGGGTTTTAAAATATGGAAATGCAAGAGATCTTTGCCTAGGACTGGAAGTAGTGTTGGCTGATGGCTCTATTATTAATGATATTAAGACGCTCAAGAAGGATAACACCGGGTATGATCTAAAAAACCTATTTATCGGATCTGAAGGATCTTTGGGTATTATAACAAGAGCAGTTTTAAAACTTTTTCCCACTCCATCAAATAAAATTGTGACGTTTTTTGGAGTACAAAATTTCAATTCAGCACTACAAAGCTATTTAGAAATATCAAAGAGGTTTGGGCAGTTTTTACAAGCGTTTGAGTTGATCAGCGACGTAGGACTAACGTTTCTTGAAGAAGCAAAAATGGTCAAAACCGTACTTCAAAGAAATAATTCGAAATGGCATGTCCTTATGGAATTAGGGTTCAACAACAGAGCATTAGAACAAGACGTGTATGAAGTCTTAGATGATCTCTGTAAAAAAAATATAATTTCCAATGTAATGCTCGGTGATACAGACTCCAAAGCAAAAAAATTATGGAAATTGCGAGAAGATATACCTGAGGCTAATAGAAGAATCGGGGCTATTACTTCTCATGATATCTCTTTGCCACTGGATCACATCGAAAGTTTTCTAGATAAAAGTATGTCTGAAATAAAAGAATTAAATAGATTTCTCAGAGTAAATTGTTTTGGTCATATGGGAGATGGAAACTTACACTTCAATATATTTCCTCCCAAAAATGAAAGCAACTCCAGCTATATCAAAATAAAATCTAAATTAACAAAAATTGTAAATAGTAATTGTAAAAAATTAGGAGGATCATTTAGTGCAGAGCATGGAGTTGGTCGATTAAAAGTTAAAGATTTAAAGCAATATTGTGACCCAGGAAAATTCAATGTAATGTGTCAGATAAAGAAAGCTATTGATCCATCCGCCATTCTAAATCCTGGAGTAATTCTAAGGCAAGATACTCAAAATATATAAAATTAAGACTAATGAAAAGCCTTCATAATAATCTTAGATTATTACTAGAAACCGAAAATGATCATCTACAAGTCGAACGGTTATTGGATCTAGTATTCACGCCTCGAAGAAAACTTCTTAGTTCATATCAGTTGAGGGGCCCAGATAACAAAGTAAAGAAACTTTCCTATGTTATAAAGGACAAGTCAAATAATGTAGTTGGCTCTGTAAGATTTTGGAAAATAAAAATAGATAGGCATAGTAGTAGAGGCCTTCTTTTGGGCCCCCTCGCTGTTCACCCAATTTACCAAAGTGAAGGTTTAGGTGAGAAATTAGTTTTAAAGGGTATAGAGCAAGCGAAAGCCGACAAATGGAATTGGATTGTCTTAGTTGGTGATGAAGAATATTATTCAAAATTTGGCTTCAGTAAAAATCCAACCCGTGATGTTTCCATCGGTGATGGGCTCGATAATAAGAGACTTTTGGGCCTAGATATTAACAATAAATTTCTTAATAAAGCAGTTGGTAGTTTGATTGAAGCCAGCTTGGATTTTTAGTGTAATTAGAGATTTTGCAAACCAAAGGCGTCATGAAGGCTTCTGACAGCAAGCTCCAAATACTTCCTTTCTATTAAAACAGAAAGCTTTATTTCTGAAGTCGATATGACGTTTATATTTATGTTTTCATCTGATAGCGTTTCAAACATTTTTTGGGCAACACCTGCGTGTGTTTTCATACCTATACCAACAATAGATACTTTCGCTAAATTCTTATTTTCAATAAGGCGTTCAAAAGAGATTAAGCTATTCTCTTTCGCTTTCGATATAGCTTTTTTTGCCATTTGTAAATCGTCTGCAGGACAAGAGAAAGTGATATTTGTTAAGCCAGTTTCAGTATTACTTTGAACTATCATATCGATATTCACTCCAGAGCTTGCCAAAGGACCAAAGATCTTGGCCGCCACCCCGGGCTTATCTTCTATGTTAGTAAGAGTTATTTGGGATTCGTTTTTTTGGAAAGCTATTCCAGATACAATATTTTTCTCCATAATTTCCTCTTCATCGCAAACAAGTGTTCCTTCCTCTTTTGAAAAACTGTTTAACACAGTTATAGGTACTTTATGGCGCATTGCAAGTTCCACTGCACGGGTCTGAAGTACATTCGCTCCAAGTGAAGCCATTTCGAGCATTTCTTCGAATGAAATCCTTTTGAGTTTTGAGGCATTTATTTTAATTCTTGGATCAGTAGTGTAAATGCCCGAAACGTCTGTGTATATATCGCATCTTTTAGCTCCTATCGCAGCAGCAATTGCCACAGCTGAAGTATCAGAGCCCCCGCGCCCTAGCGTCGTTACTCTTCCAGATTTATCTATCCCTTGGAAACCAGAAACAACAGCAACTTTAGTCCCGTCTTTAAAGCTACTTTCGAGTTGTTTCGTTTCGATTTCCTCAATTTTTGCATTTGAATAGAAGCTATCTGTCCTCACTGGAAGTTGCCACCCTCGCCAGCTTCTAGCAGAAACACCGTGACTGTTTAAAGCAATAGCTAACAATGAAGAAGATACATCTTCACCAGTAGATATTAAAGCGTCATATTCAGGATCAACTAAGCTTTCAACTCCAACTTGTTTTGCCAAATCAATCAGTTTGTTAGTTTCTTTTGACATTGCTGAAACCACAGCAACTACAGTCCAACCGTTGTTTACTTCACCGGAAATCAAATCCCTTACAGCCTTTATTCTATCTATATCCGCTACAGAAGTTCCACCAAATTTCATAGTTAAGATTTTCATTGCATTCTTTAGTTTGTTTTATCATCGCTCCATGGCAACGGAAGGAACTGTATACCTTCTTCTGCAAGATCTTTGGCTTCGCTTACAGTGGTCTTTCCAATAATTGGTTTTTCTTTTTTTTCTCCATAATGCATTGCCCTTGCTTCAGCAGAAAAATTTTCTCCCACATCTGTTGCAGTTTTTAATATTTTATCTTTAAGGGCTTTTATTTCCTTCTCAACAGCGCTTTGTGCTGAGATGAATGACTTTTTCTTTTTATCACTACCTGAAGTTACTCTTGGTGCCATTAATGACTTCTCAACATTTTTTGAAAAGCATATTGTGCACTCAAGGTGTCCATTTTTTTTTAGTTTTTCAAATGAACCAGAATCTGAAAACCAACTATCAAACTGGTGGCCATTGTTACAGATAAGGGTATATTTGATCATTTATAAATCTTACTAATTAATTTTTTTTACGATTTAAACGTCATAGTTCCAGCTACTAACTCTCTTTTCTACTTCTCCGTTGAGTGATAGGCTGAAAAGCGATAGATATATGTGTTTTGCAATATGGTTTTCCTGGCTCAGACTCATGCCCACAAAACCAAAAAGTGTCCGTTGCGGGGTCTCCTATTGGCCATTTACATGTTCTTTCAGTCAATTCCATTAGAGATATTTTTTTTGATTTCATTTCCACCTTTAAAAGATTTTTTAGCGTTTCTTCGCTTAAATCTGAAACGACCTCAATCTTTTTCTCGTTAGATCCCTGTGAAGCAGCTAACGGATTAAGAGATTTGTTTTTGTCATCTTTTGTCTCTGTAAACTCACTAGGTTCCTTAAGCTTTTGTGGCCTTCCTCTCTTTTTAGCTTCCTTAATTACTTTTGGTGGGCGACCTCTTTTTAGGCTTTTGACAGCTTTAGTTGTACCAGAGCCGCTTTTCGAAACGTTGCTTTCTCTATTAGACAAACCTAACCTGTGTACTTTGCCTATTACCGCGTTTCTCGTTATTTCGCCTAGTTCCTTAGCTATTTCACTTGCACTATTTCCATCAAGCCACATTTTTTTTAATATAGCTACACGTTCATCACTCCAGGCCATATTAAGCTCCAAAAATTATTGTTGTAAAAATTGATAAAAAGAACGTATACAATGGTTTTCTTAATAAATAAAGGATTAGTTAGAAATTAATTATGAGACAGAAATCAGAAAATATTGAACGATTTTCAAATTTTTTGGGCTTGTTTACACTGATCCTGAGAGAGCAAAGGCGTTTTACTTCTATATGGACCCAAACACTTTTAGCTCCTATCGTAACCAGCGCTCTTTTTATAGCGGTTTTTTCATTTGTTTTCTCCGAAAGAGATGCTGCTTCACAATCCAGTAGCGATTACAGTTTGTTTATTGCTCCTGGTATTCTTATGATGGTAACAATTCAGAATTCTTTTGCCAATACTTCTACATCGATACTAGTCTCTAAAGTCAACGGTAACATTGTTGATACTTTAATGCCCTCACTATCTTCGTTAGAGCTGTCATTAGGATTTATGGTGGGTGGGGTCCTTAGAGGCTTGTTTGTTGCAACAGGCGTTTTAATTGTAATATTCCCTTTTTTAAAATTATTTCCAGTTAGTTTACCTGTCTTATATTTTTATGTAATCATGGGTAGTGTAACATTTTCACTTATGGGTGTATTGGTGGGGATATTTTGCAAAAAATTTGACCAAATGAGTGCCGTAAATAATTTTGTAATTGCCCCTTTATCGTTTCTTTCAGGAACCTTTTATTCTGTGAGTAAGCTACCTGAGCCATTTGATGCAATCTCTTTTTTCAATCCTGTCTTTTGGCTAATGGATGGCATACGGTTTGGCGCACTTGGATATGCTGAATCAAATATTCTTTTAGGATCTCTTGGTATTGTTTCTGTGAACATTATTTTATTTATAACTGTCTGGAAGTGGTTTTCTTTTGGATATTTTTTGAAGGAATGAGGTTAGTTGGATATAAAAATTAGGAAGCGAGAATTATGACCAAAAATTCAAATTTAACTACTCACACCTCATTGATGAGTACCTACAGCAGATCCAAATTGGCATTTGTAAAAGGTGAAGGTGTTTGGCTATTTGATAAAAAAGGTAGAAGGTTCTTAGATTTAGCGTCTGGAATTGCAGTAAACTCTTTGGGTCACAGCCACCCTAAATTAGTAAAAGTGCTCGCTGATCAGGGATCAAAACTCTGGCACACTTCAAATTTATATACAGTGCCAAAACAAGAGAAGCTTGCAAAATCGCTTACTAGGAACACTTTTGCAGAAAAAAGTTTTTTTCACAAACTCTGGAGCTGAGAGTGTCGAATGTGCTATTAAAATTGCTAGAAAGTTTTATTTCTCTAAGGGCCAATTAAATAGAAATAGGATCATCTCCTTTGAAGGATCTTTTCATGGTAGGACCATGGGTACAATTTCAGCTGCTGGTAGTAGAAAGTTACTAGAAGGGTTTGGCCCAAGTTTACCTGGTTTTGACCTCGTCAAAAGATTCTCCATTGATAGCGTTGAAAAAAAAATATCAAAAAAAACATGTGCAATTCTCGTTGAGCCCATCCTAGGAGAAGGGGGAATAATAACTCTTCCATGTGCTTTTCTGAAAGGACTTAAGAACCTGTGTAAAAAATATAACTTACTGCTTATTTTTGATGAGGTTCAATCTGGTATCGGTAGATCGGGTCATTTTTTAGCCCACGAATATTGTGAGGTGTCTCCAGATATTGTAGCTCTGGCAAAAGGCCTTGGAAATGGATTCCCTATTGGAGCCTGTCTGGCAACAAAATTAGTTGCTGATTGTATGGTGCCAGGAACACATGGTTCAACTTATGGTGGTAATCCTTTAGGTTGTGCCGTAGCGTTGGAGACAACTAAACACATTATGAAACCAAAGTTTTTATCTTCAATTCGCAAAAAGGGTGACTTCTTTAAAGAAAAATTATCTAGCTTAATAGACCTTTTCCCTGAACAAATATTAGAGGTGAGGGGTAGAGGTCTGATGTTGGGACTAAAATGCGTTAGTAAAAATGTTGAAATTATCGATATGTGTAGAAAGGAAAAGCTACTATTAGTTCCAGGAGCATCTAATACTTTACGAATATTACCTCCTTTAACTATCAGCTACAAAGAAATAGAAGAAGGTTTTGATAGATTAAAACAAGCTTTATTAAAAATGAGATAATGATGGTGAACCATTTTTTGAACCTAAATGAAATTGATCCAAAAAACCTGAAAGCAATACTTGATGATGCAGGTAAAATAAAAAAGGCAGCACACGGAGACGCAGTTCTGAACGAGAACTACAGTAATTGTCTTGATAATACGATTACCGGATTGCTATTTGAAAAACCGTCTACAAGAACGCGTCTATCTTTTGAGGTTGCTGTATTGAAACTTGGCGGCACGATTTCGAATATTCGCAAAGATGAAATTCATTTGGGTCAGGGAGAAACGCTTCAAGATACCAGTTCTATGTTCTCTATATTTTTGGATATTTTGGTTCTTAGATTATACGAAGAAGAAAAATTATATGAATTTGCTCGTACTTCAAAAATTCCAATAATTAATGGCTTGACTAATGAATCTCATCCTTGCCAAGTCTTAGCGGACATATTTACATTTCAAGAAATTAGAGGTGATATTACTGGGAAAAAAGTTGTTTGGTTAGGGGTTGCAAATAATGTTCTTCAAAGCTTTTTGCATGCAGCGGTTGCGCTAAAGTTTAATATTGTTTTCTCAGGACCAACAAAGTTTCAACCCAGCGAAAAAATGTTAGAGTATATACAAAACCATTACCCCAATATTTTCACTATTGAACCAAATCCAATTGTTGCTGTTGAAGATGCAGACCTTGTTGTCACAGATAAGTGGGTTTCTATGCATGATAACCAACTTCCAAAATCGGATCTAAATAATTTGGCAAACTATAGGGTGACAAAAAAACTTTTAAGTTTTTCTAAATCGGAAGTCTTGTTTATGCATTGTCTCCCAGCAGATAGAGGTCAAGAGGTGGCTCAGGATATTTTCGGAGACGAGAGATGTGTTGCTTTACAAGAGGCAGAAAATCGAATGCATGTACAAAAATCTATCCTTAGGTGGTGTTTGGGCTTGCTATGAAATTTTAGAAAAAATTTAAAATCAATATTCCCAAAAGTGAAACAGCAGCAAGACAAACTAAAATTTTTTTATCAAATAACTGTCTTAAATTTGAGGGAATATTACTTAGCTCAATGCTATCTTTATTTCTATGAGATTTAGACAAATTTCGGTTTTGCATTGAAGCTAACTTTAAAACCTCACTGTTGGACGCTTTCTGTTCTTCTTCAAGTATTAACAATTGCTTGTTAAAGTAAGCAATCATTTCTCTCTGGTGATTTTCAAGTTTATCGATAGCACCTTCAAGCTCTCTAAATGCACTGTTCTGTGAGTTTTGAAACTCGTCTAATCGCTCGTTAACTAGGGAAGTAACATTCTGCCTTATTTCTTCAATTTGATTACCTGATAGAAAACGCTCTCTAACATCCTGTATACGGTCTTTGATAATATTGTTTTCCATATTTTCTTAGCCTAGCTGAACTTCCTCATTTTAATACAGATTATGCTCATATGCAAAAACTGTGCAAACTAATGTGAGTAAAACCTAAAACGATGGTGCCCGCTGCCGGACTTGAACCGGCACGACTGTTAAGTCGAGGGATTTTAAGTCCCTTGTGTCTACCAATTCCACCAAGCGGGCTCAGTAACTTCTACAATGCATACCTTAGTATTATATATGTTTTGGCGTCAAGAGGTTTAAATTGGTTGTTGCTTTTATCATAAGATGAACTAAATCTCGGACATCGACAAGAATACCAAGGAGTCTAAAATGGAATTTTTCGCTGTCTATCTTTCTATGCTAACTATCTATGTGATAGTAGATTTCATTTGGATAACAATGTTCATGCAACCCTACTTTACCGCAAATTTGGGGCACCTTTTGAGAGAATCAGTTGGTACAGGGTTCCTATTAACTTATGGATCGATCTTTTTTGTATTTTACGTTTTAGGGCTCTATTGGTTTGGGGTACGAAGTGGTATTGCTTCAAACTCCGTTCTTACAGCAACTCTGTCAGGAGGATTCTTGGGTTTTCTAGCTTATGGAACCTACGGACTTACCAACTACATCTTTTTCAAGGGGTACCCATTAACAATAACTCTTTTAGATATTTCCTGGGGATCACTGTTGGGAGCTATGGTATCATTTTGTGGATATTCAATTTTTTTGCGCTTCTTCTATCAAAGCTAGGCTTTTAATCATCAGTCCCAGCAAATCTTTTCTCAAGATCCAAAGCTTCTTTATTATCTATTTTTTTAAACAAATTTTGTAAAGGCTTAAATTTCGCACCGAATTTAACCCTTTCAAAAATTGTTTCGAAGTCATCTTTGAAAAAAGACCACTCAACGCTATCTTTCGATTTGCCGACACAACTTTTTATTTTCAAACAAGTTTCGGGAATGAAGGGTTCTGATATCTCACTATAAAAAAGCATTAGGTTGAAGCCAAATCTCACTATTTTTGCTGCCTCTGCCTCATTTGTTTTTATTTTCATCCACGGCTGAGAGCGTTGAAGGTACTCGTTGCCTTTTGACCAAATCTTTCTAAGATGCGAAGTAGCTTTTCTGATTTCTATTTTGGTCATTGCATCATTATAGTCTTTAAAGATTTTCTCTATTTCTGATATCGCTTCAAATTCTTCATTGGTATATTTCGAGCCTTTAGGTATTGCTTCCCCAAATTTCGATGCTGCGAACTTTGCCAGACGACTTACAAAGTTTCCCAAAACATCTGCTAAGTCTTTATTTATACAAGACTGAAAGCTTGTCCAGGTAAAATCAGAGTCGGCATTCTCCGGCGCGTTTGAAAGTAACCACCACCTCCAATAATCTGAGGGAAATAAGTCTATTGCTTGATTCATAAACACACCTCTTTTTTGACTAGTAGAAAATTTTCCTCCTTCATAGGTTAACCAATTAAAACCTTTAATGTAGTCAACTAATTTCCAAGATTGTTTTGCACCCAAGAGTGTTGCTGGGAAAGAAAGAGTATGAAAGGGAATATTATCTTTTGCCATAAATTGAACATAATGAACATCTTTAGCCCCATGATCATCTAACCACCAAGTCTTCCAGTACTCTGGGTGTTGTTTTTTACTGGTTGCCCAGTCTAAAGTCGATGCAATATATGCAATTGGAGCATCAAACCAAACATAGAATACTTTGTTTTCCATTCCTTCCCAAGGTCTTCCATCCTTTTCAACGGCTATTCCCCATTTTAGATCTCTAGTTATGCTTCGATCTTGTAAGCCCTCTCCATCCAGTAGCCACTTCTTTGCTATAGATGTGGTTATAATTGGCCAGTTGTTTTTTGATTCAATCCATGCCAAAAGTTTGTCCTTAAGTTTACTCTGCATTAAGTAAAGATGGTCGGTCTTTATTAATTCTAAGTTCTTTGAACCAGACAAAACAGACCTCGGGTTGATAAGTTCGCTAGCCTCTAATTGTCTGGTACAGTTTTCGCATTGATCTCCTCGAGCTCTTTCATATGAGCATTCGGGACATGTACCTATAACATATCTATCTGGGAGAAATCTGTTATCCTCTTTAGAGAATAATTGTTTTTCCTCTACCCTTTTTAAAAGGCCATTTTTATTCAATTGTAATGCAAACTGCTTAGTAAGTTCGTGGTTGCTAGGTGAGGAAGATCGTCCAAAGAAATCGAAAGAAAGAAAAAATTTCTCAGACAGATCCTTTTGAACTTGCCACATTTTTTCACAGTACTCTTCTGTTGAAGTATTATTATCAATAGCTGCTAGTTCGGCAGGAGTTCCGTGCTCATCGGTTGCGCAAATAAAAGCAACTTCGTGACCCTTTGCTCTCATGAATCTTGCATAGACGTCAGCAGGAAGTTGGCTACCGACCAAATTTCCCAAATGTTTTATTCCATTTATGTAGGGAAGTGCAGATGTTATGAGAATTCTTTTCATGATAACAGTTCTATTCTTGATGTAATTTTTTTCTAAAGCACAAAAATTTAAAAGTCCAAAAAAAATCTTTGAAATTGTTAATTGATAAGGATTTATCATAGAATACTTGCATCTTGATTATTAGATTTTTTTTAGTTAATGGTTATTAAATATTTGCAGGGGTTTAGCTCAGTTGGTAGAGCATCGGTCTCCAAAACCGAGGGTCGTGGGTTCGAGTCCCTCAACCCCTGCCAAACTTATTTTTACTGGCGGGGGAAATGTTACTTGAATTTTTTTTTTCTACCATCTATACACAACGAAATAAGAAAGATAGTGATTGTGGCAAACATATTTAAATTTATTCAACAAAGTCGTCAAGAGGCTTCAAAAATTGTTTGGCCAACCCGTAGAGAAACAATAACCACTACGGCTATGGTTTTTATAATGGTAGCGATTTTGGCAACCTTTTTTTTTATTACAGACTCGATAATATCGTTTGTACTCAGAGTTATCTTGAGTCTGGGTTCATAAAAAATGTAATTTGATAGAATTATAAACCTGGATGAGTTTGAAATAGTTGACCTAGTCGATTTTTTTCATTAAAGGTTTGCAAAAAGACAAGAGAGTAAATCCTAATGACAATGAGATGGTACTCGGTTAGCGTTTTTTCTAATTTCGAGAAAAAGGTAGCCGAGAATATAAAAGAAATGGTTGCGCATAAGAACTTAGAGAGTGAAGTAGCTGAAGTGTTGGTGCCAACTGAAGAGGTATTGGAAATACGTAGGGGTAAGAAAGTTCAGAGAGAAAGAAGGTTCATGCCCGGATACGTTCTTGTTAAGATGGACATGAGTGAAGAAGTTTATCACGCTATTAAGGGAATAAACCGTGTTTCTGGTTTTTTGGGAGCACACGGCAAGCCCACTCCTTTACCAGATGCAGAAGTTGCCAGAATAATTAATCAAGTTGAAGAAGGTGGAGATACTCCAAGATCACTGATAGCATTTGAAGTAGGTGAAAAGGTAAATGTGACTGATGGCCCTTTTGAGGGTTTTGCTGGAACTGTAGAAGAAGTAGACGATGTAAACTCAAGGCTAAAATTGACAGTATCAATATTTGGAAGAGCGACTCCTGTAGAGTTGGAATTTACTCAAGTTCAAAAGCAAAGTTGATATAAAATTTGTGCAAAGGAAGATAGGATATGGCAAAAAAAATAGAAGGATACTTGAAATTACAGATTCCAGCAGGGAAGGCCAATCCCTCACCACCCGTTGGCCCTGCGCTTGGGCAAAGAGGCCTCAATATTATGGAGTTTTGTAAAGCTTTTAACGCTAACACGCAGGAGATGGAACCTGGAGCCCCGTGCCCGACAGTAATTACTTACTATGTTGATAAGTCCTTTTCTATGGATATAAAAACTCCACCGGCCTCATTTTTTCTGAAAAAAGCGTCTGGATTAAAAGGGGGTTCTCCAACCGCTGGAAAGGCAACTGCTGGTACTGTTACATCTCAACAAATTAGAGAGATAGCTGAATCCAAAATGAAAGACCTGAACGCAAATGATATTGATGGCGCAATGCAAATTATACTTGGTTCAGCTAGGTCTATGGGTATTGAAGTTAAGGATTAAAATAGGGGATATAAACATATGGCAAAAGTGGGAAAGAAATTTTTGAGTGCCAAGAAGGCGTTCGAGGATAAACATGAACTCAGCCTTAATGAAGCTGTAGATCTAGTAAAAAACAATGCGTCAGCGAAGTTTGATGAAACAGTAGACATTGCCATTAATCTTGGAGTAGACCCAAAACATGCTGATCAGATGGTCAGGGGAGTATGTGCGCTTCCTCACGGTAATGGGAAAGATGTAAGGGTTGCTGTGTTTGCTAGGGGTGAAAAAGCGGAGGAAGCCAAGAAAGCTGGAGCTGACATAGTCGGTGCAGAGGATTTGATGGAAACTATTCAAGGTGGCTCTATTGATTTTGATAGGTGTATTGCAACGCCTGATATGATGGTGATTGTTGGAAGGTTAGGCAAATTACTTGGTCCAAGAAATTTGATGCCAAACCCTAAAGTAGGTACTGTTACTACAGACGTTGAAAACGCTGTAAAATTGGCTAAATCCGGAGAGGTGCAATTTAAAGTGGAAAAGTCTGGGGTCGTTCAAGCTGGTTTAGGTAAAGTATCATTTGACAAACAAAAAATTTCGGAAAATATTACAGCATTTATCGAATCAGTTAACAAGGCAAAACCGGCTGGAGCTAAAGGTTCGTACTTGAAAAGGATCTCCGTAAGTTCAACTATGGGTCCTAGTGTTACGTTAGACAGTGGCCAGTTTACTAACTGAAAGAACGCGATCGTTATTAAACGTTGCGTTTTATGATGATTTTTAGCCTCTATGAGGCTAATTCTAAGTCGAAGATGGTGGGTTTCTTTGAGTGTAAATCCTGCCTGAGACAGGTAGAAAAGATTTGAAGCTATAAATATTATAGCTAAGCTCACCTACCTGTTTTGTAAAGGAGTAATCCTTTTTTAGCCTCTGGCGTGGAAGATTTGCAAGGGGCACAAACGTTGGAGTAGAGATAGTTGGATAGAGCTAGGAAAGAACAGGTAGTGAGCGAGTTGAAGGATGTTTTCGAGCATTCTGGTATTATAGTGGCTGCTAAGTATGCGGGTATTACCGTTGCTGAAATGTCAGATCTAAGAAACAGGATGCGAGAAGGTAGTGCGAATGTACGTGTGGCGAAAAATAGGCTGGCACGCATAGCAATAGAAAACTCCCCTCCCGAGGGTATGAAACATTTACTTGTAGATCAAATAGTACTCATGTATTCAGAAGATCCGGTAACGGCCGCTAAAATATCTGTTGAATTTGCAAAAACTAACGAAAATCTCAAGATTGTTGGGGGAGCTATGAGGGACAAGGTATTGGACTTCAATGGTGTAACAGAGGTTTCCAAGCTTCCCTCAAGAGAAGAGGTGTTATCCAGTATTAGCAGTCTACTGATTGCTCCAGGAGGTGGTTTGGTGGCAAACTTAACTGGTCCGGCTTCAGCGATTGCAGGCGTTTTAGAAAATATCGGGGGAGACTGAATATCAAAATTCCCTTTAACTTAATACACATACATAGGTGAAAAATAATGGCTGATTTAAAAAAACTCGCAGAAGATATATCCAAGTTGTCTCTTGTTGATGCAGTGGAGTTAAAAAATATACTTAAAGAGGAGTATGGGATTGAGCCCGCGGCTGGTGGTGCGGTAATGGTAGCAGGGGCTGCTGCTGGAGGCGGTGATGATGGAGCCCCTGGAGGGGATGAAAAAAGTGAATTTAACGTCATTCTAAAGGCTGCTGGCGATAAAAAGATAAACGTTATTAAAGAGGTAAGAACCATAACCGGATTAGGGTTGAAGGAAGCCAAAGACTTAGTTGAAGCTGGCGGAAAACCGGTAAAAGAGGGAGTGGCAAAGGATGAGGCTGAAGAAATTAAGAAAAAACTCGAAGAGGCTGGCGCTGAAGTAGAATTGACTTAAGTTAATTCATTAAATGCTGACTTCAATAACTTACTACAAACACTTAATCTCTTTTCGGGAGTGCTTTGGGAGAGCACATGAATTGGAAGAGCTTTTGAATTTTATTGGTTTGGTTTCCCGTTCAAATCAGAGAAACAAGTATCAGAGGTTCCCATGTCTAAGGATGTTTTTACAAAAAATCGGATAAGAAAATACTTTGGTAAGATTAGGGAGGTTGCGCAAATGCCTAACCTAATCGAGGTCCAAAAGTCATCATATGATTTATTTTTAAATTCTGGTGAAGGTCAAGAGCCTTCAAAAGGAGAAGGTATAAGGGGAGCATTTGAGTCAATTTTTCCAATTACCGACTTTAATGAGACCGCTATATTAGAATTTGTCTCTTATAAATTGGAGAAGCCTAAGTACGATTTAGAGGAGTGCCATCAAAGAGATCTAACTTTTGGAGCACCCTTGAAAGTTAAGTTGCGTCTGATAGTTTTTGAAATTGATGAAGAGAGCCAGGCAAAGTCTGTTAAGGGTATCAAAGAGCAGGATGTGTACATGGGCGATATACCTCTAATGACACCTAACGGAACATTCCTTGTCAATGGCACAGAAAGAGTAGTTGTCTCACAGATGCACAGATCTCCTGGAGTATTTTTTGACAACGATAAGGGTAAGACACATTCTTCTGGTAAGATACTCTTTACTAGTCGCATTATTCCTTATCGAGGCTCTTGGCTTGATTTTGAATTTGATGCTAAAGACTTAGTATTTGTAAGGATAGATCGAAGAAGAAAAATACCTGTGTCAACGCTCCTTTTCGCACTCGGTTTGAATCAAGAAGAGATCTGCGCAACATATTACCAGGAAGTCAAGTTCAAATTGAATGATAGCAACAAGTGGTCGACCCCTTTTTACCCCTCACGATTTAGGGGGGTCAAACCCCAATTTGATTTGGTCGATGCTGACACTGGTGAAGTGATCGCAGAGGCAGGTAAAAAAATTACTCCCAGATTTGTTAAAGAGATTGAAGAAGCAAAGTCGGTCAAAGAGATTTTAGTACCCTTTGACTCCATTATTGGTCGATATTCTTCATGTGATATAATAAATGAAGAAACCGGTGAAATATGGATGGAAGCCGGTGAAGAGATCACGTGTGATTTTGATCAAGAAAGTGGATCGATAACTGGTGGAAATTTGAAAACGCTTTTCGATAACGGGGTTACTGAGATATCGACGTTGGATATCGATCATGTAAATGTTGGCCCATACCTTAGAAACACAATGGTTTCTGACAAAAACTTTAGTCGCGAGATGGCTCTAGAAGATATATATAAGGTAATGAGACCTGGAGAGCCACCAACAGTTGACGCTGCGGCGGATTTATTTGACTCCCTTTTCTTTGATGCCGAGCGATATGACTTATCAGCTGTGGGCAGAGTTAAATTAAACATGCGTCTTGATCTCGACGCCCCAGATACTATGCGAACTCTCAGGAAGGAAGACATTGTTGCCGTAATTAGAGCTTTGGTTGAATTAAAGGATGGCAAGGGCGAAATCGATGACATAGATCATTTAGGAAACAGAAGAGTAAGATCTGTTGGAGAGTTGATGGAGAATCAGTACAGAGTTGGCTTGTTAAGAATGGAAAGAGCCATTAGAGAACGAATGTCTTCTGTGGAGATAGATACTGTTATGCCTCAAGATCTGATAAACGCTAAACCGGCAGCCGCGGCT
This sequence comes from uncultured Alphaproteobacteria bacterium, assembly GCA_902524655.1. Lineage (GTDB taxonomy): Bacteria > Pseudomonadota > Alphaproteobacteria > Rhodobacterales > Rhodobacteraceae > CACIJG01. The sequence continues at coordinate 49,720 of CABZEG010000003.1, read as the reverse complement.
GTAAAAGAATTTTTTGGGTCAAGTCAGTTATCGCAATTTATGGATCAAACCAATCCACTATCTGAGGTTACCCACAAGAGGCGCCTATCAGCGCTCGGTCCCGGAGGGTTAACTCGGGATAGGGCTGGATTTGAGGTAAGGGATGTTCATCCGACACATTACGGAAGGGTGTGTCCCATAGAAACTCCAGAAGGTCCAAACATAGGCCTTATCAATTCTTTAGCTTCTTTTGCAAAGGTGAATAAATATGGCTTTATTGAAACACCGTACAGACGTGTTGACGGCGGAAAAGTTACGGACGATGTAGTATATATGTCAGCAACAGAAGAAATGAAGTACACGATTGCTCAAGCCAACGCAAAGCTCAACAAAGATGATGCGTTTGAGAATGAATTAGTTTCAACCCGAAGATTTGGCGACTATATGTTATATCCTTCTCAATCGGTTGACTATATCGATGTATCTCCCAAGCAGCTGGTATCCGTAGCAGCCTCATTGATACCTTTTTTAGAAAATGATGATGCAAATAGAGCATTGATGGGATCAAACATGCAAAGGCAGGCTGTACCCTTGTTAACTGCTGAGGCACCGTTTGTTGGAACTGGGATGGAGTCAGTTGTCGCAAAAGACTCTGGTGCAGCTATTGTTGCCAGACGCTCAGGAGTAATTGACCAAGTCGACGCTATGAGAATTGTAGTAAGGGTAACTGATGATGTTGAGCTTGGAGATCATGGGGTTGATATATACAGGCTGAGAAAGTTTCAGAGATCTAATCAAAATACTTGTATCAATCAACGGCCTTTAGTGAAAAAAGGTGATCAAGTGATTAAAGGTGAGGTTATAGCAGATGGTCCCTCGACCGATATGGGTGAATTGGCTTTGGGAAAGAATGTACTGGTAGCGTTTATGCCATGGAATGGCTATAATTATGAAGACTCCATTTTAATCTCAGAAAGACTTGTGAAAGATGACGTTTTCACTTCGGTACACATTGAAGAGTTTGAGCTTGCTGCTAGAGATACTAAGTTAGGCCCAGAAGAGATTACGAGAGATATCCCTAATGTAGGTGAAGAATCTTTGAGAAATTTGGATGAGGCTGGAATTGTTTACATTGGTGCTGAGGTTGGTCCGGGTGATATTCTTGTTGGCAAAATCACTCCAAAGGGAGAAAGTCCAATGACACCTGAGGAAAAACTCCTGAGAGCTATATTTGGTGAGAAAGCTTCAGATGTTAGAGATACTTCTCTCAGGATGGGTCCAGGTGACCATGGAACGGTGGTAGAGGTCAGAGTTTTCAATCGCCACGGAATAGAAAAAGATGAGCGCGCGTTGCAGAATGAAAGACATGAGATAGAGCGGCTAAGTAGAGACAGAGATGATGGAATAGAGATACTAGAGAGAAATATATACTCAAGATTAAAAGATCTATTAATTGGCAAGAAAATCAATGACGGGCCTAAAGGTTCCGTGAAAGGCTCAAAAATAACTCAAGATATGCTGGACAGCGTGTCTAAAGGACTTTGGTGGAAATTTTCTTTAGAGGCAGAGGTTGACGCAAAAAAAATGGAAGCTTTGCAAGAGCAATTTGAGAAACAAAAACAAATTGCAATTGATTCATATCAAGACAAGGTCGAGAAGGTCCGAAGAGGAGATGATTTGCCTCCAGGCGTCATGAAAATGGTTAAGGTTTTCATAGCCGTTAAACGAAAACTTCAACCTGGAGACAAAATGGCTGGACGGCACGGTAATAAGGGCGTGATCTCTAAAGTTGTGCCCGAAGAGGATATGCCCTTTTTGGAAGATGGTACAACGGTAGATCTAGTTTTGAATCCACTCGGAGTGCCAAGTAGAATGAATGTTGGTCAAATCCTTGAAACTCATATGGGATGGGCCGCAAAATCACTAGGAGAATCAATAAATAATGCTATTTCTGAGTTTAAAAAAAGCAATAATGAAAAAGTTTTGGAGGACGCATTGTCAAATGCATACGGCGATGATGTCTTTAATAAACAGATCAAGGGTTTGTCAAAAGACGATTTGCTATCTGTTGCAAGCAACGTTAGTTCCGGAGTTCCCATCGCAACACCAGTCTTCGATGGAGCAAAAGAGAGCGACGTAACTGAGGCTCTTAGAAGGGCTGGTTTAGACGAGAGTGCTCAGTCAGTTCTTTTTGATGGAAGGACAGGAGAACAGTTTGCTAGACCAGTTACAGTTGGAGTAAAATATATTTTAAAGTTACACCACTTGGTCGATGAGAAAATACATGCAAGATCTACTGGGCCTTACAGCTTAGTTACCCAACAACCTTTAGGAGGTAAGGCACAATTTGGAGGTCAACGGTTTGGCGAAATGGAAGTATGGGCCTTAGAAGCTTATGGTGCAGCATACTCTCTTCAAGAGATGCTGACAGTCAAGTCAGATGATGTCGCTGGCAGAACAAAGGTCTATGAAAGTATTGTAAAGGGAGAGGATAATTTTGAAGCGGGTATTCCTGAATCTTTTAACGTGCTAGTGAAAGAAATTCGTTCTTTGGGTCTTAATATAGAACTCTTAGACGATGAAATTAATTAGTTGCTTTGCATATGCAACCTTTAACATTTATAGGATGTAGAAATGAATAAAGAAATAACAAATCCATTTGGCAAACCACAAACACTCAAGACTTTCGATGAAATAAGAATTTCTATTGCTTCGCCAGAGAGGATATTGAGTTGGTCATTTGGAGAAATTAAAAAGCCTGAAACGATTAATTATCGTACATTCAAACCCGAAAGAGACGGCCTCTTTTGTTCCAGAATATTTGGGCCTGTTAAAGACTATGAATGTCTTTGTGGCAAGTACAAGAGAATGAAGTACAGAGGGGTTACATGTGAAAAGTGTGGAGTCGAGGTAACTTTACAAAAAGTAAGGCGAGAAAGAATGGGGCATATTGAGCTTGCTTCACCGGTAGCGCATATTTGGTTCTTGAAATCTCTGCCGTCAAGAATTGGCCTGATGTTAGACATGACGCTAAGAGATTTAGAAAGAATTTTATACTTTGAGCAGTATGTAGTGATAGAGCCTGGATTGACAGATTTGAAGGTAGGACAATTGCTTTCGGAAGAAGAATATTTAGATGCACAAGATCAGTATGGCTTAGATGCTTTCCAAGCAGGAATTGGTGCGGAAGCAATAAGAGAAATGCTTATGGCAATCGATGTCGAGTCAGAAGCTGAAAAGCTTAGAGAAGAACTTAAGGAGGCTACCGGTGAACTTAAGCCAAAGAAGATTATAAAGAGACTAAAGCTTATCGAAAACTTTAGAGGAAGCTCCAATAAACCTGAATGGATGATTATGACGGTGATCCCTGTTATTCCGCCCGAGCTAAGACCTTTGGTTCCATTGGACGGTGGAAGGTTTGCCACCTCTGATCTTAATGATCTTTATAGAAGAGTTATAAATCGAAATAATAGGTTGAAACGTTTAATGGAGTTAAAGGCTCCCGATATTATAATTAGAAATGAAAAAAGAATGCTACAAGAATCAGTTGATGCTCTCTTTGATAACGGACGACGTGGAAGAGTGATAACTGGAGGGAACAAAAGACCGTTGAAATCCCTTTCAGATATGCTTAAAGGGAAACAGGGTCGTTTTAGACAGAATCTTTTGGGTAAACGAGTCGACTTTTCGGGACGCTCGGTAATCGTTACAGGTCCTGGGTTAAAACTACACCAGTGCGGATTGCCAAAAAAAATGGCGTTAGAGCTTTTTAAACCCTTCATTTATTCAAAATTAGAAGCGCGTGGACTTTCCTCTACCGTTAAACAAGCAAAAAAAAATGGTGGAAAGGGAAAGACCGGAAGTATGGGATATTTTGGAGGAAGTAATTAGAGAGCATCCTGTGCTTTTAAATCGAGCGCCTACACTTCACAGGCTTGGAATACAGGCATTTGAACCGGTATTGATTGAAGGAAAAGCAATTAACCTTCACCCCTTGGTTTGTTCTGCGTTTAATGCCGACTTCGATGGTGATCAAATGGCAGTTCATGTGCCTTTAAGTTTAGAAGCTCAGCTTGAGGCTCGTGTTTTAATGATGTCGACAAATAATGTATTATCCCCAGCCAATGGTAAGCCAATTATTGTACCATCACAGGATATGGTTCTGGGGCTATACTATATTTCTCTAATGAGAGATGGACAAGTAGGAGAGGGGATGGTCTTTTCTTCCGTGGACGAGGTGGAGCATGCTCTCGAAGCGGGCATAGTCAATATGCATTCAAAAATTGTGGCAAGGGTCGCTCAAATAGATAGTGAGGGAGCAACATTTTTTAAGAGGTTCGAAACAACACCTGGTAGGCTAAGATTAGGAGCACTTCTTCCAAGAAACCACAAAGCTCCATTCGAAATTGTGAATCGACTTTTAAGAAAAAAGGAAGTTGGTGAAGTAATCGATACTGTTTACAGGCACTGCGGTCAAAAGGAGTCCGTTATATTCTGCGATCAAATAATGCAACTCGGTTTTCATGAGGCATTTAAGGCAGGAATATCTTTCGGTAAAGATGACATGGTTATACCTGATACAAAATGGGAATTCGTAAATGAGACTAGGGACCAAGTCAAAGATTTTGAGAGGCAGTATATGGACGGGTTGATTACACAAGGAGAGAAGTACAACAAAGTTGTGGATGCTTGGTCAAAATGTTCAGATTTGGTTGCGAACGCAATGATGGCTGATATTTCTTCTACTAAGAAGGATGAAGATGGATCTGAATTAGAACCAAACTCTGTTTATATGATGGCACACTCAGGTGCCAGGGGCTCACCGGCTCAAATGAAGCAATTAGGTGGAATGCGAGGCCTTATGGCAAAACCCTCCGGAGCAATAATTGAGACCCCGATAATAGCAAACTTTAAGGAAGGTTTGTCAGTATTAGAGTACTTTAACTCAACGCATGGAGCAAGGAAGGGATTGGCAGACACCGCGTTAAAGACGGCTAATTCAGGTTATCTGACAAGGCGCTTAGTTGATGTGGCTCAAGACTGTATTATTAGAATTCATGATTGTGGGACTGAAACTTCAATTAAGTGTGAAGCAGCCGTTAGTGATGGCGAAGTGGTAGCAACTCTGTCTGAGCGTGTTCTAGGAAGAATAGCAGCAGAGGATATAATACATCCAGCGAATAACGATATTATCTGTAGTAAAGGCATGATGATAGACGAGCGCATTGCTGATTTAATTGAAAAAGCGGATATCGCGAAAGTGCAAATTCGGTCACCACTGACTTGTGAAGCTGAAGATGGGATATGTGCAACGTGCTATGGAAGAGATTTGGCTAGGGGCACTACAGTAAATCCGGGCGAAGCTGTTGGTATCATTGCTGCACAGTCGATTGGTGAGCCAGGCACCCAGCTCACGATGAGAACTTTCCATATAGGAGGCATAGCTCAAGGAGGTTCACAATCATTTGTACAATCCAATCACAGTGGGATAGTAGAATTCAATAACGCCAATATTCTTTCAAACGGTCAGGCCGAAGAGATAGTAACCAGCCGTTCAATGGAGCTTACAATAAATAACGACAAAGGTGTTGTTCTCAGTTCCCACAAGCTGTCATATGGGACTAAACTTTACGTTAAACACAAGCAAAAGATCTCTGCTGGCGAGAAGCTTTTTGAGTGGGACCCATACACGCTTCCTATAATTGCTGAGAGAGGTGGTTTAGTAAAATACGTTGATTTGATACCAGGGGTTTCAGTAAGAGAAGATGTCGACGATGCTACTGGAATTTCACAGAAAATAGTATCAGATTGGAGATCTTCAAACAAAGGTAACTCGTTACAACCAGAGATCATAATCGTTGACAAAGAATCTGGAGAACCAGTGAAGCTTGATAACGGTAATCCCGCCGTTCATCCCATGTCAGTTGACGCAATCATGTCAGTTGAGGATGGAGCTGAGATCCAGCCAGGTGATGTATTAGCAAGAATTCCAAGGGAGGGAGCAAAAACTAAGGACATTACAGGTGGGTTGCCTCGAGTAGCTGAATTGTTTGAAGCAAGAAGGCCTAAAGATCATGCAATAATTGCGGAGAAAGACGGATATGTGCATTTTGGAAAAGACTACAAAAACAAAAGAATTATTTCTGTTGTACCTGATGGAGACGAGGACGAAGCAGTCGAGTATACAGTCCCTAAAGGAAAGCACATACCTGTTCAAGAGGGAGATTTTGTAAAAAAAGGTGAATATATCATGGAGGGTAACCCCGCTCCACATGATATCCTAACAATAATGGGCGTAGAAGCGTTGGCAGAATATATGATTAACGAAGTCCAAGATGTTTACAGGCTACAAGGCGTGAAGATAAACGATAAGCATATAGAAGTGATCGTTCGACAAATGCTTCAAAAGTGGGAGATAACAGACAGTGGGGGCACTATATTGCTTAAAGGTGAACAGGTAGACAAGGCTGAGTTTTTAGAAGCGAACGAAAAAGCTGCAGAGCAAGGCTTGCAGCAAGCGAAAGGTGGACCGGTGCTACTAGGCATAACTAAGGCCAGTTTGCAAACAAGAAGCTTTATTTCGGCAGCGTCATTCCAAGAAACTACTAGAGTTTTAACTGAGGCATCAACTCAAGGTAAAAAAGATAAACTTATAGGTCTCAAGGAAAATGTTATAGTGGGTAGGTTGATACCGGCCGGCACAGGAGGCTCAGCAAGAGAAATCAGAAAGGTTGCCGCTATGCGTGATTTGCAAATCCTGAACGAACGTTCTGATTCTGAAAATCTCGAAAAAGACGCAGTGGATAATGGCGAGATGTAGAAAAAACTTAAATATGAAGGTATAAAAGTCACACAATGCAAGTTTAATTGCATTTGGTGTTGACAGTATTGAATTAAGTTTATAAATTCGCGCAAATTCGTTGAATCTGTAATGAAATATTCAAAAATTTAAAAGGCAAGACTACCTTTATAAGTAGTCCTCTGCAGCGTTAGAAGAGGGTCTTTGTTGATCTATTTGAAGGAAGGTTAAGGGCGAAAATGCCAACGATACAACAGCTAATAAGAAAACCTAGGAAACCGAGAACTTATCGGCAAAAGTCAATGCATCTCCAGGCTTGTCCACAGAAAAGAGGCGTATGCACCAGAGTTTATACAACAACCCCAAAAAAACCAAACTCCGCGATGCGAAAAGTTGCAAAGGTAAGATTAACAAATGGTTACGAAGTTATCTCTTACATCCCAGGAGAAGCACATAATCTGCAAGAGCACTCTGTTGTGTTAATTAGGGGTGGTAGAGTAAAAGATTTACCGGGAGTTCGCTATCATGTACTCCGAGGGGTGTTGGACACTCAGGGAGTTAAAGATAGAAAACAGCGCCGATCCAAGTATGGCGCAAAGAAACCAAAATAAGTGAAATAATATTATGTCGCGTAGAAGAAGAGCTGAAAAAAGAGAAATATTACCTGATCCCAAGTTCAAGGATTTGGTCGTATCGAAGTTTATGAATAACTTGATGCTTGATGGAAAAAAGTCGGTGTCTGAGAAGATAGTTTATGGTGCTTTTGATGAAATAGAAAATAAAATGAAAAGACCTCCCTTGGAAGTGTTCCATGAAGCCCTCGATAATATAAAGCCTTCAGTAGAAGTGAGATCCCGAAGAGTTGGTGGAGCAACGTATCAGGTACCTGTTGAGGTTAGGCCTCAGCGCCGCGAAGCCCTTGCAATTCGCTGGTTGATAAAAGCTTCGAGGGATAGAAATGAAAAGACAATGAAAGACAGGCTGGCTTCAGAGTTGATAGAAGCTGTAAACACTCGAGGCTCAGCGGTAAAAAAGAAAGAAGACACACACAAGATGGCTGAGGCAAACAAAGCTTTTAGTCATTACAGATGGTAACGGAAAAGAAAAAACTATGGCGAGAGAATACACTTTAAATCTTTATAGAAACTTTGGCATCATGGCTCACATCGACGCGGGAAAAACCACATGCACTGAGAGAATACTTTATTACACAGGAAAGTCCCATAAAATTGGTGAGGTTCATGATGGAGCTGCAACTATGGATTGGATGGAGCAGGAACAAGAAAGAGGAATAACCATTACCTCGGCAGCAACAACAACTTTTTGGGAGAGAACCGAAGATGGGCAGAATGCTTTGTCTCCAAAACACCGTTTCAACATTATTGATACTCCAGGACATGTTGATTTCACAATTGAAGTAGAAAGGTCGCTGGCCGTTCTTGATGGAGCAGTTTGTGTGTTAGATGCCAATGCTGGTGTGGAGCCTCAAACTGAGACTGTATGGAGGCAAGCTGACCGGTATAAAGTTCCCAGGATCGTTTTTGTTAATAAAATGGATAAGATAGGAGCAGATTATTTTAATTGTGTAAACATGATAAAAGAACGAACTGGAGCAATTCCATGCCCAATTCAACTGCCAATCGGTTCTGAAACTAGTCTTGAGGGAATAATTGATCTAATCACTATGAAGGAATGGACTTGGGATGGTGAAGACCTCGGAGCAAGTTGGACATGTCAAGATATAAGGTCGGACATGCTTGCATTGGCTGAAAAGTACAGAGGAGAGATGGTTGAAATAGCGGTTGAGATGGATGACGTAGCAATGGAAAAGTATCTTGAAGGAGAAGAGCCGGATGAAACAACATTGCGACATCTGTTACGAAAGGGTACTCTTAGTATGGCTTTTGTGCCTGTTCTGTGTGGGTCAGCGTTTAAAAACAAGGGAGTACAGCCTCTGCTAAATGCTGTTATCGACTTTTTGCCAGGGCCGCTAGATGTTCCAGCATATATGGGATTTACGCCTGGCGACGAAAGTGAAGTAAGAAACATAGAGAGATCAGCAGATGACAGCCAACCATTTTCAGGACTCGCTTTTAAGATTATGAACGACCCATTTGTCGGATCGTTGACTTTCACGCGCATATATTCAGGGGTTATAAAGAAAGGTGATAGCTTTTTAAACTCTACGAAAGGTAAGAAGGAGCGTGTCGGACGGATGATGATGATGCATTCTAACAATAGAGAAGAAATTGATGAAGCTTATGCTGGCGACATAATTGCATTAGCAGGTTTGAAAGACACAACAACTGGTGACACTATTTGCGACGCTATGAAACCCGTTGTTCTAGAAACCATGACATTTCCTGATCCTGTAATTGAGATTGCAGTAGAACCAAAGACCAAAAACGATCAAGAAAAAATGTCCGCTGGACTGCAAAGATTAGCGGCGGAGGATCCATCTTTTAGGGTTGAAACAGATTTGGAGTCCGGGCAGACGATAATGAAAGGAATGGGTGAACTTCACCTTGATATATTGGTTGATAGGCTTAAGAGAGAGTTCAAGGTAGAGGCAAACATTGGTGCGCCACAGGTTGCTTACAGGGAGACGGTGAGTAATGAAGCTGAGATTGACTACACTCACAAAAAGCAATCGGGGGGAGCTGGTCAATTTGCAAGAGTAAAGTTAATTATTACACCAACTGGTCCTGGAGAAGGCTATTCTTTTGAGAGTAAAATCGTTGGAGGGTCTGTACCCAAAGAGTACATACCCGGAGTTGAAAAGGGGATACAATCTGTAATGGATAGCGGCCCATTAGCTGGCTTCCCTGTAATCGACTTTAAGGTTGCACTAATTGACGGCGCTCAACATGACGTTGACTCAAGCGTGTTAGCTTTCGAGATTGCTTCGCGGGCAGCTATGAGAGACGGGCTGAAAAAGGCGGGAGCTAAACTTCTTGAACCAATAATGAAGGTTGAGGTGGTAACTCCTGATGAATATACCGGTAATATTATTGGTGATTTAACATCTCGACGTGGAATGGTTACCGGGCAAGAAACGAGGGGAAATGCTATTGTAGTTAATGCACTTGTACCACTAGCAAATATGTTTGGTTACATAAACAATCTTAGATCTATGTCATCAGGTAGGGCTCAGTTTACTATGCTTTTCGAGAAATATGAGGCCGTGCCATCAAATATATCAGACGAGATTCAAGCCAAATTTGCTTAAAGCTAACAAGGGATTTTTATAGAAGAGGAGAAAAAAATGGCAAAAGAAAAATTCGAACGGAACAAACCCCATGTCAATGTTGGGACTATAGGTCACGTCGATCATGGAAAAACCACACTTACAGCTGCCATAACTAAGCAGTTCGGTGACTTTAAAGCATATGATCAAATAGATAATGCACCTGAAGAAAAGGCGAGAGGAATAACGATTTCAACCGCTCATGTTGAATACGAAACGGATGCGAGGCATTATGCTCACGTAGATTGTCCTGGCCACGCTGACTATGTAAAAAACATGATTACGGGTGCAGCTCAAATGGATGGAGCAATTCTGGTTGTGAACGCAGCGGATGGGCCAATGCCTCAAACAAGAGAGCACATTCTATTAGCAAGGCAAGTTGGTGTTCCAGCTCTTGTGGTTTTTTTGAATAAGGTCGATCAGGTCGATGATCCTGAATTGTTAGAACTAGTTGAAATGGAAGTAAGAGAACTTCTGTCATCTTATGAATTCCCCGGTGATGATATCCCTATCATTTCTGGTTCAGCGTTAGCCGCTTTGGAAGACAGAGATGAAGAAATTGGGGCTAAGAAAATTGCTGAGCTAATGAAAGCGGTTGATGACTCTATACCTACACCTGATAGGCCTATTGATCAGCCATTTCTTATGCCTATCGAAGATGTATTTTCAATTTCTGGTAGAGGTACCGTTGTAACGGGGCGCGTAGAACGTGGTGTAATCAATAACGGTGATGAAATAGAGATAGTCGGTATCAGAGATACGACGAAGACTGTTTGCACTGGAGTAGAGATGTTCAGAAAGCTACTCGATAGGGGAGAAGCCGGCGATAACATCGGTGCTTTGCTTAGAGGTACTGAGCGCGACGGTGTTGAACGTGGGCAATGTCTTGTTAAACCAGGATCAGTTACCCCTCATACTAAATTTGAAGCGGAGGCCTATATACTTACAAAAGATGAAGGAGGTAGGCATACACCTTTTTTTGGGAATTACAGGCCACAATTTTATTTCCGCACAACAGACGTCACTGGAACTGTGCAGCTTCCCACCGGTACTGAGATGGTTATGCCAGGAGATAATCTAAAGTTTGAGGTTGAGTTGATAGCTCCGATAGCCATGGAAGAAAAGCTAAGATTCGCCATTAGAGAAGGTGGTAGAACAGTTGGTGCGGGTGTTGTTTCCAAAATTATTAAATAGAGAGAAAATCTAGATGCAAAACCAAAGTATACGGATAAGGTTAAAAGCGTTCGACTACAGGGTGCTGGACACGAGCACGCAAGAGATTGTATCAACCGCAAAGCGTACTGGTGCCCAAGTGCGTGGTCCTATACCTTTACCTAATAAAATTGAAAAGTATACAGTCCTTAGAAGTCCACATATAGACAAAAAAAGCAGGGAACAGTTTGAGATGCGAACCCACAAAAGACTTTTAGATATTGTAGACCCTACTCCGCAAACCGTTGATGCTCTTATGAAGCTTGACTTGGCAGCGGGGGTAGACGTAGAAATTAAACTTTGAAGTAAAGAAGGAGCAAAAAACGTATGCGAACGGGCGTTATTGCAAAGAAAATAGGAATGTCTCGGGTGTTCAATGAGGATGGGAGGCAGGTACCTGTGACAGTACTTATGTTGGATGATCTCAAGGTGGTAGCTAGACGTACTATGGAGAAGGACGGGTACACAGCTGTTCAGCTGGGAGCCGGACTGGCAAAAGCAAAGAATGTAAGTAAACCGATGAGAAGTTACTTTGCAGGTTCAAAAATTGAGGTAAAAAGGGTGCTAAAAGAGTTTAGAGTAACAAGTGAAAACCTTATAGAGGTAGGCTCTCAGATTACTGCCAATCATTATGTGCAAGGTCAATTTGTTGATATATCTGGTATGTCAATTGGTAAAGGTTTTGCAGGGGCGATGAAAAGACATAATTTTGGAGGTTTACGGGCAAGTCATGGCGTTTCAATTTCTCATAGGTCTCATGGTTCCACAGGTCAGTGTCAAGATCCAGGAAGAGTGTTTAAGGGAAAGAAAATGGCGGGACACATGGGTGCGAGGAAGGTTACAACTCAAAATTTAGAAGTAGTAAGCACTGACGAAGAAGCTGGGATAATACTAGTTAGAGGGGCTGTTCCAGGTGCTAAGGGTGGGTGGGTAACCATATCCGACGCGGTAAAAAAACCTATAAACGATGATGCACCTTTGCCCGCAGCTTTACAAGCTACAGCGATAGTGACTGATAAAGTAGAGGTTGATAAAGAAGTTGATGCGGAACCTTCGGCGGACAAAAAACCTGCAGAGAATAAGGTTAAAGATGATGAAGGCTGAGCTGCTAAATATCAGTACTGGAAAGTCAAAGTCTTTCACTTTGTCAGACGGAATTTTCTCTTTAGAGCCAAGAAAAGATATCCTTAACAGGGTAGTGAGGTGGCAGTTAGCTCGAAGACAACAGGGGAGCCATTCGGTGAAAACAAGGTCTGAGGGAAATTATTCTAAATCAAAGATTTATCGGCAAAAAGGCACTGGTGGGGCGAGGCACGGAGATAGGAATGCACCAATTTTCAGAAAAGGCGGAGTGTATAAAGGTCCAAAACCCCGAAGTCATAGCCATGATCTCAATAAAAAGTTTAGAAAGTTAGGATTGAAGCATGCTCTATCAAGTAAGATTTCAAACGGAAAGATAGTATTTGTTGAAGAACTAAAATCGAATTTTGAAAAAACACGGGACGTAGTCAAAATCTTAGATAAGTATGGCTGGAATAGTCTCTTAATTATCGATGATCAGGAAAACGCTAAAGGTTTATCAACTTTTCTTAGACGACTTCCCAACAGAGATGTTTTGAGTGTAAATGGAATCAATGTTTACGATATCTTGAAGAGAGATTTATTGATGATAACTTCTGCAGCGCTTAAGCAATTAGAGGAAAAACTTAAATGAAGAGCAATTATGATGTAATTCGCCGTCCCATAATAACTGAAAAGGCAACTCTCGCATCCGAAGTTGGTGGGGTAGTGTTTGAAGTTGCTATGAAATCTAATAAAGCGGAAATCAAACAGGCTATCGAGGAACTTTTTAAAGTAAAAGTCAGAGCGGTGAACACTAGTATATCGAAGGGTAAGAGGAAACGTTTTCGTGGAAGATTAGGAAAGCAGAGAGATATTAAAAGAGCTTACGTCATGTTAGAAGAAGGTAACACCATAGATGTTACCTCTGGTTTGTAAGTAGATGTTGAGGTAAGAAGAATGGCACTAAAGAACTATAAACCAACATCACCAGGGCAAAGAGGTCTTGTGCTAGTTGATAAGTCGGCTTTGTGGAAAGGGAAACCAGAGAAGACTTTAACTAAAGGTTTAACTAAAAGGGGTGGACGGAACAATCTAGGTAGAATCACTGTTAGACATCAAGGAGGAGGTGCAAAAAGACTCTACAGAAAAATAGACTTTAAGCGCTCGAAAATTGACATCAGCGCTAAGGTTGAGAGGATCGAGTATGATCCAAACAGATCCGCTTTTATTGCCCTAATTGTTTATGAGGATAAACAAAAAGCTTATATTTTGGCACCTCAGAGGCTCAAAGCAGGCGATGTTGTAATATCGGCAGAAAAGGCTGATGTTAAACCAGGCAATGCGATGCCATTTTCAAGCATGCCAGTAGGTACGATAGTTCACAACATAGAATTTAAACAAGGTAAAGGCGGACAACTTGCGAGATCTGCCGGGACATACGCGCAGTTTATCGGGAGAGACGGTGGATACGCTCAATTACGATTGTCATCAGGAGAAGTAAGAGTTGTAAGGCAAGAGTGTATGGCTACAGTTGGAGCTGTTTCTAATCCTGATAATTCTAATCAAAACTTAGGAAAAGCTGGAAGATCAAGATATTTGGGAAGAAGACCAACTGTTCGAGGTGTTGTAATGAATCCAATAGATCATCCTCATGGCGGAGGGGAAGGCAGAACATCTGGTGGTAGACATCCTGTTACACCTTGGGGAAAGCCTACAAAGGGTGCTAAAACTCGGTCAAATAAAGATTCTGACAAATATATAATTCGTTCAAGACACTTAAAGAAGAAAGGAAGAAGATAATATGGCTAGATCTGCATGGAAAGGACCGTTTGTCGACTCCCATCTTCTCAAGAAAGCTGAGCTTGTTAGGGAAAAAGGAACTAAAGAAATAATAAAGACATGGTCTCGTAGATCAACGATTTTGCCACAATTCGTTGGATTAACGTTTGGTGTTTATAACGGACGTAAACATATTCCAGTCATGGTTTCGGAGGAAATGATTGGGCAAAAACTCGGAGAATATAGCCCAACTCGAACTTACTACGGTCATGCAGCCGATAAAAAAGCTAAGAGGAAATGAACTAATGTCTAAAGAAAAAAATGGTCGGAGAGTTGCGGATAACGAAGCTATGGCAAAGCTCAGAATGATCAAGACAAGCCCACAGAAGCTCAACTTGGTTGCTCAGATGATTAGAAATAAGCCTGTCGCTAAAGCATTGTCTGATCTCAGGTTTTCAAAGAAGCGGGTGGCAAAAGATGTATCCAGCTGCTTGCAAAGCGCCATTGCAAATGCCGAAAATAATCATGGTCTTGATGTAGACGAACTCGTTGTCCAAAGTGCTTATGTAGGAAAGAACATGGTGCTTAAAAGAGGTCGTCCACGTGCGAGGGGGCGATATGGAAGAATATTAAAGCCTTTTAGCCAAATCACAATTGTAGTTAGAGAGAATAGAGAAGAGGAATAAGCCTATGGGACAAAAAATAAATCCTATTGGATTAAGACTACAGGTTAATAGAACGTGGGAAAGCGTTTGGTTTGCCGGTAGACGTGAGTTCGGCGAACTCTTACACCAAGACTTGAAAATTCGTAACTATGTTAAGGCTAATTGTGTTCAGGCAGGTATAAGTCGGGTTGTTATTGAGAGGCCACACAAAAAGTGTAGGGTTACCATACATGCAGCGAGACCGGGCGTAATAATAGGGAAGAAAGGTTCAGATATTGAAACTTTGAGAAATGCTCTTGCGAAGCTCACAAGTAGCGAATTACTGTTAAATGTATTAGAGGTAAGGAAACCAGAAACTGACGCGGCGCTAGTAGCAGAAAGTATTGCTCAACAGCTAGAAAGAAGAGTATCTTTCCGTAGAGCTATGAAGAGAGCGGTGCAAAACGCAATGCGTATGGGTGCATTAGGCATAAGAGTAGATATTTCAGGCCGCTTGGGTGGAGCGGAGATTGCAAGAACTGAATGGTATTCTGAAGGTAGAGTGCCACGACACACACTTCGAGCGGATATAGATTATTGTGTGGCTGAGAGTAGCACTGCGTACGGTATAATAGGCGTAAAAGTGTGGATATTTAAAGGTGACATAATGGAGCATGATCCATCAGCAAGAGATAGAAGGTTAAGTGAATTAAAAGATAGCCAATCTAGAAATCAAAAAAATGTGAATATGCCTCAGGAAAGAGTAAACTAAAAATGTTGCAACCAAAAAAAACTAAGTTTCGGAAACAGCATAAGGGCCGGATACATGGATTAGCGAAAGGTGGCTACACTATTAATTTTGGTAATTATGGATTAAAGGCAACTGAACCAGAACGAGTAACGGCAAGGCAAATAGAGGCTGCTCGGAGGGCCCTAACGAGGCATATGAAAAGGCAGGGAAGGGTGTGGATAAGAATTTTTCCTGACGTACCTGTGACAGCAAAGCCCATTGAGGTCAGGATGGGTAAAGGGAAAGGTTCCGTTGATCGCTGGGTGGCAAAAGTTAAACCTGGTAGAATTATGTTTGAGGTTGATGGGGTTTCTGAATTTATAGCGAAAGAAGGTCTGAGATTGGCCGCCATGAAGCTTCCCGTAAAGTGTCGCTTTGTTAGTAGGCAGGACTGGTAGATTTTTAAGAGGTGTTGAAAAGAACATGAAGATTAAAGAAATAAGAGATAAAAGCAAAGAAGAGCTTAAGGGTGAGCTTGAGAATCTAAAAAAGGAATCGTTTAATCTTCGGTTCCAAAAAGCAGGTGGACAGCTTGAAAACACAGCTAGAGTTAGATTCGTTAGGCGATCAATAGCTAGGGTTTTAACAGTGATCAATTCTAAAGATGATAAAGTTTAATCGGAGATTTGTATGCCAAAGAGAATATTGCAAGGAACAGTAGTGAGCACATTGAACCAAGATACATTGACGGTTTCCGTTGAAAGAAGGTTTAAACACCCAGTTCTTAAAAAAACCATTAGACGATCAAAAAAATACAGAGCTCATGGTGACAACAAAGCGTACAAGTCAGGAGATAGAGTTAAAATAAGAGAGACTTTACCCATTTCTAAGACAAAACGATGGGAAGTTATTGAGTAAAAAATTATAATTATTTAACGAAACCAAGGTAAGGAAAACCTACAGGTCGGGAGAAAAAAATGATACAAATGCAAAGCAACCTTGACGTTGCAGATAACTCCGGTGCTAAGAGAGTCCAGTGCATTAAAGTATTGGGCGGAGCTAAAAGAAAGTACGCTTCGGTAGGTGATGTAATAGTGGTGACTATAAAAGAAGCTATACCTAGAGGCAAAGTGAAGAAAGGTGAAGTTAGAAGAGCTGTAATTGTGAGAACATCAAAGCAAATTCACAGACAAGATGGTAGTTCAATTAAATTTGATAGCAATGCAGCTGTATTGCTTAGTAATTCAGGTGAGCCGATAGGAACGAGGATATTTGGACCAGTTGTCAGAGAGCTTAGATTAAAGAAGTTTATGAAAATAGTATCGTTAGCTCCGGAGGTATTATAATGGCTGCAAGAATTAAGAAAGGTGATACAGTTATAGTTCTGGCTGGAAAAGATAAGGGTAAGCGAGGTCAAGTAACCGAAGTTATAACCAGATTAGACAAGGTTATCGTTGAAGGAGTAAACTCCGTTATAACACACAAAAAGCAAACCAAAGATAGTGCAGGTGGAAGAGTGCCAAAGAATGCTCCGGTACATATGTCAAATGTGGCGCTGCTAGACCCAAAAAATGATGTGGCAACGAGAGTTGGATTTATAATCAAAGACGGAAAGAAGGTTAGGGTAGCAAAAAGGTCTGGGGAGGTCATAGATGGATAATTATAAGCCTCGATTGGAAAATCTATATAATCAAAAATTTAGACTTAGCTTAAAAGAGCAATTTAAATATAAAAATGACATGATGATTCCAAAGCTTGAAAAAGTAGTTTTAAACATGGGAATAGGAGAAGCGGTTGCAGACACCAAAAAAGTAAAATCGGCACACAATGATTTGATGCTGATTGCGGGTCAGTTGCCTGTATTCACCAAAGCAAAAAAATCGATTGCCGGTTTCAAAGTTAGAGAAGGTATGCAGCTAGGAGCAAAGGTCACTCTGAGAAGATCAAGAATGTATGAATTTGTTGATCGTTTGATTAACGTAGCTATGCCGAGAATTAGAGACTTTAGAGGACTGTCCCCAAAAAGTTTCGATGGTCGAGGAAATTATGCGCTTGGTATAAGAGAGCACATCGTGTTTCCAGAAATAGATTTTGATAAAGTTGACGAGATTTGGGGGCTCGATGTGGTGGTGTGCACGTCAGCAAGATCAAATGATGAAGCCAAGTTTTTGCTTGGTTTATTTAATTTCCCTTTTAGAGATTAGGATAAAATAGTTATGGCAAAAGTTTCTATGGTAAATAGACAGATTAAACGTGAGAAGTTGGTTCAAAAATTTATGAAAAAGCGAGAGGAGCTCAAGAAAATATCAAAAGACTCGTCTTTAAGCAATGACGAACGATTTAAAGCTAGATTAGCACTTGCCAAACTGCCAAGGAATTCAAGTCCCACGAGATTGCATAACCGATGTGGCGTCACAGGCAGACCAAAGGGCTATTATCGGAAGCTAAAGATGTCGAGAATCGCTTTGCGAGAGTTAGCATCAGCAGGTGAAATCCCTGGTATGATAAAGTCCAGCTGGTAAGGAGAATTCAAAATGACAATGACCGATCCATTAGGTGATATGTTAACAAGAATAAGAAATGCACAAATGAGAAAAAAACATTTTGTGCTTACACCAAGTTCAAAGCTACGAGCCTGGGTTTTGGATGTATTAAAAAGTGAGGGCTACATTAAGAGCTATGAGATTGAAAAAAGTTCTTCGGGAACAGATTTATTAAAAGTAGCCTTAAAATATTTTGATGGGGAGCCGGTAATAAAAGAACTTAAGCGTGTATCCACCCCGGGTCGTAGAGTATACCTGGGAGTGGAAAATCTTCCAAAAGTCAGACAAGGTTTGGGCGTAGCAATAGTTTCTACCTCTAAAGGTATAATGTCAGATGCGAGAGCTCGTCAATCGAGGGTGGGTGGCGAAGTTTTATGTACTGTTTTTTAAGGATAAGTCATGTCAAGGATAGGAAAAAAGCCCATTGAAATTCCAAGTGGAGTTGAAGCAACTCTGAAGGAAAGAACGATTGAAGTAAAAGGAGCTCTTGGTTCAAGAAGTTTCGATTTTTCTGAAAAGCTTAAGGTCGATATTGTTGACAAAAGCATTACAGTTACTCCAAAAGATTTAGAGAAGAAGACAAGACAGCTTTGGGGTATGTCTCGGTCACAAATTGCAAATATTGTACAAGGTGTTAACACAGGGTTTTATAAGGAGCTTGAAATTAATGGGGTAGGTTACAGGGCCGCAGTTCAGGGTAAAGTACTTAAATTATCTCTAGGTTATTCACACGATGTTGATTTCGATATTCCTGATGACGTTAAAATAACATGTGCAAAGGCGACTGAAATAAAGGTGGAAGGGATCGATCAACAAGTAGTAGGAGAAGTGGCTGCAAAAATACGTGCTTGGAGGGCTCCTGAGCCATATAAGGGTAAAGGAATTAGGTATAAAGGAGAATATATTTTCGCCAAAGAGGGAAAGAAAAAATAGGAACTATAATGACAACACTTAAAATAAAATTGTTTAAGAAACGAGCGCTCAGAGTTAGAAATAAGCTTAAAAAAACAAGCTTTGGAAAATGTAGGTTATCGATTCATAGATCTTCTAAGAACATGTATGCACAATTAATAGATGATACTATCGGAAAAACATTGGCTTCTGTTTCTTCCCTTGAAAAAGGCCTTGGAGTAGTTGGAAAAAATAACATTGAAGTTGCCACAAAATTGGGAAAAGAAATAGCCTTAAGGGCCCTTAAAAAGGGGATAAAAGAGGTAGTGTTTGATAGAGGCGGCTTGTTATACCATGGAAAAGTAAAGGCGCTAGCGGATGCTGCAAGGGAAAATGGATTAAAACTATAAAGGATTAGAACTTTGGACGATAAGAAAAAATTAGATAGAGATGATTTAGACTTTACAGACCGTCTTGTAGCTATCAACCGAGTTTCAAAGACGGTTAAGGGTGGGAAAAGGTTCGGCTTTGCCGCTTTAGTTGTGGTAGGTGACCAAAAAGGTAGAGTAGGGTATGGCAAAGGAAAAGCAAAGGAAGTTCCTGAAGCGATCCGTAAAGCTACAGAGCAAGCAAAACGAAAGACAGTAAAAGTGCCTCTTAGAGAAGGCAGAACTCTGCATCATGATATTGATGGTAGACATGGTGCCGGAAGAGTAATAATGAGAAGTGCGAAGGCTGGAACGGGGATAATAGCCGGTGGCCCAATGAGAGCTGTATTCGAGATGCTTGGAATACAAGACGTGGTAGCTAAGTCATTAGGTTCGCAAAACCCTTACAACATGATTAGAGCGACTATCAGTGGCTTAAGCAAAGAGTGGAGTCCAAGGATGGTTGCACAACGGCGAGGTAAAAAAGTTTCTGAGATAACTCTTAAATAACTGGAAAGTCATGAATAAGAAAATAAAAATTAAAAAAACGGGCTCGATAATACGTCAGCCAGAAAATCAAACTAGGATCGTTAAAGGATTAGGTCTTAGAAAAACAAACTCTGTAAGAGAAATCGAAGATACGCCTTCTGTAAGGGGCATGCTGTCTAAAGTAGCACATTTGGTTAAAATCATAGATTAAAAAGGAAGTGTAAGACAATGCGTTTAAATGAAATTTCAGATAATCCTGGAGCAGTAAAAAAAAGAGTAAGAGTTGGAAGAGGTCCAGGTTCTGGTAAAGGTAAGACTGCTGGCAGAGGAATAAAGGGGCAGAAGTCAAGGTCAGGGGTCGCTATAAAGGCTTTTGAAGGCGGGCAAATGCCCATCTACCAAAGGTTACCTAAACGAGGATTTAATTCAAGGCACTCTAGGAAATTATTTGATCAAGTTAACCTAGGGTCAATACAAAAGCTCATTGATGAGAAAAGAATCGTTGAAAATGATCGGATTGATATAGAAGTACTTCGTAGTGCTGGCCTGATTAATAAGAACGCAGTTTCAATAAAGCTATTGGCTAAGGGAGCCTTTGCATCAAAGGTAAAAATCGAAGTAACTAGCGCCTCTGAAAACGCAATACAAGCGGTTGAAAAAATGGGTGGAGAGCTCAAGCTGCTTTCTACATAAAAGGAATATATTTCGATGGTATCTGCAGCAGAACAGATGGCAGCTAATTTGAGCTGGAGCTCGCTAGGAAAAGCAAAGGACCTTCAGAGCAAGATACTTTATGCACTATTACTACTCATAATTTATAGAGCAGGAACCTATGTGCCCGTGCCGGGAGTTGATGCTGAACAGCTAAAAGCCTTTTTTGAACAAAATGCTCAGGGCATAGGTGGGATGCTAAATATGTTTACCGGTGGAGCAGTGGGAAGGATGGCTGTATTTGCACTCGGAATAATGCCATACATAACTTCATCCATTATAATGCAATTATTAACCTCCATGGTCCCATACCTTGAACAACTGAAAAAGGAAGGTGAGCAGGGTAGGCAGAAAATAAATCAGTACACGAGATATGGTACAGTTATCTTGGCATTCTTTCAATCATGGGGCATAGCCGCCGGTATTGAGGCTCAGGGCCTTGCTTCAGAGCCCGGGCTTTTTTTTCGTGTGTCATGCGTTGTGACGCTTGTAGGAGGCACTATGCTTTTGATGTGGCTAGGTGAGCAAATAACCCAGAGAGGTATAGGAAACGGCATTTCACTTATAATATATGTGGGTATAATAGCTGAGCTGCCTAGCGCGTTAGGTCAGTTTTTTGCTTCTGGCAGGTCAGGCGCTCTAAGTGCGTTTACCATTATCTTTCTTATAGTTGTAGTGATTGTAGTGATAGCATTTGTTGTTTTTGTTGAGAGGGCTTTGCGGAAAGTACCCCTGCAGTACCCTAGAAGACAAGTTGGAATGAAAATATTTGAAGGCGAAAACTCAAATCTTCCCGTAAAAGTAAACCCATCTGGTGTTATTCCAGCAATATTTGCATCATCGTTGCTTTTGTTACCTACAACGTTGACCGCTTTTTCACCCAGTGATAGCTCTGGTATTGTTGGGTTTATAGCTGCATATTTAGGTCCTGGGCAGCTCCTTTACTATTTGTTTTTCGGAGGCATGATTATATTCTTTGCTTACTTTTACACTCTTAATGTATCTTTTAAACCAGAAGATGTAGCAGAAAATATTAAAAAGCAGGGAGGATTTGTCCCGGGAATAAGACCTGGACCAAAGACAGCTGAATATCTTGAGTATGTAGTGATTAGAATATTAGTTGTTGGGTCATTATATTTAGCGGCAGTTTGTTTGTTACCTGAGTTTCTGAGAGCTCAAATGAATGTACCGTTTTATTTTGGCGGAACATCTGTATTAATTGTTGTGTCTGTGACCTTGGATACCGTTGCGCAGTTGCAGTCCCATCTTCTGGCGTATCAATACGAAGGTTTAATTGAGAAGTCGCGCCTAGGTAGAAAAAATAAGAGGCAAAGTAGGTTTAGAAGATGATTATAATATTATTTGGACCTCCAGGAGCTGGTAAAGGAACACAAGCTCAAAGGCTTGTCGAAAGGTACAGGTTAAAGCAAATATCGACCGGAGATATGCTCAGGGATTCGATAGCTAATGAAAGTGAACTAGGTAGAAAAGCCAAGTCTATTATGGACAGAGGCGAATTAGTTCCAGACGAGATAATACTATCGATGATCAGAGACAAGTTAGAAAACAGTGATTATAAGGGGTTTATATTCGATGGATTTCCACGCAATTTGGAGCAGGCTGAAGCACTAGATGAGATGCTATTACAGCTCAACTTGAGCTTAGATCTAGTAATTGAAATAGTAGTAGAGGATCAGCTATTGATAAGCAGAATTCAAAATAGAGTCAGAGAGAGCAAAAATGCTCGGAGTGATGATAATGAAGAAGTACTGAAAAATAGACTCCATGTTTATCATCAGAGTACTGAAATGATTAAACCCTACTATCTAAAAAAGAAAAAGCTCGTAGAAATTGATGGAATGAGAAGTATAGAAAAAGTAAGTAATGATATTGAAATACAGGTAAACAACATTGGCGCATAGCTGTAAAAAGAGATCGGTTTGAGCACAGTGGAGAAAAATGAGAGAAATATTTTATTGATCTATTGACCTTAGAAATTTAGGCGCTATAAAAGACATGCTAGATTAATTCGTTGTAACAAAAATTTTAGTGGAGAGTAGCGTGGCTAGAATAGCCGGGATAAATTTACCAACAAATAAAAGGGTTTTGATTGCTCTAACTTATATTCACGGTATAGGAAAAGCTACTTCTAAGAACATATGCGCTGCTGCGGGAGTAGATGTAGCAACTAGAGTAAACCAACTGTCTGAGCAGGATGTGGCCTCTATAAGGCAGCATATTGATGGCAGTGTGATGGTAGAGGGCGATTTGAGAAGGGAAAGAACAATAAATATAAAAAGGTTAATGGATCTTGGGTGTTATAGGGGTTTAAGGCACAGGAGGGGACTTCCCGTAAGAGGTCAGAGAACACACACTAATGCAAGAACTAGAAAAGGACCAGCAAAAGCTATAGCGGGTAAGAAAAAATAGACGGAAAATCATATGGTTAAGAAAAAAAAGAAAGAAAAGAAAAATATTTCAACAGGAATTGCTCATATAAATTCAAGCTTCAACAATACTAAAGTCCTGATTTCTGATGTTCAAGGCAACGCAATTGCGTGGTCTTCAAGTGGAACGATGGGATTTAAAGGCTCACGGAAGGCAACCCCTTATGCTGCTCAACTTGCAGCAGAGGACGCCGGAAAAAAGGCACAGGAACATGGTATGAGGTCTTTAGATGTGCATGTTCAAGGCCCAGGCTCTGGTAGAGAGTCAGCGCTAAGAGCATTATCTGCTATTGGTATGAGCGTGACTTCTATAAGAGATGTTACGCCAATTGCACATAATGGATGTAGACCACCAAAAAGGCGACGTGTCTAAAGACATATCGTAAATATATTTTAACCTCGGGAACGCTTAGCTATTAAGGATCAAGTTAAGTAAGAATGGAGGACTAGATGATCCACAAAAATTGGCATGAACTTATAAAACCATCTGGTTTAAACTTTGTTAATGATGAACGAAATCCAAACGCGGCGACTATAGTTGTTGAACCGCTTGAAAGAGGTTTTGGGCTTACCTTAGGGAATGCACTTAGAAGAACCCTTCTCTCATCTCTTCAAGGAGCGTCCATAACGTCGGTAAAAATAAATAGCGTTTTACATGAATTTTCTTCCATACCGGGCGTACGGGAGGATGTTACAGACATAGTTTTAAATCTCAAGGCCGTAGCAGTAGGTATGGAAGTTGAAGGACCTAAAAGATTAAGCTTAAAAGAGCAAGGGCCTAAAGCAGTAACTGCAGGAGACATTCTAGAGACAAACGGTATAAGTATTCTTAACAAGGATGCTATGATATGTCAGTTGGATGAGGGTGGGTCACTAGATATGGAACTGACGGTTGATACTGGTAAAGGTTATGTGCCTGGAGATAAACACAGAGATGAAGATGTAGCTATAGGCTTGATATCAGTTGACGCTATGTTCTCACCTGTGAAAAAAGTGTCTTACAAAGTAGATTCGACTCGTGAAGGGCAGGTCTTGGACTATGACAAGCTTTCTCTATCTATTGAAACTGATGGATCTGTAAGTCCAGAAGATGCTATAGCTTATGCCGCTAGAATATTACAAGATCAGCTAACAGTGTTTGTAAATTTTGACGAGCCAGAGGCTGAAGAAATTGCGAATGAAGAAGATGAATTGGCTTTTAATCCACTGCTTTTGAAAAAGGTAGAAGAGCTTGAGCTATCAGTGCGATCCGCAAATTGCCTTAAGAATGATAACATTGTTTACATTGGCGATTTGATATTAAAGACAGAATCAGAGATGTTAAGAACGCCTAACTTTGGCCGGAAGTCT
The DNA here is from genome assembly GCA_902524655.1 of uncultured Alphaproteobacteria bacterium. Classification (GTDB taxonomy): domain Bacteria; phylum Pseudomonadota; class Alphaproteobacteria; order Rhodobacterales; family Rhodobacteraceae; genus CACIJG01. The sequence goes on along the minus strand of CABZEG010000003.1, from coordinate 25,409 downwards.
CTCAATGAAATAAAGGAGGTTCTTACTTCAATGGGACTACATCTAGGTATGGATGTTACCGAGTGGCCACCTGAGAACATAGAGGAGTTAGCCAAAAAACATGAAGACCAATATTAAATAATCATATGAGAGATATACTATGAGACATTCGCATGGTTACAGAAAGTTAAACAGAACCCATGAACATAGAAAAGCTATGTTTGCTAATATGGCATGTAGTTTAATTGAGCATGAGCAAATTAAAACTACTCTTCCCAAAGCAAAAGAACTTAAGCCCATAGTAGAAAAGTTAATAACTATTGCGAAGAAGAACAGTCTGCATTCTAGAAGGATTTTAATATCTAGGATTAAACAGCAAGCTGCAGTGAGAAAATTGTTTGATATTCTAGCATCACGTTACAAGGACAGAAATGGTGGCTGTGTCAGAGTTCTAAAAGCCGGGCAAAGATATGGCGATATGGCTGATATGGCAATCATTGAACTCGTTGATAGAGATGAGACTTCTAAGGGAGCTAGTGACCGAAAACGGCTAGAGGAGCAGGATGCTGCTGAAGCTGCTGGTAATACCGAGTAATTCTTCAACTATTGATGGCTAACAGCCAAGATATAATCGTCGGGATAAATGATGTCGATTGTAGGCTCAGTACATGGATAATCAGAAACAATAAGCGACTAAACTTCAATACTGTAAATACTCTGTGTAGAAAAGGATTAATAAGAATTAATGGGCTGAAGACACAATCATCTCATAAGCTAGTAATAGGCGATGTAATTAGTATACCCAGTCTTTCCAATGGTATTTCCGGTAATGAAATTGAGCAAAAAATAGACCCCGAGTTGGCTAAATTACTTCGGGACTCAATAATTTTCAAAGATAAATATCTTATCGCTCTTAATAAACCAGAGGGAATAGCATCACAAGGGGGAAGTGGTCAGGGTGTTCGGCACATAGATGCTTACAAATCTACCCTTCAATTTGGTGCAAATAACGCTCCTCGATTGATACATAGGCTGGATAAGGATACCTCTGGCGTTTTACTACTGGCTAGGGACGTTAAGACAGCAAATGCGTTTTCTATTCTTTTCAAGAAGAAAATCGTTGAGAAAGTATACTGGGCACTTGTTAAAGGGGTTCCTAAAAAAGATGAAGGTAAACTTGAAACCTATATTGGCAGGGCAGATATTTGGAAGCCAAATATAAAAAATAAGTTCATTGGACGAAAAAAAATTTCATCATACGATGAAAATAAAAAAAGGGCGCTGACCTACTATAAAGTAATAGAAAAAATGGGTTCACAGTACTCGTGGGTGGAATTGAAACCGTCAACTGGCCGTACGCATCAGTTGAGAATTCAATGCGCAGAGTTAGGAACCCCAATAATTGGAGATAGAAAATATATGATAAACGAAGATCAGAATTTTAAAGACTTTCCCCTTGAAGCACAAAAACTATTTTTACATGCAAGAAGCCTAACTTTTATTCATCCAATACAAAAAAAGAGAATAAATATTGAAGCAAAGGTACCTAAGCATATGTTTAATCTTTGGAAACATTTTGGTTGGGAAGTTTGATATAAATTTAAGGATATAAGATCAATTCTTATGATTATTGATAGAGAAAGATACTGGAAAAATGTCAGAAAAGAGAAGCAGAATAACGATTTATTTCTGATTTATTTAGATGAAGTCCGTCTCAAGTCTGATCAAGGAAATGATATAAAGCTGCCTGAGCAATTAGCTGATGAGATTGTAAGAGAGTGGAGTAAAGACGGAAAAATTAGTACTATTAAAAATAGCTTCTTTACAAAATTTTGTTTTTCAGCAACTGACACTACAGAACAACAGAGAGAATTTGTCCTTAATCGTCTCGTGGACTACGGAAACTGTGATCCGATTTGTTATATAGCAAGTGAACCTATAAAACTACATTTAAAGCAGGAAAAGCTCTATGGCCCCTTGATTGACTGGGTGGAAAAATTTCTTTCAATTAAATTGAATATAGGAACAGGACTCCTTTTTATTGAACAACCGCCGATAAACGCTGATATAATTAAAAAATACCTAAAAGAGTTTGATAATTTTCACTTAACTGCAATACATGAGCTGACTAAAAGTTTAGGATCTCTTTTTACATGCATAGCAATTTATAAAAATGTGGTAAGTCCGGATCTCGCATGGGAAGTTGCCAATGTTGAAGATAACTTTAGAATCGAAGTCTGGGGAGAAGTTGAAGAAGAAATGTGGAAAAAAAAAGTAGATTTTGATCATTTCAAATATTTGGTAAGAATACTTCAAAAGATTTAGTTTGAAGACTTGGAGAATCATTATTCATTGAAGAATCGGGATCAAATTAAAATACTTTAAAAAAAAGATATAAAATTCCTTTTAATTAACTGATTTTTTTGACTTTTTTTTATATAAGTAATTAAAAGTGGAAAAATATTTGAGAATGTTTAAACTTACCATCTTTAAGTGTGTATCGGTAAGTTTTATGTACACACAGAAGTTTCGAAACTTAAAATTAAGGTTAAAGAAGGAAAAAATATGAAGAAACTATTTTTTGGAGTGCTCACAGCATTGGCTTTGGCTGCTGGAGGTACTTTTGCCGGAACATTAGATGATGTGAAAGCACGCGGAAATTTACTATGTGGTGTGTCCACGGGTGCACCTGGTTTTGCTACTGTCGATGACAGCGGTAAGGATGTAGGGTTTGACGTCGACTACTGTAGAGCGTTAGCAGCTGCTATATTTGGCGACCCAATGGCTGTAAAATTTGTTGGTCTAACATCAGCAGTACGATTTACAGCATTGGCAGCGGGAGAAGTTGACATTCTTGCTAGAAACACAACCTGGACATATAGCAGGGATACCGACCTGAAGCAGACGTTTTTAGGTGTAAACTATTATGATGGTCAAGGCTTCATGGTAAAGAAGGAATTGGGTGTTAAGTCTACAACAGAATTAGACGGTGCGACCGTATGTATCCAAGTTGGAACAACAACAGAACTTAACCTAGCGGATTACTTCAAGGAAAACGGAATGAGCTATGAGCCCGTGCCAACAGCTGATAACGCTGAGTCCCAACAGCAGTATCTTGCCGGAGCGTGTGACACATACACAACTGATGCGTCTGCTTTGCATGGAACCAGAGTAAATCTTGAAAATCCTGATGATCACCTCGTTCTGCCTGAAATAATTTCAAAAGAACCACTTGGACCTCTCGTGAGACATGGTGACGATAATTGGGCAGATATTGGACGTTGGGTGCTCAACGCCCTGGTTATTGCTGAAGAAAAAGGTATAACAAAGGCAAATATCGATAGTTGGAAAGACACAAAAGATGCTGAGATCCACAGACTTCTTGGAACTGGAGATGACGATATCCTAGCTATGGTAGGACTTCCTAAGAACGCTATGTACAATGCGATCAAAGCTGGTGGAAACTATGGTGAAATCTTTGAAAACAATCTAGGTGCGACAAGCGGTATTAACATCGAAAGAGGTGTAAATGCATCTTGGACTAAAGGTGGTATACTCTATTCACCTCCATTTAGATGATTTGAAAACCTACTTAAAAGGGGCGTCTTGAACGCCCCTTTTCGTTTACAATATAAGTGAAACTTACAAAACCCATTTGTTGCAGTTTTTAATAATTTATATTACCTCTGTAGATAAGATTTTTTAACTATACTCAGATGTAAATTATGGAACTAATATGAGCTCACCAACTCTTCCACCATCAGAAAGCTTTAAGTTTAGTATGTTACTAAGTGACACACGTTACAGAGGTATGTCACTACAAGTAATAACGTTTATAATATTTATGGCTGCATTTTTCTGGCTAGTAGATAATACTATCAAAAACTTAGCCTTGCTTGATAAAGATGTGAGCTTTAATTTTCTATGGCTAAGAGCCGGATACGACATTAACCAGCGACTAATACCTTACACTAGCGATAGTACACATGGAATGGCAGCTTTAGTTGGCATTCTTAATACCCTACTGGTTGCATTTGTAGGGTGCATAATAGCAACATTTCTCGGGCTTTTTGTCGGTATTCTACGCCTCTCAAAAAATTGGATTGTGGCAAAGCTTATGTCTGCCTATATAGAAGGTTTCAGAAATGTCCCAGTACTGCTTTGGATTGTGATGGTTTTTGCCTTACTAACCGAATTTACCCCTGCACCAAGGGCTTTCAAAGGCGCTGAACCTGAAGCAACGATGTTATTTTTTGAGAGTGTAGCGATAACAAATCGAGGAACATATTTTCCAGCACCAGTTTTGGCTGAAGGAGCCTATTGGCTACTACTGTGCTTTGGTCTTTCAATAGTTGCCGTTATCTACTTCATTCGATTCGCAAATAAACAGAAAAAAGATACAGGTAAAAGCTTACCTACATTTTGGATTAGTGTAGCAGCAATTATTTTTCCAACGTTAATACTTTTTTTTGCAATGGGCCAGCCAGTTTCACTCGAGTATCCTTATCTCAAAGGATTTAATTTTAAAGACGGAATACACCTTAGAAACTCATTTCTTGCATTGACCTTAGCATTGGCCTTCTATACTTCTGCCTTTATTGCCGAGATAGTAAGAGCAGGCATCATGGCAGTGTCCAAAGGCCAATCTGAGGCGGCAGCATCACTAGGTTTGAGACCTAACAAAATAATGAGCCTTATTATTCTCCCACAGGCTTTGAGGATTATTGTACCTCCTCTTATCTCAAACTATTTAAATTTAACTAAAAATTCATCTCTCGCTATCGCCGTAGGATATATGGATGTAAGAGGAACCCTAGGAGGAATTACTCTTAATCAGACTGGAAGGGAGCTGGAGTCGATGCTTTTGCTAATGGGTTTTTACCTTGCAGTATCATTGTTGATCTCGTCGTTTATAAATTACTTTAACCGGTCTTTTCAAATAGTGGTGCGATAATGACCAAGATAGCTTTTGTAAGAAAAAAAGAAATACCACCATCACCGCCCCCAATTACAGAGGTTGGGCTTATTGGATGGCTAAGGCAAAATTTATTTTCATCATGGCTTAACTCGATACTCACAGTGTTGTCCGTATACTTTATAGTTATCATGTTATGGGATTTTATACCTTGGGCTTATGGAGGACACTGGAATACTAAATCGCTAAGAGAATGTCTAGACCTAGACCCTGATGTAGCGTGCTTTTCAGTACTTGCAGCTAGATGGAAGCAATTGCTTTTTGGACTTTATCCAGCTGAGGAGTATTGGAGGCCTACATTAACTTTTATCTTTTTATTACTTGCCATCGTTCCCATATTATTTCCAAAGTTTTTTCGTTTTTTTTGGTTCTCAATAATTTACCCCGGATTAGCTGTTTGGCTGCTGTGGGGGGGATCGGTTTGGTCAATTAGTATAGTATATATTGGGTTAACTTTAGGAGTGCTTTTTTTTCTGACTTTGATAAGACGGTATCTAAAAAACTATATGATAGCAGCTATCCTTGCCTTCTTATTTACTGCTGTATTTTTTCTCTTTATCTCCAATTGGTTGGTAGGTCTTCTTAACGCTATTTTGCCTATTAATCTTCCTTTCGTTGAGTCTTTAAAGATGGGTGGATTTACTTTGTCTCTGATCGTAGGAGTTACAGGAATTGTCGCGTCTTTTCCCATTGGGATTTTATTGGCATTGGGCAGACAATCTAATTTACCAGTAATAAAAATGATATGCGTAGGGTTCATTGAGTTTATAAGAGGCGTACCGCTAATAACATTGCTATTTGTTGCGTCCGTTCTATTAAACTACTTTTTACCCCCAGGAACCAACTTTGATATTGTGTTGAGAGTAGTAATTATGGTTACACTGTTTTCCGCAGCGTATATGGCGGAGGTAATTCGAGGCGGGCTCGCGGGATTGCCATTAGGTCAGCATGAAGCGTCAGCGTCTTTAGGGCTCACATATTGGCAATCACAACGACTTATAATTATGCCACAGGCACTAAAAATATCTATTCCAGGTATTGTGAACACCTTTATTGGCTTGTTTAAAGATACAACGCTTGTATCTATAATAAGCCTAAGAGATCCGGTAGGGCTTGCGTCGACAATAAGAGCGGATCAAAAGTGGAATGGTATTTATTGGGAACTCTACGTTGCTATTGGATTGATGTTTTTTATTTTTTGTTGGGGTATGTCCCAGTACTCACAATATTTAGAAAGAAAATTAAAAACAGATAAATAGAAATATCTATTTAGGATAGGAGTAAGATTGATATGGAAAAAACTAAGATAAACATAACAGATGAAGTAGCTATCCACATATCTGATATGAACAAGTGGTTTGGTAACTTCCACGTACTTAGGGATATTAATCTGGAAGTGAGAAGAGGTGAGAGAATTGTTGTCTGCGGTCCATCTGGATCTGGTAAATCAACATTGATAAGATGCATTAATAGACTTGAAGAGCATCAAAAGGGAAGCATAATTGTTGACGGTACAGAGCTAACCACTGACCTAAAGAATATTGATAAGATTAGATCTGAAGTTGGTATGGTCTTTCAGCACTTTAACTTATTCCCTCATCTTACAACTTTAGAAAATTGTACTCTAGCGCCGATGTGGGTACGAGAAACTCCGGAAAAAGAAGCTACAGAGATCGCAATGGAAATGCTTGAAAAAGTGAAAATCCCTGAACAGGCTCATAAATACCCAGGTCAACTTTCTGGTGGACAACAACAAAGAGTAGCAATTGCAAGATCTCTATGCATGAAACCAAGAATAATGTTATTTGATGAAGTGACTTCCGCATTGGATCCCGAAATGATTAAAGAGGTGCTGGATACTATGATTCAGCTAGCTGAAGAGGGTATGACCATGATTTGTGTTACACATGAGATGGGCTTTGCCAGACAGGTTGCTGATAGAGTTATATTCATGGACGATGGTCAGATTGTTGAACAAAACGAGCCGGAAGAGTTTTTCAAAAACCCAAAGTCCGATAGAACAAAGCTGTTTTTGAGTCAGATATTAGGTCATTAACCTAATGGCTCAGAAAAGCATTCATATGAAAATTTGATTGTTCCTTAAGTCTTAAATTCTGACCAGAGGAACAGGATCTTCTGACAAGGCAGCCGTCTATACATTCTTGAACACTAGCTGTGTTCAAATGTTCCTTACATCGAATCACATCATAGCCGTCTTGGTTAAGCGCACTTACTGGACAAGCAGTGAGACATGGTTTCTCACAGGGGGTATAGATATCTTTCGAGTTATTTGGTGATTCAATATATTCATTTATACCGCGGGCACCTCGAAAAGAAATAAATAGGCCTTTCTCTTTATGTACTAGAAGGCGAACAGGAGATGATCCTATTGTTGAACACTTTTTAGCCCAATCAATAAACGGCTGAAAGGGTGCCTCAAAAGGAAAAAATGATCTCGCATTCAATTTTATTGCAATTTCTTTTATGGTTTTTTTTTGACCATCTATCAAGTGGGTTTTCTACATCATCCCTGTATTCGCAACTTTTTTTAAATACGTCCCAAAAAAAGGGTTCTTTCGGCCCTAATAGCAAAATGGTTTTTATTTTAGAGCAAACATTATCAGACCTATCTGGATTGAAAGAGCCTACGATATCAAGGCTTTTTTTATTCAGCATTTTTTGAATTGTTCGCAGGGTATCTGACATTCCTAAAGACTAATCAAAAGTTTTTTTAAACAGAGTGCCTACACCGTGGCTAGTAAAGAGCTCGAGAAGGCAGGCATGATCAACTCTTCCATCAATTATAACCGATGCCCTGACACCCTTTTCAATAGCTTTTATTGATGTATTTACCTTGGGGATCATTCCCGAGTTAATAATTCCTGAACCTATTAAGTTTCTTGCTTCTTCTATAGTCAATTGATTAATTAACTGATCGTCGCTATTTTTCACACCGACCACATCCGTTAGCAGTAAGAGACGATCAGCGAAGAGACTTGAGGCTATAGCACCCGCTGCTGTATCACCATTAATATTAAAAGTCTCGCCCTTTATTCCAAAACCGATGGGGGCAATAACGGGGATAAAGTCACTCTTTATAAAATTCTGGACTATATCAGTGTCAACTTTTTTTATCTTCCCAACAAATCCAAGTTTGGGATTGTCTTGCTCACATTCTATCATATTAGCATCTTTTCCGGATAGTCCAACACCTTTCCCACCTTGGCTATTTATTGCATTAACTATAGATTTGTTAACATTCCCAGAGAGCACCATTTCAACGACTTCCATAGTTTTGCCATCTGTTATCCTTTTTCCCTCAGTAAATTCACTTTCAATTTTTAAATCAGATAATACCTTATTAATCATAGGTCCACCGCCATGCACTATCACTGGGTTGACGCCACATTGCTTTATTAAAACAATATCGCGCGCAAAATTTTCCATTGAGGGTTTACTTGTCATAGCATGACCACCAAGCTTAATAACTATTGTCGAGCCCTCATATCTCTGGATGTATGGTAGCGCTTCAGCCAGCGTGGCTGCTGTTTGTTTAAAATTATTTTTTATTTTACCGTTCATAGCAAAACCTAATGCAATTATAATGCTGATTTGTCAATTATTTTGATTTAAACCTAAAATTGAGAACATTACGTCTCTAATTTCACCGATACCGCTTTTTTCGATTGCTGATGTAAGAAAAAATTCCGTGTTGCAGGCAGGGTGTTCTTTTATTTTATAATTTATTTCTTCAAGCAGTTTTGGCATATCAGTTTTTTTAACTTTATCTATTTTGGTAAGTATTATTTGATAACTCACGGCATAGGTATCCAAAAAAGAGAAAAATTCTCTATCATTATCTTTTAACCCATGCCTTGCATCGACAAGAGTAAATACCCTCTTTAGTGAACGTCTTTCCGCGATATATGACTTTATAAGAGTCTGCCAATCTGATCTTTTATCTTTTGACGCTTTTGCGTAACCGTAGCCTGGGAGGTCAACGATATAGCAACTTTCACCTAATGAGAAAAAATTTAACTCTTGAGTTCGACCTGGTGTCTTGGAAGTCCTTGCCAGGTTTCTTCTTTCAAATAGTGCATTAATGAGTGAGGATTTCCCCACGTTAGAGCGGCCAATGAAGCATACTTCTGCTTCTCTATCAGGAGGCAAACCATCAATCCGAGCCACTCCTTTTAAAAAAGAGACTTCATTTAATAAAGGTGATTTTGTAATCTATTGCTCCTTTATTAGTTTTCTTTGGAGGCCCCTTCCTTTTTAAAGGAGCTCAGAATATTTCCAAAAATATCTGGTTTTACACCTTGTGATGCCATAATAAAATACTGTTGTGCAAACGTGATGATATTATTTGCTACCCAATAAATTACTAGGCCACTAGAGAACTGCCCAAGAAGGAACATGAACATCCAAGGCATCCATGCAAAAATCATTTGCTGTGTTTTATCGGTTGGCGCTGGATTAAGCTTCTGTTGCAACCACATTGTTATACCCATAAGGATCGGGTAGACCCCAATAGAAAAAATAACAAGAAAGCTTTCCGGACCAGGAGGCGAGAATGGTAATAGGCCGAATAAGTTTAATATAGAGCTAGGATCGGGAGCTGACAGGTCTGTGATCCATCCTATGAACGGAGCATGCCTTACCTCAATAGTTACAAAAAGCACTTTGTATAAAGAAAAGAATATCGGAATTTGCAGAAGTATTGGCAAGCAGCCGGCAGCAGGATTGACCTTTTCCTTCTTGTATAAAGCCATCATTTCCTGTTGCAACTTCATTCGGTCATCAGCAGCTCTTTTCTTTATCTTTTCCATCTCTGGCTGTAGTTGCTTTAACTTCGACATTGAAACATAAGATTTATAAGCAAGTGGAAGTAATACGGTCTTTACAACTAGCGTAAGAAGAATGATCGCCCAGCCCATATTCCCTACAAGCTTATTGCAATAATCAAGTAAGGAAAAAATTGGTTTAGTTAGAAAGAAAAACCATCCCCAGTCAACGGTGTCGATAAAGTCAGCAAAATCGGCCTCTTTCTGGTACGTTTTTATCGTATTCACCTCTTTAGCACCCGCAAATAGATATGTTTTTACTTCCGTAGATTGTCCAGACCCAATGCTCTGCAGAGGATGACGAATATCGGCTTGGTAAATATCATTTGCTTCATTGTATTTACTAGCCATTTTAAATTTACTTTTGGGTTCGCCAACGAGTGTTGACATCCAATATTTATCGGTAAAACCAATCCAGCCATTTTCTGTAATCTCGTAGATTTCAAGATTAGCTCGTTCTCTATCGTCATACTTTTGATCTGTTATATCGTCATACGACAACTCAACCAGTTCGCCATCATTATACCCTACTATCCCTTCATGAAGAATATAAAAGCCAATAGTTTCGGGGGCGCTATGGCGGGCTAATATTCCGTAAGCTGCCAAATCAATGGTCGCATTTGATTGATTAAACACACGCTGCTTTATAGTGAAAAGAAAATCTTCATCGATGGAGATTTCCCTTTCAAATATGACCCCCTTCGGGCTCACCCATTGTAGCGTTACAGGTGTATTGGGTGTGAGCGTTTTACCTTTTGCAAGGGTCCAGATTGTATTAGGAGTTGGAACATTTTCTCTGTCTCGCGATGACCATCCATAAACAGCATAATAGTTTTCATTTTCATACTGAAAAAGCTCAATATTCTTTGAGTTCTGTTCCTGTGTCTCAAAATAATCTAGTAGTTTAAGGCTATCTATTTTACCACCTCGTAGAGATAAAGAACCCGATAGTCGTGATGTTTCTATTGATACTCGCGGTGCGTCTGCAGATGTATCTTGTTTTTGCTTCCTTTGGTTAGTATCAACTTGTACTGGAGTGCTGAGACCAATACCCCCTTGGTTATCTTCTTGTGTAACTTGTTCTGTTGTTTGTTCAGGATTCACTTCTTCTATTGGCTCTGGTGGAAACATGAGCATCCAACCAAGCAGTACTAAAAAACTTAGGGACGTTGCCAATAAAAGGTTCTTATTCTGATCATCCATCTGCTCTGCCTTCTCTTAAATATTCTGCGACTAATATATGGTTACTAATGACTTAATTCAATCGATTTATCGAGTAATGTCTTTTGATTTTTTTTTGTTCGGTAAAGGATCATAACCAGAGTATCGGCTAAACGGATGACATTTTAGTATGCGCTTTATAGACAGAAAGGATCCATAAAAAACCCCATGGGTTTTTAAGGCGGCTAAGGCGTATTCAGAGCATGTTGGCTCAAAGCGACAATTCTTTCCAGTTAACGGGCTAATGAAAAGACGATATATGTGAATAGGAAAGGAAATAATTTTTATAAGCATCTATTTACTTTTCTCCTGGCCGTATATCCTCTTTATTCCGGATTCTATATCACTACAAAGATCGGTAAATTTTACTTTGATAGTTGTATCCTTTCGAGCAATGAAAATATAGTTTGTTTTTTTTATACCGATTTCCTTAAGTACAATCTTTCCTGCCTCTCTTAATCGCCGTTTTGCTCTGTTCCGTTTGACAGCATTCCCGACTTTTTTCGAACATGTAATTCCCATCATTACGGTTTCATCTGTCTGCACTACTTCATCAGTTCGCATGTAGCTTTGAACGACCACGGATGGCATAGCAGCATAAGGAGAATTATTACCTTTAAGAAAGTCCCGGCGCTTTTTGATTGTCTGGATATCCATAAGTACTCCCTGCAGTCGTCAAGACTACTAGAATATTATGCGGATAACGTCTTTCTACCGCGTGCGCGTCGTCGGTTAAGTATCTTTCTGCCAGCACTTGTAGCTGAACGCAGACGAAAGCCGTGGCGACGCTTTCTAACTCGATTACTGGGTTGATATGTTCTTTTCATTACTCAATTCCCTTCAAGCCTTATTGCTTAATAGAAACGAGCTTTATTGTCAATTAGCTATTTATAATAATTGAACCATTAATAATAAGGAGAAATTTTATTTACAATTCGGTAACTCCTCATTAAATTTGCAATAAATGCACCGGTAGCTCAGCTGGATAGAGTACCTGACTACGAATCAGGGGGTCGGGGGTTCGAATCCTCCCCGGTGCGCCACAAAAACACTATTTATTTTAAATAAATTAATGTCTTCACAACTTATATTTTCTGTAAAAGATGCGCTCGTTCGATATAAAGAGATACCTGTATTTGAAGATCTTACGTTGAATATACATCAGGGTAGCCGCATTGCTCTCGTTGGAAAAAATGGTGCGGGTAAATCAACAATTATGAACATTATAACAGGTGTTAAGTCACTGGATGAAGGGGATCGCTGGGAAAATCCTGGAACAACAATAGGATATTTGGTCCAAGACTTTCAACCAGATGAAACAGAAACGGTATTCGATTTTATATTTAATAACATCAAAGGAGTAGACCGTGAGCTCTATCAATATAAAGTGGATATTGCAGCCGAAGCACTCGAATTAGATGTAAAAAAACCGATGACAATGCTATCGGGAGGGCAGCTCCGAAGAGCAGGCTTGGCAAAAGCCTTTGTTGAAGAGCCCGATATTCTTTTGCTTGATGAACCAACGAACCATTTAGACCTCGAAGCAATTAGTTGGCTAGAGGGTTATCTGAACAATTATCAGGGAGCAATACTCTGCATTTCCCACGATAAACGCTTTTTAGAAAATATAACGAATAAGGTATTTTGGTTGGATAGAGGAAAACTCAAAGTCAGCCCCAAAGGGTTTAAGTTTTTTAATGAATGGTCAACAATGCTCTTAGAGCAAGAGGAGCGCGAACTTCAAAAAAGAAAACAAATCGTAGCTCAAGAAGTGGAGTGGGCATCCCGCGGTGTAAAGGCACGTGTAAAAAGAAATGTGCGACGCCTCAGTCAGGTACGTGAAATGAGAGATAAGTTAAAGGCCGATGAGTCGGCATATCGTCGTGCTACCAAAAAAATCAGTTATGAGCCCATTAAAGATCTCGATAATCATACGAAAGTCATTTGTGAATTTTATAATGTTCATAAATCATTTCAGAATGATGATGAAACAATTAATATCCTCAATGGTTTTAATATTCGTATTAAGAGAGGGGATCGTATTGGGATCATTGGTAAAAATGGATCAGGGAAATCAACCTTTTTAAAACTTATTCTTAAGGAATTAGAAGCCGATCGTGGAAGCGTGAAAGTCCAAAAAACAATCGAGTTTTCATACTTTGATCAAAATAGAAGTGATTTGAGATCAAACGATCGATTAAAAGATGTAATGGCGCCCAATGGAGGCGATTTTATTGATGTTCGTGGCAAGACACGCCATATCTATGGTTATTTGAAAGACTTTATGTTTGATCCAAGCGTCGTGCTGGATAAAGTGGGGACACTGTCGGGTGGTCAAAAAAATCGTTTAAAACTTGCAAAGATTTTAGCAGATCCAAAAACGTGTCTTATTCTTGACGAACCCACAAATGATCTCGATATGGAAACTCTGGATATGCTTGAAGAGATTCTTATCAATTATGAGGGTACATTATTATTGGTTTCACATGACCGCGACTTTTTAGATCAGACGGTAACTAAAGTATTGGCGTTTGAGGGAGATGGAAAAATTGAAGAGTGTATCGGAGGGTATTCTGATTATCTCAATCAAAAGAGGTCCCCGTCAAAAAAAAATGATAAGAAGAAGGAAAATATCAAGCAGGTAAAAGAAGTAGAAACGAAAAAATATTATTCTGAAACCAAGAAATTAACCTACAAGCTTGAATATGAATTGAAAAATCTTCCTAAGAAAATTGAAGATAAGGAAGCCGAGATTAATACACTCACAGAAAAGTTATCCAATGGAGATTTTTATAAAAGCGATCCCGACGGCTTTCTCGAAATGACCAAGGAACTCAAACTAGCGAAAGAGCAATTGGAAGAGTACGAAGAGCGTTGGCTTGAATTGGAAGAACTTACTCAATAACGTAAAAAAGAATTACAAGGTCAACAATAACGTAACTGTGACTGTTATGCTTGAAACTATTGTTGTTATAGTTATAGCAGCAGCACTTTCATTAGAAAATGTTTTGTAATAATTTGCTAAAACGAAAACATTAGCGGCAACCGGTAAGCTGGCACAAACAATTGCTGTTTTAACCCACATAGGATCAATACCACTTTGAAATTGGAAAATGGTAAATATTAATATCGGATGTACTACGAGTTTTATTAATGTTATAATGAACAAAACACTCTTTTGATTTTTAACTGACCCTACATTTAGTGAGACGCCAAGCGCAATTAAAGCGACGGCAGTGGCCGATGCGGCGACAATCGAAAGTGTTCTGTCAATAGCTGTTATTATTTTTATGTCTGCAGTTGAAAATATAAAGGCTGCAATAACAGACATCATAAGTGGGTTGTAAACGAAGCGCTCAATTACTTCTTTTCCCAACTCTTTCAGGCTGGTTTTTCTATTCTCTGTTAATTTATAAAATATAAGAGTGCTCAACAAAATAAAAGTATCAGCTAGTAGGATCAACGCTAAAGGTATAGCAGCCTCTGTGCCGAACGCTAAAATGCATAAGGGGACACCTATATAACCATAATTTGGGTAGGCGGCATTTAAGCCGAAGATCGCTTTCTCCATGGTCTTGAGTTTTATAAAAAGTCCAATAAGATAGGTGAGACCAAAGATCGATATTGTTATAATCTCGTAACTAAGAATGAAATTTAAGTTTAAGCTTTTACTGGCATCGCCCGAAAGGATACTTGTGAACATAAGTGGGGGTAGCAAAATATAAAAAGCAAACTTTGATAAAACAGTACCATCCAGTTCCGACATAAACTGAATTTTTTTCAATAGGTAGCCGATACCAATTAAAGAAAACATTGGAATAGTTAAATTTAAGACATCAGTCATCAATCACCCGATTTGAAAGGAACTGTAAGTTTTTGCATTGTCAAAATAGCCAGAAGTAACAATACCACTACGAAAAAGCTAGTTTTAAGTATTTCATAATAAAACACTTGTATACAGTTTAAAACAGAAACCGAAAAGCGATTGATACTATAGCATCTATTTATTAGGTCATAGAATTCAAGTAAAAATATTAACAAAAAAATACAACTCAGAACAAAACAGGTAGAAGTAATAAAATACTTTAAGTAACTCATATACTTAGACATTGTCTAAAAGTTAAAAATTTTCGCTTCTCTGGAAAGTTTAACGAAAACTTCTTCTACCTCAGCTTTAGACAAGCTTTTAACAATTCCGCTTGAAACCTCCTCCCGGCTCCACATCCACGTTTTAACCGGGTCGTCTTTCATAGCCCATGCAGGAAATAAACGCTTTTCACAAAACTGATCGAAGAGGTGATAGACATTTATGTGGCGGTCATCCTTCTGTATCGCCTCATAGGTATTTTTTACCTGTTGTTCAGGTCCTTCAAGAAGCTGCAGAAAAATATCCGAACGACAGATTAAAGCGCCAGTGATGTCGTGTTTCCTGTTGTTTGCTCTAGAAGCAATTAATATTGCTGACAGAATTTCCAAGCTATATCCAAACGGTTGGGAACAATAAACCAGTTGCATCAATTTCATTAAAGTTTCCTTGTCAACTTATACATCCAGTATCCTACACTTTCATGTATATAGATACGCCAAAGATTAATACTACCTTGCATATTTCTTGGACTCCAGTATATCGAGTTTGCCGTTTGAAAATCAACTGGTATCGCTTCGAAGACTGTTTCGGGGTGCTGTTTTTCAAAAGAGGCGATAGCCCTCTTCATATGGTTGGCTGAGGTCACAATCCCCCACTTTTTTATTTTGAGGTTATCAATAATCTCTCCTGTGTAAAAGGCATTTTCGAACGTATTTCGAGAGCGTCTCTCAAAGAGTATTTTTTTGGAATCTACTTTTAGCGCCTTGATTAGCTTTTCTATTATCTCTGCCTCTGATAGCACTTCATGGAAAAGATTTCCGGAAAAGCCAGTAAAAATAACAGTACCTTGAGGTTGCTGCTGTAGAAATTGTAAACCCTTAAAAACTCTTTCCGCGCCTGGCCCTAGAGAAATGTCGTTCCGTTCTTTAGCGATTTTTCCGGAGCCCGTGCTACCTCCGAGTACAATTATGCCTTCTAACTCAAGAAAGGTTTCTTCTCTATACGAAAATTTATCTTCAAGATTTTTCACAAGAAATTCTGGTATCGGTTTATATAGAAGAAGGCTCCAAAAAAGCACAAACCAATAGGTGCCTCTAAGCTTATTTTTTTTTGCTCTAGCGATGATAAGTAAAAAAAGAAAAAAGGAAATTATTAAAAGATTGAAAGGGTCTAAAAAAAAATTGAATATTTTCGAGAGAATAAAAAACAAGCAACTAGTTCCTTATTAAACGCTCATAAGCAAGTTCTTCGAACGTCTCGAACGCGTTAAGAAGATTGGGACAGTAGCAGGGTAAGATCTGTGCCAAAAAGACACCGGCCAAATCGTTTGTAGGATCCAACCAAAAATATGTATTCAACACACCGGCCCAGCTTCCACTTCCCGCTTTGCGTTTTTTCGGTATTGGTTCCTTGTTTATAATAAGACCATAGCCCCAGCACTTTTCGATATTTGGATAAATTTCATAATCTAGCGCTAAGCTTTTATTGAAACTTTTTAGAGGTAAAATCGTTAAACTGCCTATTTGATTGCTTAACATAGATGAAACAACGGAATCTTTTCCATTAGACTTCATATCTTTCAAAAAAAACTGAAGGATCTTTAAATAGTCACTTAAGGTAGATGTAATTCCACCACCACCATAGTGAAATGGGTTAAAGCCCAAAGTGATCTTTGGTGTAATGTCTAAATAAGAACCCTTCGACTCCCTAAAATATACTGGAGCCAGGATTTCTTCATTGGACTGCTCTGGATCAAAAGAAGTCTGATTTAAGCCAAGAGGATTACATAGATACTTTTTGAGATTTTCATCCAAGCTAAGTCCACTTATGGCTTCTATCGCTTTACCAAGCCAGCCATAGGAGATGCCATAACTCCATCGGCTACCAGGTGTAAATACTAACGGTGCTTTTAGAAAAGCATCGTCACCTATTTTCATGGGAGCAATTTCCTTTTTCAACAATAACTCTGAAATGATTGGATCGTGATGTTCATATGCATTTCCCGAGGTACAGCTTAATAGGTGATGGAAAGAAATAGGCACATTATTTTTTTTATACTTAATTGTATCTCCCCCTTTATAGGCAATTCTTAAATTATTGATTTCAGGAAGATAAGTGCCAACGCTTTCGTGAAGGTCAATTCTATAATCATCAAGTAGAGCCAATGTAATATAGGCAGTTAGAGGCTTAGTCATTGATGCCATGCGAAATATTGAGTTTCTATTTTGAGATAAATTTGGAAACTCGGGATTCCTGAAAATACGTTCAAGAGAAATAGAATCACTACTTGTTATGCCATAGTCAACAAAAGGTATATTCAACTTCCGAAACGTTGAGTTGATCTCTTTCTCAAAGCTATCCATTAGATTGGGGGGATTTTAATTTATTTGAAATCTCAACTGTTCTTTGCATTTGTCTCAGTACAGGTTTTTCGATTAACTTTCCATCGACCATTACAAGACCTGTATTTGCTTCTTCAAAAATACTTAGTATACGCTCTGCTTTTTTTACTTCTTGATCATTAGGAGAAAATATTTTATTTATTATTGGAACCTGTTTTGGGTTAATTGAGCCTTTCCCTGTGAAGCCCAGGTTGCGTGCCTGTTCACAGTAGCGTTTAAGGCCCTCATTATCGCTGAGATCTAGATAAGGTCCGTCTATCGCGTCAAGACCTTCTTTTGCGGCAGCATGTACTACTCTTGAACGTGCATACAATAAATCTTCCCACGTTAATTTGCATCGAAGCTCTGCTGCCATATCAATAAGTCCAAAAAATAAAGTTTTTATTCTTTTACTTGCGGCTGCAATTTTGAAGACATTTTCTAAACCTTTATTTGTCTCTATAATAGGATGAAGGTCACAGTCTTTATTTGCTTCTGATAATAGATCGTCCACTATGATAATTTCTTCAGCATCCATCACTTTGGGGAGCATTAAAGCTGGAGGCGGGCTTTCGCTTTTCAAAACAGCCTGTAAGTCCTTCAAACCAAATTGTGTGCGAATACTATTAATTCTAAGAATACGCTCAACGTTTTTAAATCCCTTATCATCCTTAAAAATATTTAAGGCACGCGTCCTAGCCTCGGATTTGTCATGAGGTGCGATACCATCCTCTAATTCTACACAAACCATATCAACACCGCATTTCAGAGCTTTTGGAAACATTTCAGGTTTTAATCCAGGCGTAAAAATAAAACTTCGTCTCGCTCTAATAGTCAAAATTATTCTCCTTTGGTATATAGCTTCTTTAGTTCTGAATCTGAGACTAGGGCTCTATCAGACCATTTTTCGAAGACGCGTTTGATCTTTCCTGCTGGGAGATTTAATTGAGCCATGGGTATTCCACCATTTACTACCTCCCCATAATATTCAATTAGATTACCATCAAATTGGAAATAAGCCATGCCGGGTACAGCTACTTTTAGATTTTCAGAACCGGTCAGTGTCGAGGTAAAAGAGAAACGATATCTAGCGTACCCTTTTCTATCATTGTTAATAAGGTCGTACATTTCCCAGGAAAAATTTTTAGCATCTCTGTGAAAATGGGTTGGAAGCATCGTTGCAATATTTCTTCTTCCCTTAAATTCACCATAAATATAATCGTCATAGATTCCATCAACGGTAAACAAAGAGGCTAGTTTTTCTCCATCGTTATTTTCAACCGCAGTTGTAAAAGTTTTTACAATTTCACTAAATTCCAAAGTTTAGTCCTCCACAACAAATCTTAACAAGGGAAGTCAAATACTTATAGGGAAAAATTATATTTATGTTGTATGATTACTAAAGTTCTAATTTTGAATTATTTAGAGGGGGCAATAATGCAATTTGAGACAATTACTTTTGAGATTAAAGATAGAGTCGGAATACTTACGATGAATAGGCCTGATGAAGCGAACGCATTGAACGCGCAAATGGCTAAGGAATTATTTGAGATATCAGTTTTGTGCTCGAGAGACAAAAACTTGGGTGCTCTGATTATTACAGCAAATGGTAAAATGTTCAACGCTGGGGGCGACCTAAAGGAATTTGATAATCCTCCAGGAGGAAGACAGGACGAACATCTTAGTCGAGTGGCTTCCGATCTTCATAATGCAATTATACGTTTTCAATATATGGATGCACCGGTTATTATGGCTATTAATGGAACTGCTGCAGGCGGGGGCTTTTCTCTCGCTCTCTCAGGAGACTACATCTTGGCATCGGATAAAGCAAAATTCGTCTCAGCGTATACCGCTTCAGGGTTAACTCCTGATGGATCATCAACGTATTTTTTGGCTAAACATATT
The DNA here is from genome assembly GCA_902524655.1 of uncultured Alphaproteobacteria bacterium. Classification (GTDB taxonomy): domain Bacteria; phylum Pseudomonadota; class Alphaproteobacteria; order Rhodobacterales; family Rhodobacteraceae; genus CACIJG01. The sequence goes on along the minus strand of CABZEG010000003.1, from coordinate 6,017 downwards.
GGATTACTAAGAGCCAAAGAGCTTTTTCTAACTAATAGAATGTTGTCTGCAGACGAAGCCAAGCAATGGGGCTTTGTAACAAATGTAGTGGCTCACGATAACTTAGCCAAAAAGGCGAACGAGTTAGCAATTCAACTTGCATCCGGACCGACCAAGGCCTACGGAGGAGTGAAGAAAATGCTTTTATCATCGTTCTCATCTCCGATAGAGTCGCAACTTGACAACGAGACTCGACATATCGTTGGCACAATGGACACTCATGACGGTCCCCATGGACTGAATTCGTTTCTTAATAAGGAAAGGCCCAGGTTTACAGGTAGTTAGCTTGTTATCCGGTTAACTTTGTCTCGGCCCGTGTAACTAGATAAATACCGCCTATCACCAGAAGGCCTGCTGCAAATAACGCGCTTGATAGTTGTTCCGATAAAAGTAACCAACCAAAAAAGATACCCATAATTGGGGTTAGAAAAGAAAAGCTTGCTACGGTAGTTGCAGAATAGCGCTTGAAAAGCCAGACCCAGAATATAAAACCTATCGAGGCAAATAAGACTTGGAATGAGAAACCGGCATAATGCAACAGGGTAAGATCTCTCACAAAGTCTCCATAGAACATAGAAAGAATAATCAGCATTGGGGCAGATACAAGGAAAGCATAAAACATAAGAGTATCAGGTGACTCTGCACTAACCCTAGAATTTTTTGAATAAAACGCAAAGTAGGCCCAGCCAATCGAACCCAATAGCGCGCACAGATCGCCAATAATAGAAGCTCTCAATCCACCCGATGCTGTTGAAGAGCTTACTGAAATAATTAACCCGATAATGGCCGCAAAGAGCCCAATTGTTTTGCCCATGGATAACTTATCATTTTCAAGTAAAAAATGGTTCATCAACGCAAGCCAAATAGGCATTGTATAGAACATGATCGTTACTCTAATAACAGATGTCAGATCCAGAGCAATATAGAGGAACATAAATTCAGCCCCAAAAATCACACCGTAGAATAGGATAGCTGGTAGTAAGCTTTTCTCTACTTTAATTCTTTTATTCGTTAAAAACAGCCAAAGCAATATAAGAAAAGCTGCAAATAAAGATCTTAAACCAGCACAAAAAACAGGCTGTAATCCATCATTAACAACTTTCATTACAACTTGATTATACCCAGAAATTAAAGAGAAAAAACAAAGGCCAGCGATGCCAAAGGTATCAAGATTTCGTGACTCAATTTTCAATGTACTAAACTAAAACCAACTACCATCCGGCTACTATATAAAAGTTTTGACACATTACCTATAACAAAATATGTATTGTTTTGTGTTACTGCAGGATATTTGTTTAACACCGTTTTTGTACTAATATACAGGAAGCATTTTGAAAGCAACAGCACCTTATTATCCAGATAGTTTTTATTCATTAACGCGCCTAACCATAACTCTGTTTATCGCTATAGTCGGAAATGCCGGAATGTGGGGCATCGTGGTTATTATGCCGAATCTTGGAGAGGAATTTCAGGTAACGAGGTCGGCGTTATCTATTCCCTACACATTAACTATGCTTGGCTTTGCATTAGGAAATGTATTTCTAGGTCGGATCGTAGATCGATTCGGCATAACAAAAGCAATAATTTTGGCGTCACTATTAAATGCATTTGGTTATCTTTGTGCATCAATTTTTGGTTCATTCCTTTTGTTAGCATTTTTTCATCTTTTTATAGGTATAGGAACAGCGGTAAGTTTTGGCCCTTTATTAGCAGATATCTCTCTTTGGTTTAAAAAGTATCGCGGTATCGCTGTGGCAATTACTGCAAGTGGAAACTATATTTCTGGTGCTATTTTTCCTATTTTGCTTGGAGGTTTAATAAGTGATTATGGGTGGAGAATATCTTATTTCTTACTTGCCTTATCATGCATAATAATAATTTTACCCGCATCATTTTTTCTACGTAGACGTTTGGATAAAAAATTTAGTGACGAGCAAGAAAAACTAGCGAGTGCAATGTCAACTTCTTCCCGTTTTAAACCTTTGACGCTTCAAATAATTCTTAGCATCGGCGGGATTTGCTGTTGTGTCGCTATGTCAATGCCACAAATTCACTTGGTTACAATGTGTGTCGACCTTGGTTATGGCTCACAAGTTGGAGCGGAAATGTTATCTTTAATGCTGTTGGGGGGTGTAATATCAAGACTAATATCAGGTATTTTGGTTGATTTTATTGGGGGCGTAAAAACTTTACTATTAGGCTCATCACTTCAATGTATTGGATTAGTTTTATACTACCCCACAACTGAGATGAGTTCTCTTTATATAGTGAGCTTGATATTTGGTTTATCCCAAGGTGGTATAGTTCCAAGTTATGCAATTATTGTAAGGGAATACATGCCACCGCAAGAGGCAGGAGCACGTGTAGGGATCGTTATAATGGCAACAGTCATCGGCATGGCTTTTGGAGGCTGGATTTCTGGAGTGATTTTTGATGCGACTAACTCTTATCAGCTTGCTATTCTAAATGGGATAATGTGGAACTTAGTAAATATTCTTATAGTGAGTTCGCTACTATTTTTTGGGACAGCCAAGACGGTTATAAGAAAGACAGCCTAACAGTATTTTTCGGGTCCAAACCACTGGCCAGTTGAGTAACGATCTCCATGTGCCCATCCGACAGGTAATATATTTTCAATATCTCTCATATTACTGTCTGTAAGATCCAGCTCACAACCATCTATCATTTCTTTTAGATGAGTTACTGACCTCGTTCCAGGTATAGGGAGAACATGTGCATCCACCTTTAGAAGCCAAGCAATCGCAAGACCTGAAGCTTTACACCCAAGATCCGCAGCATATTCACGAAACTTTTGAGTGGCTTGTATATTACTAGAAAGATTTGGCTCCATAAACCGAGGATTTGCTTTAAGAAACTCCATTTTTTCAACCGTTTCCGAATTATGTGGCTTATCTGTTAAGAGGCTTCTTCCGATGGGGCTAAATGCCACGAGCGATGTACCTAGACTTTTTGTTCTTTGTACGAGACCTAGTTCTGGATATCGTGTGCTTAAAGAATATTCCGACTGTACAGCACCGACGGGATGAATTGATGCCGCTTTTTCCAATGAAGTTGGAGCAATTTCTGAAAAACCAAATTGCTTGATTTTTCCATCTTTTATAAACTCAACTAAAGTTTCTGTTACTTCTTCAATTGGTCTATCTGCTTCTCTTCGATGGACATAATAAAGTTCAACGCAATCGACCCCAAGTCGTCTAAGCGAATTATGTAATTCTTCAGTTAAAAATTCTTTTGAATTATCAAAAACCACGGTGCCTTTATCATCAAAATTTTTCCTGTCTATACCACCCTTTGTAGCTATTTTGAAAAATTGCCTATCTTTTGGGTTCAAGGTATTTAAAAACTGGCCTATTCTCTCCTCAGATAGGCCCATTCCATAAACTTTTGCAGTGTCAATGTGATCTATTCCGTTATCTAGAGCCATTTTTAAAATTGCGTGGCTTTCTTGTGTATTTGTGGGACCATAAAAGTCAGAAAAGGACATCGCACCTATACCAAGTGCACCAACCTTTGTTCCTGTATTGCCAAGATTTCTTTTTTCCATTATGTTTTCCTCACACGAATTATTAACATTTTTGTAAGTGTTTATTAATCAGAGATGTAATGTTTGACAACAAATTTTTTGGGAAGATTTATGAGCTGGAGAATTTATTTATCAGGAGAAATTCATACAAATTGGAGAGATGAGCTAAGATTAGCAGCAAATGAAGCTAACCTTAAGGTAGAGTTTTTGGCACCTGAGACTAATCATGATCTCTCTGATAACACTGGAGCTGATATACTAGGAAGTGAGGATAAAAAGTTCTGGCATGACCATAAAGGTGCGAAAATTAACTCTATAAGAATAAGAAGAAATATTGAAAGTGCGGATCTTATAGTAGTAAAATTTGGAGAAAAGTATAAACAGTGGAATGCAGCTTTCGACGCAGGATATTCTGCTGCAAAAGGAAAATCACTAATCATTATGCATGATGATGATCATCAACATGCACTTAAGGAGATAGATGCGGCAGCATTGGCCGTGGTTCAAAACAACCAACAGTTAATAGAAGTATTGAAATATGTCACGAAGGAATAGATATCTTCTATTAGCATGCAAATTTTTGATTATGGCTACGTTTGAGGTAAATTTAGGTATGGCGTCAGAAAAACCATTCGAGACCTTTGATCCCAATAAAAGTAGGAATTGGTCATTTTTTACTGATGGTGTAATGGGTGGTGTATCAAGTGGAAAGGCATTTTTTGGAAAAAGCGGTTTAGATAATTTTGTACGGCTTGAAGGGAGAGTTTCAACAGCTAATAACGGCGGATTTATACAAATTAGACATAGTTTAACTAAATATCTTGATAATGATATCAAGGGCATTTCGCTTAAGGTTAGAGGAAATGGTGAGGTATATTACGTATTTATCAGAACAACCTCAACATTACTACCATGGCAATTTTACAATGCATCTTTTAAGACTTCAAAAAACTGGAAAGTCATTAAATTAAATCTTAAGGAATTTCAACCTTCAAGTAGCTTTCTTAGAAAAAAGATAAAAAGCTCATCTATTAAAAGCATAGGAATAGTCGCATATGGTCGTGACCATGAAGCAAACATTGATATATCTGAGATCTATTTCTTTAAATAAATTATTAAAAAATTTTTCTGTTTGTCGTTATTAAAATTTCCAAGGAGAAATTATTATGAGAATAGCTGTAGTTTTTGTCTTTTTATTCATTTTGGGGTGTGCCTATAATCCTCAGTTGTCCAATGTAACCAATGCCAAAGGAAATAGTGCTTCAGGGAAGGCATCCCAAGGGGCGATACCTGCACAAGGAGTAGGTCACGTGTCTGTTCATCCAGATTTAAATCTGAGGATGAACAGCTTATGCACTAAAGTCATGAAACTCAGTTTTGGACAAACTCAAGACTATCGCAGTGTTATGATGGAACTAAAAAATAGGGCTTTAATTATGGGCGGTAACTCTGTTTCTTTGGTTGAGTGGTTTGAAAATAACACTACGACAGGATATGTTGGTAACATATACTTGTGTAAGAAGAAAACCTATCACATTCACCCTCATCCTGCGTGATAAGGTCAATCGGACATTTTTAGCGCATCTATGAAAGCCTGTTGGGGGATTTCCACCCGTCCAAATTGACGCATTTTCTTTTTACCAGCCTTTTGTTTCTCAAGAAGCTTTCTTTTTCTCGTAATATCACCTCCATAACATTTAGCAGTAACATCCTTTCTGAGAGCGGATATTGTTTCTCGCGCTATTACTCTGCCTCCGATGGCCGCTTGGATAGGGACCTTGAATAAGTGTTGTGGAATTAGCCCCTTAAGCTTCTCACACAAACTACGTCCACGACTCTCTGCCTTGGATCTATGCACCATCATTGAAAGAGCATCAACGGGTTCGTCATTAACAAGAATTTGCATCTTCACTAAATTATCCTCTTGATAGCCCTCAATTTGGTAGTCAAAGCTTGCATATCCTTTTGTTACCGACTTTAGTTTGTCATAAAAATCAAAAACTACTTCATTAAGAGGTAAGTCATATACAGTCATGGCACGACTACCAACATAGGTTAAGTCTTTCTGGATGCCTCGTCTTTCCTGACAAAGTTTCAGTACATCTCCCAGATATTCATCTGGAACTAAAATTGTTGCCTTAATCCGGGGCTCCTTTATACATGTGATTTTGGAGGCATCTGGAAGGTCTGCGGGATTGTGAATATTGAGTAATTGATTGTCAGTAGTCTCAACACTGTAAACGACGCTTGGGGCAGTAGTGATTAAATCAATATTAAACTCACGCTCTATTCGGTCTCTTATTACCTCGAGGTGTAGCAATCCGAGAAAACCACATCGAAAACCAAACCCTAGTGCTAATGAAGTTTCGATCTCAAAGGTGAATGAGGAATCGTTTAACGCCAATTTTTCAATAGATTCCCTAAGGTTTTCAAA
>CABZEG010000002.1 GCA_902524655.1 uncultured Alphaproteobacteria bacterium | reverse complement strand
CATCTCTACTTCGTTCCCAAGCAACATCTATTGACGCTATTCCGTCGTCATCAGATAATGAGTCAGTCCTGGCCTCCAACACTTCTCCCTCTTTCTCTTCACCTAGGATAACAACATCACCAAGAACAGGATCATCGACATTTCTTACTGCTTCACTTTCATTAGAATAAATAATTTCTCTATTATCAAAACCATCAATGTATTCTACCCTTACCCGATAAGTATAGGAAACATGTTCCTGCCTTAGATTTAAAACTTCTGTGTCATCTTCGGTATAATTTTCCCATCCGGTGTTCGGAGATGTTCTTTGCCAAGTAAAATTAAAAGGCCCCATCCCATCTTCGTCATAGACGTCAGAAACATCTAGTATTAGCGCACTATCTTCAGCACTTTCACCAGTAAGCCTTACCACTCCAGTTGGCTTATCGTTAACGTTTATAACAGGAGTTGTGGGAGCGGATGTTAAAGTTTCAAGGTTACCTTGGCCATCTAAATAAGTTAAAACAACCCTTAGAGTCTTACCGACATGTTCTTGCCTAGGGGTAAAAGATTGATTTGTAGCACCGGGAATATTCCTGTAAGAATTTCCATCGTTAGATATTTTCCAAACGACATTTACTTCTCCAATGCCATCCTTATCAATAATCGATGTGAGGTCTGCTATTAGAGGTTCATCCTCCAATACATCACTACTGGTATCTCTTTTTTGGGAGACATTTTTACTCGAAGTAGAGTTGTTGCTATCTGTAGCAGCATTCTTGGTTTTGTTTGCTATTGATTTTTTTTCAATCCCACCATCACTATCCAAATCGCTACTAGTGCTTTTCTTTTGCTGGGTTGTATAATTTTTTTTCAATTTCTCCAATGTTTTGGGAGGAAATACTTCTTCATCAGAGCCCCCAGCAGATACTGCAGACCTTAATGAAAGCCCAAGCAACACTAAAGCTACTAATGTTATTTTCAAAAATAAGTTTTTACGCATTACCCCTCCAAGCGGATCCTTACAGTTTCTACTTATTTTTTAGCACATTTTAATTTTTTTTATAGCAAAATAATAAAATTTTTTAAAAATTGTTTTGTTCCTTAACTATAATAGGATCTATCCATCAAAAGTGCGCTTTATAACTTATAACAAACAAGTTGCAAGAATTTTTGAATAAAAACTAAATTGTGTTGATATAAAACAAAAAAAATGTATAAAATGAAGAAAAAAAAGAGATCTGAGGCTAACTTTCGAGCACCATAAGACGTTATTAATGGCAGAGTTAAATTCTGCAAAACAAATGGTGGTTTACAATGCTTGAAAAAGAACTAAACGAACTTTCTGACGAAACAATATTAACATTATACAAATCTATCATACCCTCAGCATCAATAATTGAGTCCGTAAACAAAAAGCTTGAAAGACAATCAGCCGAAAGCACTTTGCGAAACAAGAAAGAGCTAAGCAAGAGAAATGATAATGATTTTAGAGCTGACAAAACCTTTTTAAATTTCCAAAGACATGTAATAGAATTAAAATTATTGTCTGTTAAAATTCTTGAAGAAGTTAACAAAAGAGACTTGTACGAACTAGACAGCTATCAAAGAAAATCTGAAGAAGTGGATTACGTGGAGTCTTGCTCTGATGCCGTCGACTCTTCTCCAAATCTCACTTCTGTTCCTCAAGGGGCGGAAACATTGCCTTATTTAAACAGAGAGGCCAAGTCATAACTTAATATCTCACTTTTTGGGACTTCTCTGATAGATTTTTAAAAAACGAGATATTTGTTGTTCATAAACCATACTCATGTGATTGTCCATATCATCAATTACTTCGAAATCCTGAATGGAATATAAAAATCAATCACAAAATCCGGGGATCTTAGAGGGGATAAGAGTCCTAGATCTTAGCAGAATGTTGTCTGGTCCCTATTCCACCATGCTGCTCGCTGATCATGGGGCCGAAGTTATCAAGATAGAAAGCGCTGAGGGAGACTCAAGCAGACGTAGTGGGCCTTTTAAAGAAAATGACATAGAAAAACGCTGGTCCGGCTATTTTGTCAGTTTAAACAGAAATAAAAAAAGTATTAGTCTCAATTTGAAAAATAAAGATGATATTTTTTTCCTAAAAGAACTAATTAAAAGATGCGATGTGTTAGTTGAGAACTTTCGACCGGGAGTTATGAACAGGCTGGGACTTTCATTCGAAGAAGTATCAAAAATAAACTCAAAAATTGTTTACGGTTCAATTAGTGGTTTTGGCTCAAAGATTTTTGGAGAAAGCCCCTACAAAGAATGGCCTTCATACGATGTAGTAGCCCAAGCGATGGGAGGTTTAATTAGTTTGACTGGATATGATGAAAAAGCCCCTCTCAAAGTTGGCCCAGGTGTAGCAGATATTTTTTCAGGCTCTTTGCTATCCTTTGGACTTCTGGCTTCAATCTTAAAGTCAAGAGATACTGGCAAAGCTCAATTTGTCGAAGTTGCTATGTATGATGCAATTTTAAGCATGTGCGAAAGGGCAATTTATCAATATGACTTTAATAATGTTGTTCCTAAACCAGATGGTAATAACCACCCATTGTTGGCTCCATTTGGAATTTTTAAGGCAAAAGATGGATTTATTGCTATAGGAATTGTAGAAAATTCCTATTGGAATGTGCTTAAAAAAATTATTGGATTTGATGATCTTCTAAATGATTCAAAATATGGCGACATTGCTTTAAGAGCACAAAATAGAGATGAATTAAACACACAAATTAATAAGTGGGCGAAAAGATTTAGCAAAAAAGAATTAATAAGTTTACTCGGTGGGAAAGTTCCTTTTGGCCCAGTAAATAACGTTAGAGAAATCTTTGAAGATGAACATGTAAAAAGTAGAAACATGATATGGGAAATAAAGCACCCTTTTGGAGAAAAGAAAAATTGGAAAGTTGCAGGAAACCCAGTTAAATTTAGGGGATTTAATACATTGAATTTAGCGCCACCTGTACTAGGAGAACATAAAAACTTTTATGAAGATGACCTGAACTCTATTTATCCAAACAAACAAAAACTTTCTTTTCGACCACACACAAAACATTATAGATGTAAAATTACCTTAAAGAATAAAGATAACCAAGCGAAAGAGGTATTTGCTAATTCATTTACCTGGCTAGAGTCTATAAAAACCTATCTAATTTGTAGCCTAACGAAAAGTGAAATTACCATCAACAATTATGTTAACTCGGTTGAATTTCAATTTATAAAGCTCACAGATGGAAACGAAGATAACAAAGATGCAATCGATTTTTTGAATTTAAAACTTTCTAATAAAAGTTCGTCCGATGTATCTTTCATAAATAATCAAGATGAAATACTAATATCCGTTAAAACATAGCTTTCTCTTCTTTATTGGCATCAATCTTGCTCCCTTGAGGCGAAAAGTAAGGGTTAGAGATATGCATAGAACCAGAGAAGCCAACTTAAATTCAGTAACTGATAATCTCGAAAAACTACGTGAATGCTTTGGACAGTGGGTAAACCTATCAGTGGATTCAGATAACAAGATTATCGTGACGTCAGCAGAAACTCATATCTTTAAAACTAAGAGCAATGAGATTAAACTTGGCGAACTGTGCGAGAATAGCTCAAGGGAGCTTACAGAAAAGATTAATTCAGGAAAAAAAGTTAAGGCTAGGCTGTGCGATTTCAGACCTTCATTTTTGGGCGGTCATAAAGGAATTGCAGAAGTTATAATCTCTATCTGGGAAAATTAAAATTTACTAGCATTATAATACTTCGCATGATATCATGTTCGCAAACCACAGAGATGGTATAGAGCGCGGGCAGATGAGAGATCAGGAAACCTCAAATAGAAGAAAATTAAATCTTGGTATTGATGCTATCGGAACGGTAGATACCATACTATGTTGGGACAAACTAGAGCTGTGCTTTGGAGCTTCTTTTAGGTTTTCTACGGAGGCTAAGTTTGAGATAACAAGAGAATTAGCCATTCAACAGGCGCGTCTTCAAAAGCTGTTGTCAAAAAAAAATTCGGCTGAGAGTTTTAGCTTTCAAGAAAACGCCAAAACCCTATCTGAAAAGATTGAAAGGATTATTGAAACTAACGACAAAAGGACCTTTTCTTTTATTTCAGATATTTTAAATAGAGAGGGTGTCTCTGATGTGAGTGCTTTTTGTGATGTTTTAAAAGCTTTGGGTAGCGCAAAAAACGTTTTAGAACCCGTAAGACAGAATGATCTTTTTAGAGATATAATAAGAAAAATAGTTAAGGTATTATTGAAAGAAAGTATTCCTTTGTCTCTACACGTCCAGTCAACTTTAAATAAGTTCATGACTGAGCTCGATCGACAATTGCCAGAAACAATTTTTCCCATATCAAACGCAAGGTATATTGAAGAAGGAAGAATCAGGATTCTTAAGGACTATTTAAGAGGTTATTTAAGGTCCAATACCTGAGTCATTTTAACAAAACAGGTTTGCTAGGAGGTAACTTAATATAGGTCATTGCTCCTGATTTTGTCGATTTTCGTTGTTCTCTCTTTCTAGTAAGTAAAATTTCAATTCCCTTTTTGTGACCATCATATGTCTTAGAGAATCTATGGCCCCCATTTCCATTTGATACAAAGAACAGAAATTCTGTTTGAGATGGTCTTGCAGCGGCAAATAAAGATGCTACCGAGGGATTACTTATTGGAGCAATGGGTAAACCTTTTACAAAATATGTATTATAAGGGTTCTTTTCTTTTATCTCCGCTTTAGTTGGACTTCTAGCAATTACATCCTTTCCCATTGTCAGCCCGTATAATACTGTAGGATCAGCCTGTAATTTCATTCCCTTTGATAATCTATTATGAAAAACAGATGAAATAAGCTGTTTTTCAGAGTCGTTAACAGTTTCTTTTTCTAGGATCGAAGCTAAAATTAGCAACTCTCTTGGACTTTTCAATATAGTGTTTCTAGATCTCATTAACCAAGCTCTGCCTATATTTGCTCTTTGCAAAAGCATAATCTTTGATAATACCTTTTCTCTATCCTGACCAATTTTAAAGAACATTTTCCCTGTAGCAAGAGATCCTTCTTCAGGAACGAAGTCAATGTTACCGGTTAAATTTTTTGTAGAGTTTATTTTGGCTACTATTGCGTTAGATGTCATGCCATTCTCTAAAAATATCTCAACTTTGTCTTGATAGGTTTGTTTATCCGAAATATTGTCCTCTATTTTATCAATGAGTCTCGAATTTTCTATTTCAATCAAAGCAAGTTCTGACTTTAGCTTATGCAATTCCTTCGTCAAATTTTCAATCTTTAGACTTAGAGGTTGCGAGACCGTCTTTACAAGGGGAGTGAGCGCATCGTCTGACCTAAAACAAACCCCCTCCCAAGTTGTTTTTCCTGTTATGATCTTTATTTTATCATCTTGAAGAATTAAGAATTCAGTTCCTTTTTTACCTGTGCCAAGCCAGATTCCATCATCTAATACAAGTTTGAAAAATCTATTGTTGACAAACGCTTCTCCAGTTCCCTCATCATTTTGTTCTATTAAAGTAACCAAATGCAGGGTAAAGTCGTCAGCATCGCCCTTAACACAGCTTAAGACCTTTGGAATGCTATTGGAAAAACTCTCAGCAGATGTCTGAGAAACTAAAACAGATAAGATAATTGCGATAAAAGTTCTTAGCATTCTAGGTTATTTATTAAAAATTAAATTTTGTGAAAACTCACATCTAAAAAAGCACCATCGTCTATTGTTACTCTTTTGTATGATAAATTGCCCTTAACGTTACCGGTAGATGCTATGGTTATTTTGTTCGCCGTGACTTCGCCTTCAAGGCTTCCAATTATTATTAAATGCTCGGCAAATACAGCTCCTTTGACTATCCCTTCTTTTTCAATCACAATCTCCGATGAATTGAGTTCTCCATTTACACATCCTGACACAGATATTGTACTCGGTGAAGTTATACGACCTTTAAAGGTTAATTCGGAAGATATAATAGTCCCGGAACCAGCTGGCTTTGTTAAAAAATCAATGTCTGAAAATTTTGATCTAACATTCATAGATTTCACCCTTTACTATTTTACTCGATAATGCCTTTTGGATAAGCGTCTTAAGCGCTTTTAAATAACTTTAGCAAACTAGTGAAAGGTAGCAACGATTCTTTATTAAGCTTTTTCTAGGTGCCTTCTTCATTTCTCATAATAAGAAGTTATTAGTACAGAAGGAAAAATGATATTTAAACAGATAAATACCTGTTATTATAAAGCCTTAAAGCTAGAGAAATTGAGAAATAGAAAAGATGAAATTAACCGCAGCACATTGGGGAACTTACAAAGTAAGAAACGACACAGGGAAGAATTTTAAATTACTTCCTTTTGAGCAAGACAAGAACCCTTCGGATATTGGAAGGGGAATTGAATCCGCTGTAGTGGATGGTTCGCGTATACACAAGCCAACAGTTAGAAAAGGGTGGCTGGATTCTAATAAAAAGCGAAAAAATATTAAACGAGGAGAGGATCAATTTGTAGAGGTATCTTGGGAAGATGCGTTTGAATTAGTTAGTAAGGAAATTAAACGGGTAGTTTCTACACATGGGAACGAAAGTATTTATGCGGGTTCATATGGCTGGGCAAGCGCCGGTCGATTTCACCATGCTCAGAGCCATCTAAGGAGATTTTTGAACCTTATAGGGGGGTATACTTATTCTAAAAATACCTACAGTTATGCGGCTGCTGAAGTAATAATTCCTCATGTTTTAGGAAATTTTTATGACTTCCTTTTTGATACTACTAGTTGGGAATCGATTGCAGATCACACCTCTTTACTCTTGGCGTTTGGCGGTATTCCCCTTAAAAATGGTCAAATAAATCAGGGCGGGGTTGGTTCACATAACCAAAGAGGGTATTTAAATAAAGCGTCAGCGAACGGTGTAAAATTTATAAACTTGAGTCCACTAAAATCCGACCTTGAAACAACTAGCAATGTAGAATGGCTCCCATTAAAGCCAAATACTGACGTTGCTCTTATTTTATCACTTTGTTACGAAATTAATAAAGCCGGGGCAACGAATAGAAATTTCATAGAAAAATACACTGTGGGATTTGAGAAGTTTATTTCGTATTTAAATGGACGTACTGACGGGGTTGTAAAAGACGCAAATTGGGCATCGAAAATTACTGGGATAAGTAGAGAGGCTATTTTTGAGCTCATTAACAAGATAAAAGGCTCCAAAAGAACAATGATTTCAGTAAGTTGGTCACTAACTAGACAATCTTATGGTGAACAACCGTACTGGGCAGCAATTGCTCTAGCTAGTATCATTGGCGACATTGGAAAACCAGGTGGGGGAATAGGGTTTGGTTATAGTGCAATGAATAGCATCGGTAACCACTACAAAAAAATACCAGCGGTTTCGTTACCCCAAGGAAAAAACAACGTAAAGAAATTCATTCCTGTTGCAAGGATTTCAGAGATGCTAGAAAATCCTGGGGCCAGCTTTGATTACAATGGATCAAAACTAACTTATCCAGACATCAAATTAATTTACTGGGCAGGAGGCAACCCCTTTCACCATCACCAAGATTTAAATAGGATGATTAAAGCGTGGCAACTGCCTGAAACCGTTATTTCAAATGAATGGTGTTGGAATGCTTTGGCAAAACATAGCGACATTGTTTTACCGGTTACAACAACATTAGAGAGAGAAGATATAGCACTTGCGCCAAGAGACCCATACATGATCTTTATGTCGAAGGTTATCGATCCAATTGGAAAGAGCAAGTCGGACTTTGAAATTTTCTCAGGTCTCGCAGAAAAATTTGATCTCAAAAAAGAGTATACCGAAAATAAGACCGAAAAGGAATGGATTAGGTGGATCTACGATGAGAGTAACGCTTTACAAGAAAATAACCATAAGTTTCCAGATTTTGATGCTTTTAAAGCTAAGGGATGGTATAAACATCCAGAACCAATCGAACAACAAATTTTACTAAAAGAATTCATACAATATCCAGAAAAATACCCCCTAGCCACGCCAAGTGGGAAAATTGAACTATTCTCTGAGCAAATAGATAGCTTTCAATATTCAGATTGTGTTGGTCATCCCAAATGGTATGGAGATAAAGAGTATCTAGGCAATACGTCAAAGTACAAACTGCATCTTCTATCAAATCAACCTATATTTAAACTTCATTCGCAATTAGATAACGGTGAAGTTGCAGACAATGAAAAATCAGATGGGAGAGCAATAATTGAGGTGAATAGGCGCGATGCAAACGCTAGAGGTTTATCAGATAAAATGCTGGTGAAAGTTTTTAATGACAGAGGCTCCTGCCTCGCAGTAGTGAAAATTTCAGAGAATATTATGCTGGGTGTTGTGAATATTCCGACTGGAGCCTGGTTAGATCCCTCGAAAAATGATGATATAAGTTGTATTCATGGCAATCCGAATGTATTAACTTTGGACAAAGGGACATCGAATCTCGCTCAAGGCCCTTCATCGCATACTTCCCTAGTAGAGATTGAACAGTTCAAAAAGGAACCCCCAAAAATCAGGGCTTTTGATCCTCCAGAAATTATAAAATCTAAATGAATTAAAGATCTAGACAAAGTGTCGCAAATATTTGATTAGCGTTCATATATTGTTGACTAAGGCGTTAAATTTTGCCATCTTTGATGACTGCTAACATTGGGGTTTAAAATGGATGGATCAAGTAAATGCCCTGTAGTCCATGGGGCAATAACAACAGCACAAAAAGATGCAGGAACCACTAACAGAGACTGGTGGCCGAACCAGTTAAATACTGGAATACTTCGACAAAGTGGAAAGAGCGGTAATCCCATGGATTCAAGCTTTAACTATAGATCGGAGTTTCAAAAACTTGATTATAAAGGTCTGAAATCGGACCTTCATGCTTTAATGACAGAATCGCAAGATTGGTGGCCAGCAGATTATGGTCACTATGGACCATTTTTCATCCGGATGACATGGCATGCCGCTGGAACCTACAGAACAGGAGATGGTAGAGGTGGCGGAGGCACTGGTGCTCAAAGATTTGCTCCCTTAAACAGCTGGCCAGACAACGGAAATCTAGATAAGGCGAGACGATTATTATGGCCTATCAAAAAGAAATATGGCAACAAAATAAGCTGGGCAGACTTATTTATACTTACTGGAAATGTAGCCATAGAGTCGATGGGTGGAAAAACTTTTGGGTTTAGTGGAGGAAGAGAAGACATTTGGGCTCCAGAAGAGGATATTTATTGGGGCATCGAGCAAGAGTGGCTGGAAAATGGAAGGTACACTGGGGAAAGAGAATTAGAAAGCCCCTTAGCGGCTGTCCAGATGGGGTTAATTTACGTCAATCCGGAAGGTCCTGACGGCAATCCAGACCCCTTAGCCAGTGCTAAAGATATAAGAGAAACCTTTGCCCGGATGGCAATGAATGATGAAGAAACCGTTGCGCTGACGGCTGGAGGCCATACCTTTGGCAAAGCGCATGGAGCAGGAGATGCAAATCTGGTAGGTTCAGAGCCGGAAGGCGCGCCAATAGAGCAAATGGGATTGGGTTGGAAGAACGCGTTTGGAAAAGGTTTAGGAAGAGATACGATCACAAGTGGTATTGAAGGGGCTTGGACCGCGAACCCAATTCAGTGGGACAACGGTTACTTTGATTTATTACTAGGGTACGAATGGGAACTCACAAAAAGTCCAGCAGGGGCGTACATGTGGAAAGCTAAAAATCAGAGAGAAGAGGACATGGCACCAGATGTAGAGGATCCATCAATTCGAGTGCCGACGATGATGACCACAGCAGACATGGCAATGAGAGAAGATCCAGAGTATTTCAAGATATCTGAGAGGTTTCACAAAAATCCTGAAGAGTTTGCCGATAAGTTCGCTAGAGCTTGGTTTAAATTGCTCCATAGAGATCTCGGACCGAAAAGTAGATATATTGGACCCGAAGTTCCAAGTGAGGATTTAATTTGGCAAGACCCCATTCCGAGCGGATCAACATCATATAATATAGAAAATGTTAAAAAAATGATCGAAGGACTTGATCTTAGTGTTACACAGTTAGTCGAAACTGCGTGGGCGAGTGCGTCTACTTATCGAGATACAGATAAAAGGGGCGGAGCCAATGGTTCAAGGATAAGATTACTGCCTCAAAAGAATTGGGAAGTCAACAAACCAAATGAGGTAGAAGACATTCTTGCTTCCTATACAAAAATATCCTCTAAAACGGGTGCGTCTATAGCAGACGTTATTGTTCTGGGAGGGAATATAGGCATAGAGCAAGCATCAGGCGTATCGTTAGACTTTACCCCAGGTCGAGGAGATGCAACACAGGAACAAACAGACATTGAGTCGTTTGACGTTCTTGAACCAATTGCAGACGGCTTTCGTAATTATATGAAAGACGGGTATACAACGTCACCCGAAGAACTGCTACTTGATAAATCTTATATGCTAAATTTATCAGCACCAGAAATGACGGTATTAATTGGTGGCTTACGGTCTCTGGGCATAAGTGCAACTGGGGCAGGCTTGGTTACTAACGATCAGAATAAGCTGAGCAATGATTTCTTCGTTTCACTTTTGGACATCAACACAGATCTAATACCCAATGGAATAAATTCATTTGAGCTAGCGAAAAGTGATAAGACAGTATCTTTCAGCAGAGTTGACCTAATGTTTGCTTCAAACTCCGAACTAAGAGCTATTGCAGAGGTTTACGCAAGTGATGACAACGAAACAAAGTTTGTTACTGACTTTATTTCTGCCTGGACGAAGGTTATGAACTTGGATCGTTTTGATATAGATTAGGAAAGCGCTTCACATAGCCCTACTAATAAGTAATTCTGGTTGAACAAGTACGTTTTGGCATGATTATTGATTGAGGTTATTCTTTTATTATTAAAAGTTAATTGAATGACATCAATTTTTCCTGGTGGTAATGCTTTAAACGCTTCAAATATTACGAACAAGCAGCAAAATCAGTCTGCCGACCTAATGGAAAAAATTTCCAATGGAAAGAGGCTGATAACCGGCGCAGATGATGCCGGTAACATTTATAAAGTAAATAACTTGAAAGCAAAAGTGTTAAGTACTAAAGCTGCTGTCCGAAGCGTAACAGACATGATGTCTATGGCTCAAATGGCCGACCAAGGCTATAATAATATAAATAAAATGCTATTAAGGGCGAACGAACTAGCAGTACAATCCACTAATAAGATTTACAAAGATGCCGATCGAATTGCCCTCAATAATGAAATCCAAAATATTATTGATGAAATAGATAATATCGCTAACGGAATAGGCTTTAATGACACTAGGTTAATAAATAGTTCTATTAAGCAAATAAACACATATATAGGCACAGAAAGAGCTGGAGAAATATCCTTGGATTTAAGTAATATAAATACGAAAAACTTGGGTCTATACTCACAAAGCTCATTGAAATTCAGTACCGATTTGAGCATAGATACTTTTAATGGAACAGATAACGAAAACTTTATATACAAAGATGTTTCAACAAATACTAATAGATTGATAGATTTAGGAGACAGCCAAGTACCATCAAATGGAAAAGCATTTTTCTCTGGATCACACATAGATTTGTCATTAAATGACGCTGAGTTGAACAATGAGACGACTAAGCTGAGAACGGTCGCAACGGCATCAACAGTTACAGATAGAGTGTCTGTGGTCGGTAGCAAAGTGTATCTTGGAAATGGAACTACTGCGGATCATATAGCTACATTAGATGGTATACTAGATGGATCAAATGGTAAGAAGCTTAGAATAAATATTGAGGAACCCTCCTTTACAAATGGTAATTTTGAATCGGCTAATGACTTAGAGGGCTGGACAGTGGAAGCTGAAAGAGTATTTCTAAATGGGAGTGACCTTATAGATGAGAAACCAACTCCGGTTGATAATACCTATCACATTAATAATGCTAACGGGAATTTAAATGACACGGATCCACTTGCAAATGCCGGAACCCTGTCAGGAGGTATTACCACAACTCAAGTTAATAGTGGCTCGAAGGCAGTCAGGTTAACTAGCGCCAACTTAACTTCTTCGTCAGGATACGCAACCGTTAGAGGACCATACCTTTTCAGCAATTCCTACGTTACGCTTGGGACCTCAAGTTCAGTGTCATTTGCATGGCGTGCTGAAGGAGGCGGAGATGCTTATGATGTTTACGCATACTTAGTAGATATAGATGACCCGAGTAAAAAAATTACTTTACTTAATGAACATACCGACAGTAAATCTGCCACTCCTTGGGCAACAAAAACCGTTAATATAAATGATGAAGGCACTTATCAATTTGTTTTTGTAGCTGGATCTTATGATGCTAGTGGGGGGAAGGCATTAGGAGCACAATTATTTATCGATGATGTTTCAGTAACAAATGCGGCAAGAAAGTTGAGTGGGTCAGTTATTGAAAGCATTGGTTCGTTATTGTACGGCGAACTGGACGCTACTTCCAGTGGCAATGTATCAGTCGGCACATCGTCACCTTCTACTAAGCCAATCATAAGTTCTGGACAAGATGTCAGCATATTGGGAGCGCATGGCAAAAGAAAAATAAGTGTGAAAAGTGGTGATATAGCTGAGGTAATTTCAAAAAAAATTAATACTTTGGCGGGTGGTACTGCCGTAGAAGCCACATCCTCAACGCAAGCAATGTTATCTTTTGAGAATACTAGCGGTGGATCTATAAGCGATACAGTCTCATTTAATCTGTACGGGATTGACGGCACAATGAAAAATATTAGCTCGAAAATAAGTTTTGGCTCAGGCAACCAAGATATGGACTTAGATCCTCTTAAAACTGAGATCAATAATTTTTCAAGCCAAACAGGTATAACGGCATATATATCTGATGACAAGCAAGCAATAACTTTAAAAACTAGGCGGGGCTATGATATATTAATAGAAGATTTCAACTTAAAAAATGATACTAGTAGCGTCTTCATGTATCTGAATGAGATGAAATCATCAGGGCAAGTATCTCCCTGTTCATTAAAGCTCAGCCAGAGTTCAAGCGGTGTAAACGCTAATGATTCAGGTAGAATTTTTGGTGAAGTCGTTCTAAAAAGCCATAAGCATTTCTCTGTGAATTCTACTCAAGCTGACAGTATACTTTCACTTCGCGAAAAAAATCTCGACTTTGTTTCTTTGTCCATGATAGCGACAAGAACTTTCGAGGCTGCAAAAAGCTCTATTGATGTTATAAAGTTTTCCATGAAGTCCATAGCTGCTGAACAGAGTAAAGTTGGTGGGCTTGCAAATCAGCTTCAAGAAACGGTGCGCAATCTGAGCCATATAAGGTCTTTGGATCAAATTGCTATTGGAAAAATAGAGGATGTAGACGTCGCTAAAACGATTGTTTCTTTACAAAAATCAAATTATATTCAACAAATAGCGACCGCGATGGTTAACAGAGTAAAATCTACGATGGAAGCCGTCCTTCAAATGTTAGAAAGATAATAACTTCACTAATAGAGGATTAAATGTTTTATACTACCGAAGCAAATGATCACGGTTTTCCCCATGACCCATTTAAAGCAATTGTGACACCACGACCAATAGGCTGGATAGGCTCTATAGATAAAGATGGAGTTGCTAATTTGGCGCCCCATAGCTATTTTAATGCAATTTCGGATAATCCCTATTTTGTGATCTTTGGTTCCATTACATATAAAGACACAGTACGTAATATTGAAGAAACTGGTGACTTCACCTGCTCTCTTGTTACGGAAGATATGTTCGATGCCATGAATTCTTCATCCGTTGCTGTTGAACCGAAAGTAGACGAATTTAATTTAGCTGGAATTAAAAAGCAAGAAAGTAAATTGGTAAAATCTCCTTTTGTCGGTGGCTGCAGTGCTGCCTTAGAGTGTAAATTGTGGAAAACTATTGATATTCCTGGGACTGATCGATCTAAGTTGACAGGCAATTATTCAATAATTGGCGAAGTAGTGGGAATCCATATCAATGACGAATACATTGAAAATGGTATGTTTAATACCAAGAAAGCAAGACCTGTTGCAAGATTAGGCTATATGGACTACGGGGTTGTAGGTGAAGAAAATATTTTCTCTAAAAATAGACCAAAAATTAACGCCGATGGCAGACTAGAACAGGTCGACAAATGGGATGGTGTGTATCGCTGACGCTACTCCATTTCTGGGAAATATCCTCGAAATTCGTTCCATTCTCTTTTTGACATTCCGGAATTTTCAAAGGCTATCTTCTCGCCTTTCAATTTCTTTTTAAGGCACTCGACCGCCTGACTTGATAAATGGATCGAATTTAATTGATAGTCCAGAAATGCTTGGAATGCTTTAGGAACCCATTTTTGTACTATCTCACCGATTGTTTCTGCGTATACCCTTATCTCATATTGAGCATGTTTATCTGCTCTGAGCCGCAAAAAGTTAAATAAATTGTGTAGGTCTGTTTTCCAGTACCATTGAGTATAAATATTGGTTGGCAAATTCATTCTGGCTAATTCTCTTGCTAAACCAGGTTTCCCATCAGAGGAAAGTAATCGTTCGTAATTTGCATAACTTCGGTCACTGTCATTTTTTAAAATCTCTAGAACTCGCTGTGCTTCCTCTGCTTCTAATACTTCTCCCCTACCCTGGTTATTAATCTTCGATTGTGCAGCTAAATTACTAGGATCAGGGATATAAAACTCTTTATCAAGAATAGAATACCGAGCTGAGTACTCATTAACGTTAGCTGTTCTGTGTCTAATCCACTGCCTTGCTACGAATACAGGTAATTTTATATGAAACTTTATTTCACACATTTCAAATGGCGTAGAGTGCCAGTGTCGCATTAAATAACGAATTAAGGAATTATCGTCTTGAGCTTTCTTAGTACCCGCACCATATGAAACTCGTGCTGCTTGAACAATTGCGTCATCATCCCCCATATAGTCTATTACCCTTACAAGACCATGATCCAAAACAGGAAAGATTTTGAAGAGGCTATTTTCAAGGCCTTCTATAGTGGCTCTTTTAGTAGTAAAAGATTTTTTCCTTTCTTCCTCTACTGACTTTTTATCTTCTTCAGATATTGTCATTTGCACGCTTTCTCATAAAATATACTCTTGGTTAGTTTTAACAAGGATAGGAACAGAATGGCAATCAAATATTTGCACACAATGGTAAGGGTAAGAGATATTGACACATCACTAAACTTTTATTGCAACCTGCTTGGGCTAAAGGAAGTTCGCAGAAAAGAATATGAACAAGGCAAATTCACACTAATTTTTCTTGCACCACCTGATCAACCTGATGCAATGATTGAATTAACATATAATTGGGATAGCTCAGAAACATATACAGAGGGACGAAATTTTGGCCACTTAGCTTTTGAGGTTGAAGATATTTATAAAACCTGTCAGCATTTACTAGATAGTGGTGTAACTATAAACAGACCACCAAGAGACGGGCGTATGGCTTTTGTTCGATCACCAGATAATATTTCTATAGAACTTTTGCAACGCGGTGAGCCTAAAGAGACTCAATCTCCCTGGGACACGATGGAAAATATTGGCCACTGGTAGTTGATAATTTTGAGAAATTATACCATAATAATGTGGTCTTTTTGACTATGGTAATAAACGCGCATGTAATAAACGGATCGGACCCGGGGGCGGTACCCGGCGGCTCCACCAAAAAAATTTCAAGGGGCCGAAATAGGATCGACGGACGTCTAAAGATGTTTGCTTTTACTCGGCGGGACGCCACCGTTATCGGCACAAATTGTATAATTGCAAATGACGATTATGCTCCGGTTGCAGTTGCAGCGTAAGCAGTAACGAATACCGAAACTTAACTCCAATCTGTTTGCACAGATTGGCGGGGTTTGTAGGCACCTGGCAACAGAAGCCTACGCTACTACAACGGGGGATTGCTTTATGGCGGATATAAATTACAAAGTACTTATAGAAAACGCTATGTTGAATATGGTGAGGGATATTTTAAAAAAAATATCAAAAGATGGCTTACCAAAAAACCACCATTTCTTAATAACTTTTTTTTCGAGCTCAAAAGGTGTGATCATTCCTGATTGGATGAAGGAAAAGTATCCAGATAAGATGACGATTATTATTAGAAACTGGTTTGAAAACCTTAATGTGACTGACCAGAAGTTTGAAATATCACTCAATTTTAATAATAATGTGGAAAGGTTAACTATTCCTTTTAATAGCCTTGAATTATTTGCTGATCCATCAGTTGATTTTGCTATAAGTTTTAATCAAGTTAATAGTATGCCAACTAGCGAAACTGAAGGTGATAAAGAACCTAACGATCAAATTGATTCAAAAAAAGGTGGCTTGAGTAAAAAAAACGAAAACGTAATTAATTTAAAAAATTTCAAAAAATAATTGAATAATGGGAGTAACAAATGAGACCAACACGAGTAGAATCTGACAGTTTTGGAGAGCTAGAGGTACCTACTAATAAGTTTTGGGGCGCTCAAACGCAAAGATCACTAAAAAACTTTGCAATAGGAGATGAAAAGCAACCCTACCCCTTAATTAGAGCAATGATAGCAATCAAACAAGCTGCGGCAAAAGTCAATGTGGCTGAGGGAAAGTTGGATGAAAAGTTAGGCTCTGCAATTATAAAAGCTTGCAAAAAATTACGTGAAAAAGATTTCGAAGACAATTTTCCTCTTTCAGTTTGGCAAACCGGCTCTGGTACACAGACAAACATGAACGTAAATGAGGTAATTGCAAACTTAGCGATAAAAGATTTAGGGGGTAAGGTAGGTTCAAAGCACCCAATACACCCAAATGATCATGTCAATATGTCCCAGAGCTCAAATGACACCTTCCCTTCAGCAATTCACATTGCAATAGCTACAGAATTTTTGGAGTATACGCTACCAAAAATGACTTTTTTACATAGATGCCTAAAAGAAAAACAAGATAAATTTCAGAAAATTATAAAAATTGGTAGGACTCATACCCAAGATGCCACACCACTAACACTTGGCCAGGAATTTAGCGGTTATACATTCCAAATTCAGCAAGCTATGAAACGCTTAAATCATTCGTTAAAGGATATATTGTTTTTAGCTCAAGGTGGAACGGCAGTTGGAACTGGAATAAATGCTTCGAAAACTTATCCAAAGAGCGTAACTCAGGAAATTTCTAAAATAACAAAAATAAATTTTAAGACGGCTCCTAATAAATTTGAAGCATTAGCCGCAAATGACCCTATAGTCGAATTTTCCGGCTCATTGAAAACCGCTGCCTCTAGCCTCTTTAAAATTGCCAACGATATTAGGTTTCTAGGTTCTGGTCCTAGATGTGGTCTCGGTGAGCTAAGCCTCCCCGAGAACGAACCAGGAAGTTCTATAATGCCAGGGAAAGTAAATCCAACTCAAGTAGAAGCCACAACTATGGTCTGCATCCAGATAATGGGTAATGATGCTGCAATAGGGTTTGCTGGAAGCCAGGGGCACTTTGAGTTAAATGTTTATAAACCACTATTGAGTTATAATACACTTCAATCACTTCAATTACTTGGTGATGCTTGTTATTCTTTTGCAAAAAATTGTGTTAAAGGATTAAAAGCAAATGAGGTTCAAATTAAAAAGCACCTCGATAATAGTTTAATGCTCGTGACCGCTTTGGCACCAAAAATCGGTTATGATAATGCGACCAAAATTGCAAAAAATGCACATAAAAATAATACAACTCTCAGAACAGAGGCCATTAAATCAGGATTAATTGATGACAGAGAATTTACTAAAATTGTAAATCCCAAAAATATGATTTAGTAACGCTAGCCGAATACACTCAGAAAAGGTAGGTACTCCAAAATAAAAAAACCTATCAACTGAAAAGAGCCGCTTAAAAATAGAAGACCAATTATTATTAGGAACCCACCAGTGAACCGCTCGATATATAAAGAGTACTGGGAAATAAATCTCGTGATAAATACTCCCCTAATCAAAAGATAGGCTACACCTATGAATGGAAGGCAAAGTCCTAATGAGTAAAATATCATTAAAACTAAACCTCTTAAAACTGATATATCTTGTGCTATTATAGCCAATATTGAGCCAAGTATTGGTCCTATACATGGGGTCCACCCAAATGCAAATGTTAACCCTAAAAAAAATGGCGATATAAAATTTCCTCTCTGCTTTATGTCAAAATTAAGCCGAAGTTCTTTTTGCAAAAAAGTTACTCTCAGTAGTCCAATAAAATGAAGTCCAAATACTATGATTAAAATCCCTGACCCAATTCTTAATTCATTTTGATAAAGAATAAATACTGATGCCATTGAATTGGCAGCCAAGCCTAAAAGAATAAAAACGACTGAAAGACCAATTGAAAAGCTAATGGCACTTAGCAGGACACCTTTTTTAATAGTCTCATTATTATTTTTGATTTCACTAACGGTTGTCCCAGCCATATATGCTAAGTATGGGGGGAGTATAGGTAAGACACAAGGCGATAGAAAACTCAGTAACCCTGCAAATAAACAAAGTATCGCGCTAAAAATGATTGGCGAAGAAAATATATCTATCCCGAACATACGTCTTTATATAGTGTGGTTAGCGCGAATTCCAGTTATTCAGCTGCTGAAAGCTTTTGATTAGAGTGATCACCAGAGATGATCTCCTTCAGGTTTGATCTAATCTTATCTGATTTTGTTATAGCTTGCTCTTTAACGTGACCGAATCCTCTAATTTGTAACGGTAAAAGAGCAAGGTTGACGCAAGTATCGTGATTTTTTTCATTATAGTTTTCCATTATATACTCTACATCTTTTTCGTATTCACTGATTAATTTTCTCTCTGTCAATCGTTCTCTTGTAAAATGGAAAGGGTCTAACCAAGTACCACGTAAGTATTTACCTTTTGCGAGTAGCTTCATTAATGTAAACATCCAAGGACCAAACTCTCTTTTTATAAGATGTCCATTCTTATCTCTCTTGGAAAATAGTGGGGGTGCCAAATTGAATCTCAATTGTTTATATCCTGAGAAGCTATCTTTAACTTGGTTTTCCAAATATTCGGTATGTAGTCTAGCAACTTCATACTCGTCTTTATAAGCAAGTACCTTATAGTAACCTCGAGCAACAGACGCACCTAAGTTTTTATTTACATCTTTTGCTTTATTACACAGCTCCTCATATTTTCTTGCTAGTTTTTCACTTTGATACCCCTCAAGCCGCTTAGATCTGTAATCTAATATTGACTCAAAAGTATGATCTGCCTGTTTAATATCCTTAACTTTAATTTCTTGGAAAAAATCAGGCTGATATACATAATATCTCCCTAGTTCAAAAGCCAATAGGTTTCCATCCACAGCCGCTCCATTCAACCTAATAGCCTCTAATAAACTTTCTCTTTTTAGGGGCAACAACTTGGATTGGTATGCCATTCCTAGTAGTACAGTGTTTGAAAATATAGTGTCCCCTAAATACTTTGATGAAATTCTATTTGCATCAATATACTGTACGCTATCAGGACCTACTCTAGCATTAAGAGCTAATTTCATTCCATCTGATGGCAAAGTAAACTCAGTGTCACGGGTAAATTCACCTGTAATTGCTTCCATTTCATTACAGACAACTTTAGATCTATCTCTCCTTAGAAGGGACAGTGTTTTATCCCCAGCCGTCACTAAAAGATCACCCCCAATCAAAGTGTGGGCTTCACCTGATGCCACTCTAACAACACTAATGTCTTCAGGGTTTTCTGCTATCCTACAATGAATATGAACTGCTCCACCTTTCTGTGCGAGACCAGCCATTTCCATTACCCCAGCCCCTTTCCCCTCTATGTATGACGCCATCCCCAATAACGCCCCTATAGTTACAACTCCAGTACCTCCAATACCTGTTACCACGATGTTGTACGTTTTATCAATGCTTGGGACTGGTACGTCGGGAATGTCAGGTATTGTTAACTGTTCAGTGGTACTTTTTTTGATCTCAGCTCCAATTACTGACACAAAACTCGGGCAGAAGCCATTAACACAAGAAAAATCTTTATTACATGAGCTCTGGTCAATTTTTCGTTTTCTGCCAAGCTCTGTTTCCTCGGGAAGGATTGAGACACAATTAGATTTAATGCCACAGTCTCCACACCCTTCACAAACTTCAGAGTTTATAAAAATTCTTTTGTTTGGGTCCGGGAATAAGCCTTTTTTCCTTCGGCGCCTTTTTTCAGCAGCACAGGTTTGAATATAAACAATTGCTGTTACACCCAAAGTTGACGATAGTTCCTCTTGTA
This sequence comes from uncultured Alphaproteobacteria bacterium, assembly GCA_902524655.1. Lineage (GTDB taxonomy): Bacteria > Pseudomonadota > Alphaproteobacteria > Rhodobacterales > Rhodobacteraceae > CACIJG01. The sequence continues at coordinate 58,890 of CABZEG010000002.1, read as the reverse complement.
TTCGCATAAGTTCAGATCGAGGTACCATTTCGCAAAGGTTACGATAATCATTAAGATCAAACTCTTCCTTTTCATCAAATACTCCTACTACTCGTTTGACACCAGCAGCATTTAACTCTTTAATTATTTCATATGCGCTAAGATCTCCTTCATGCGACTGTCCTCCAGTCATTGCTACGGCATCATTAAATAATATTTTGTAGGTTATATTAGCATTTGAGGCCACAGCAGCTCTGATTGCCAAAAGACCAGAATGGTTGTAGGTCCCGTCACCAAGATTTTGAAACACGTGGTTTCTATTTGAAAAGGGTGCCTGTCCTATCCAATTAATGCCTTCTCCACCCATATGCGTTGGCCCGTCTGTCGCTCTATCCATCCATATAGCCATTGTATGGCACCCAATTCCAGCGTAAGCGATCGAGCCCTCAGGAATTTTTGTTGAGCTATTGTGAGGACACCCTGAACAGAAGTATGGTATCCTGTCAGGCGCAGGTGTGTTGGCCTCACTTCTTGAGCCTATTGACATCGAATTGATTGCATTTTCAAGCTTTTCTGATTTCGATGATCCAATTAATTTGTTAGCTATTGCTTTCCCAACGATAATGGGGTCTAAGACACCATTTGAGGGAAGTAATAACTCTCCGTTATCATCATGCTTCCCAATAATTTTTGGACTATTTAAAGTGCCATAAAGAGCTTCTTTAACTTGGCTCTCTATAAGCCCTCGCTTTTCTTCAACGACTAGAATTTTATCAAGACCGTCAGCCCATTCTTTCACAAAACCATCATCAATCGGCCAAACCATTCCTAATTTTAAAGTCGTAAGTTTATATTTTTCTGCTTCATTTCTATCTATGCCTAAAAGGCTAAGGGCATGAACTGTGTCAAGCCAACTTTTTCCAGCTGAAATTATTCCTATTTTCTTTTCGGTAGGTAAATAATCGACTCTATCCAGCTTATTGGCTCTTGCAAAAATCTTTGCGGCCCTTAGTTTTTTGTTATGCAACCGATCTTCTCTAGCTGGAGGTGTATCGCCCAATCTTATATTAAGTTCTTCGTGCTCTTTATCTTCAGGGTCAACTATCTTTACTCTGTCATATGCAGCATCAACTACTTCTGTAACTTCTATTGTGTCTTTCAAACATTTTATGCCAACCCAAAGACCAGAGTACCTACTAAGAGACCATCCTTTAATACCAAAATCCAAAATATCTTGAACGCCTGCAGGTGAGAGTATAGGCATCATTGCATCCACAAGGGCATATTCGGACTGATGCAACTCCGTTGAGCTTTCTGCGGAATGATCATCACCCATTGCCACAAGTACCCCACCATACTTAGATGTACCTGCTAAATTCGAATGTCTAAAAACATCTCCGCATCTATCAACCCCTGGGCCTTTACCATACCAAAGGCCAAAAACCCCGTCATATATGCCTTCATTATGCAGTTCAGTTTGCTGAGACCCCCAAATCGCCGTGGCTGCTAAATCTTCATTCAAACCATATTGAAACTTTATATTATTTTTCTTAAGAAACTTTTCAGCCTTAGTAAATGTCGCATCAACGCCACCGAGTGGTGAACCTCTATAACCGGTGACAAGCCCCGCAGAATTTATTCCATTATTTTTATCGCGAACAGCTTGATTGAGCATCAATCTAACAAGAGCTTGAGTTCCTGAAGCGATTACTATCTTTTTTTCAAGATCAAATCTATCATTTAGCGAGACTCTGTTTGCTGTCATTACCGAACTTATAAAATTTGTGTTGTTTTATGTAGTTTATCAGATTTATTCATTATATAAAAGTATTGAATATATACTTGGAAATAATACTGATTTTGAATTTAGCAAGCGAATGGATTGGGACAGGTTAAGAATTTTTCTATTGGTTGCAAATGAAGGTAGCCTAACAGATGCAAGTAAACGCCTCAATTTGTCTCAATCCTCTATAAGTAGGCAAATAAAAAAGCTTGAAGATAGTTTGAAGGTGGTGTTATTCCACAGACACCCTAGAGGTTTATTACTCACAGAGCAGGGAGAACTACTTTTTAGGTCTGCTAATAAAATTTATTTGGAAATAAATTCAACTTTGGCAAAGATAAACGATAGTAAAGAGACTGCTTTTGGAGAGCTCAAGGTTACAACCACTACGGGCTTCGGCACTCTTTGGCTTGCTCCAAGATTAAAAAAACTTTATGAGCAACACCCAAATATTCAAATCAACTTAATGTTAGAAGAAAAGCTTTTAAACCTTTCGATGAGAGAGGCAGATATCGCCATTAGGCTCCAATCACCTAGTCAAGCTGACTTAATCCAGAGAAAGCTTATAAGTGTCAGAATAAAGTTTTTCTCCACAAAAAATTATTTGGAAACAAATGGCTCTCCCTCAACTATTAAGGATCTTGCAAAAGACCATCGATTGATTTGTTATTCCCCTAATTCAACACAGATTACCGCTGGCCAAAAATGGATTGCACCTTTTCTCGACAAACAAACCTTTTCTTTACTTTTTGTAAATAATTACTACGGGATTTTTAGGGCAGTAAGGAATGGTCTAGGCATAGGAACCTTACCTGATTATTTAGCAAGCGACTTCCCTGAATTAGTACAAGTATTACCTGAATTCCAGTCCGATATGGTTCCAGTCCACATAGCCTACCCACAAGAATTAAAAAAATCAAAAAGAGTGGAAGCATTCAAAGACTTTATTATTGATGAGTTGTCCGGAAGTAGAAATACTTGATCAGTATTTTAAAAAAATATAATTTATCCCAATAATAATATGTTTCAAACAGAAGTTTAATACACGATGATGCGAATAAACGAAATCCTAGAAGGAATATCTATTGCCATGATAGTTTTGACAAGAGTACCAATTAACAGCATTTTCACGATTAATAGAAATATTGCTATCCATAAGGGCCTATGGGCTTTCCCTGTCGTTGGTGTATTAATTGGTTTTTTTTTATTTTTGCTAATAACTTTGTTTGAAAATATTGGTGTTGCTCGCCAAGTATCAGTATTAATTTCTTTGTCTATTGGACTATTGTTGACTGGTGCTTTGCATGAGGACGGAGTTGCAGACTTTTTTGATAGTTTAGGGGGTCGGGACTACACTCAGAGACAGAAGATTTTGAAAGATAGTTGTCTTGGAACTTACGGTGTATTATCGCTGATTACTGTAATCCTGTTAAAATTTTTAATAATTTCAGGGTTGGAGTCAAAATTAGCTTTAGTATGTGGCCTTGTCACGAGCTCATGTTTAGGTAGATTTTCCATTTTACTGTTGGTGAGCTACTCTGATAATTCAAAACACGCTGGTTTGACAAAACAACTTAAGAAAGTTGATGCCAAAACTCTTATTGGCTGTGGTATTTTCTCTCTCATTTGGATTTTACCAGCAGGAATACTTGCAATTTTTTTTACAATCATTTTTGGTTATGCAACTATTTATCTTTTTTTAAAGTTTATTGTACCTTTTAATCGAGGGCTAAGTGGCGACATACTGGGGCTTTGCGTTGTTTTTGTAGAAATTGTTTCTCTTATCATCATTTCTACTTCATTTGGCTGAAAACTATATTTTATGGAAAACTTTTTTTTTGGGTTTTATTTAGGGATAAGTTTAATTTTAGCCTTAGGCCCCCAAAATCTTTTTGTGATAGAGCAAGGACTTAAAAGAAATTATATCTTTTTAGTTTGTTTAATTTGTTTTATCTCGGATTTCATATTTATTGTGATCGGAACAGCTTCATTTCATTTCTTTTCAAAATCCTTTCCAATTGTCGACCTAATACTTAATTTACTACTACTCGCATTTATTATCAGCTTTATTTGGAATAAGCTTAAAAACTCCTCTGACCTACAAGCTCTCAATCAAGAATGCTCAAAGGACTCTATGAGGAAAGTATTTCTTAAAACCTTAGCCTTTACTTATCTTAACCCCCACGTATATTCAGATACAATTTTCATTCTTGGAGGTTTTTCAAGCGAATTTCTTTTAAACGATAAAATTTCTTTTGTATCCGGCGCAGCTAGCGCATCGTTTATTTACTTTTTCTCTCTCGGATATGCTTCATCTTACTTTGTAACTTTGATAAAAAATAAAAAAATCTGGCGTTTGTTGAATAGAACGATAATTTTTACTATGTCTTTGCTAGCGATTTATATATTTAACAAAATTACACAGACAATTGTCTCAATGATTTAACATATAATTCTTTTCTATCGAGAGTTTCGTGTCACTTGAAATTAGTTCTAATAATCCCACGATAAATTCTAACGAGTATATTTAGGGCTTTACTGAATTTGTTTACAGTAAGTCATTGACTCAAATTCCTTTTTCCATTTTTCGGAAAATTCTGTGTTTGAGTATTCTTCAAAATAAGGTCCACCTAAGGTCCAGTGCAAAATATGAATGTCGTTTGTAGGATTGTCATATTCACCAACCAACCAATTCCAATTTACCGAGAGCTCTCCTATTTCTTCATCTTTTAACCACAGAAACCTATGAAGGGTTGCTGCGTCTGCTTCACTAATAAATTTTGGGTTTACGCGATAATTAGATGGATGCGCACAATTCCAAACTATAAATGAAGACCAGTTTTTCCTTGGGTAACTGTATTGTTTATTACCCAGGTACTTGACTTTGACTTTCGACTCATAATCATGTTTGACAACCGAAACTGCCTTGTTTTTGTCTATATCATTTAGGATGACACTAATATCCCGCAATGCGAGCATGTCGCAATCCATATAAACTCCATATCCCTCATAATTACATAGATAAGGTACTAAAAATCTTGAAAAAGAAAACTCGTTTGATTGACGCTGGTCATGTTGTCTGGAATATATTTCTTTCAAATTTCTCAAGTTTATTGGTGTTATTGAAATGGGTTTTGAACTTTTTTCCAATAAAGAATGACAAAGGACATGAAACGCAACGGGCTCCTTCGGATCATATCCGATAAAAATTTTCAGTGTTTCCATTTTTTTTCCTTTTTCAATTTATTTTTCATTTAATACTCTTTCAATTTTTGTAACATCCTCGGGGTTATTTAGCTCCCAGAAAGTTCTACCTCTATTATCAACTATAATACATTTAATAGAACAATTATTTTCAAGAAATCTTAATTGCTCTAACCCTTCTAGCACTTCAAGATTACCTACTTCCCATGATTTATAATTTAAAAGAACTTTAGGGCTGTAAGCATATACCCCAACATGATGGAATATCGGGCATCGAATTCCTGGCTTAAGTTTCCTTTCATCAAAGTACGGAATTATTTCCTTGGAAAAATATAAAGCGTTGTTGTCATTATCAAATACCACAGTAGTTCCCCCAACTCGACCACACTGCCTATCAAATCTGAAGGCTTTTAGAGTTTCCTCATTTAACTTCAAAACAGGTGTAGCCATTTTAGTGCTTGAATTTTTTTTAAAAGCTTTCATGAGATCTTCAACAAACCACTCTGGAGTTAAGGGAGCATCTCCCTGAAAATTTATGACTAAATCACCATCAAAATTTATATTATCGATTGCCTCTGCACATCGCTCAGTTCCATTTTTACAATTTTTTGAAGTCATTATAACTTTAGCTCCAAAGGACTCAGCTTCAACCCGAATACGAGCATCGTCGGTTGCCACAAAGATATGATCTATTTCCCTAACCCTACAAGCTGCTTCCCACGAAAGTTGAATAAGCGATTTTTGTAATCCATTACCAATGTTGAGTTTTTTGAGTGGTTTTCCAGGAAACCTTACTGAAGAGTAACGGGCTGGAATAATAATCACTGTCTTCATTTAATCCCCGAACGCAAAATATCATGCATACGCAAAAGCCCTACGGGCCGATCGTCTTCAATCACAACGATGACGTAAACTTTAGAATTTTCCATTTTTTCTAACGCTACAGATACTAAGTCAAGAGGTTTGACTGATATCGGGTTTAATGTAGCTATTTCTCTTGGCGAAGAATTAGCAATATTATTAATGTTTCTTCTTAAATCCCCATCCGTAATCACTCCAGATAGAGCACCTGTTTCATCTACTAAAATTGCAACACCAAATCCTGTATCATTCATACGAGAAACTATATTTTCCATGTTCAGATCTTGTTTTACGACCGCTATTTCTTTTTTCTTACGCATTAATTGTGAAACCGTTAGCATTTGCAAACCAAGATTTCCTCCAGGATGTAAGACCTTAAAGTCCTCAGGCTTGAAATCTCGTTGCTCCATCAGTGATACAGCTAACGCATCTCCTAAAGCCATGGTGAGCGCCGTCGATGTCGTAGGCGCCATTCCTATAGCACAGGCTTCAGGAGCATCGGTTAACACTAGCTTAAAGTCAGCGGCTCTCATAAGTGTGCTGTTTATAGAAGAAGATATAACAGCCGTAAGAATACCAAATCGTCTAGTATGGGCTAAAATGTCATTAAGCTCTGACGTTTCGCCGGAATTAGAAATAAGTAAGCAAAAATCATCTCGGGTAATCATTCCTAAATCCCCATGACTTGCTTCAGTTGAATGGACGAAGCTCGCTGGTGTACCTGTGCTGGCCAAAGTCGCTGCAATTTTTCTACCAATGTGACCAGATTTACCTACACCTGACACCACAACTCTACCCTTTGTCTTCAAGACTGCTTTGATGGTATCTGAAAAATCTGCAGGCAAATCAGATGCTAGTTTTAAAAGCGCGTAAGCCTCTGTTTCAATGACAAATCTTCCAATTTTTTGAACATCTTTTTTTTTCATTACATTAATGTTTCCATATAAAAGCTAATTATACTTAGAAAAACTAAGCGCATTATTGCTTTTGATATTTCACTTATAAATGACCAAATAACCAAATAGCACGTCAAAATTTAATTGAAAAGAGCTATGCCATCAAGAAATTTTAGTCAAATTCAGAGAACAAAAAATTTTTCGCTTCTTATATCCAAGGGGATACCAAATCCCGGGAGTAAGATGGTATCGCGAGATCATCGCAAAGCTCACCTTTGATTTTCGCGCGAGCAAGATGTCAAAAGATATCAAAATCGTAGTTCACAACTTATCTTCAGCTTGTGGTTTCATCGCGATCTCCATTTAATCACTTAATGCTTTGTAAACAGTCGCTCTACCTATACCAAGTCTCTTTGCTATCTCCGTCTTCATAAAACCCTCTGATGCGAGTTCCTTGATCTTCATGACATCTACACTCTGTTTCCTCCCCTTGTAGACCCCTCTTTCTTTTGCTTTTTTGATACCTTCCATTTGTCTTTCATGTCTCAATCGAGTCTCAAATTCTGCAAACACTCCTAACATATCGAGGAAACATTTACCCTCTGGTGTGGAAGTATTAACCGACTGTTCTATTGCAGAAAAATGAACTCCCTTTTCTGTAAGGGCGTTAACTATGTTCTGGAGATCTCTCATTGATCTTGCTAGTCTATCAATTCGAGTCACAACTAACTCGTCACCTTTTCTAACAAACTCCAGAAGAGTTTGAAGTTCTGAACTACCTTTAAGTGATGTTCCAGAAACTTTTTCCCGTCGAACTACGTCACACCCAGCAAATAGAAGTGCATTCCTCTGAAGTTCTAAATCTTTGTCGGAGGTCGAAGCTCTTGCGTATCCATATCTCATCATATACTCCAAAAGTGTCTCATTTACTATTAAAAACCTAAAGAATCGTGTCCCACACGTCAAGAAGTTACTCTATTGAAACATTAATTATTAATGATGAAAATTTTTGTTAGAGTATACCTATTTGAGACGTCTATTTCTTCTTACTCTTCCAAGTTCCACCATATTTGTAAGTATCTTCATACTTCTCTTTAACTACTTGCAGACAATTTCCACAAAGAAATACCCAATCCTTTAGTTCTTGGAATCTACAGCGATAGAGAACCTCTTTGGGTTTATAACACTTATAACAATCCTTAGTTCTGACCCTCATAATTCTAATATAGTGTAATTTAAAGTTTTCCCTTTTGAAACAAAGTCGCAGAATAGTTAAACAAGAGTGGTTACCTATCCGTTCGTAAAAAGAAGTTAAAAGGCAATCATTTACATTCAATTGTGAAGAAGAAAAGACTGAAAGATGAGAAGTTAGAAAGAAACGACCCATTTAATTAGTTTGATTAAAGTTTGAAAGTGTTTAATAACCTTCGATTATAACAAAATATCCTTCAGAATTATCCTTGCGGATATCTATAATTTTTGCATATTCCTCCGAATTATAAAAAGCATTTGCTCTTTCAGTACTTTCAAACTCAACGACCACATTACGATTACCACTTGGATTGCCCTCTTTTATCTCTTGTTCTCCTCCCCTAACCAAATATTTTCCTCCAAACTTCTTTATAATTTGTTCAGTACTAGAAGCATATGCCTTATAATTTTCAGCATTTGTAATCGTTATTTGCCCTATTATATATCCCTTTTTCATGTATCTATTCTCCTATTAGTGAATATAATTGCACATAAATTTTAGTTTTATTTTTGAACTTAATCAACGAACAACAAATGTTATCTCTCCGTACGTGGTAAGAAGTTCAAAGGCAATCATGTTAATTCAATCGTTAAGAAGAAAAGACTGAAAGATGAGAAATTAGAAAGAGTGTATCCAGAGGTGTGGTCTGATTTTAGTTTGGAGGTAGTTGATGGAACTTTGGTTAATATGTATGAGGATTTTTAAAATTTGACCAACTTGTAGTAAATAATTACATTCATTTCTTATAAAAATATTCTAGGGTTCTTATGTTAACTGTATATGGAAGAAAATCTTCTGCGAATGTTCAAAAGGTTCGTTGGATTTGTAGTGAAGGTAATTTGGAGTTCAAAACGGAAATCGTTGGAGGGAAGTATGGTGGATTGACCTCTCCAGAATTTATAAGGTTGAACCCCAATAGCACTATTCCAGTTTTAAAAGATGGTGACTTTATACTTTATGAATCCAATTCAATTATAAAATACATATCTGATAAGTTTGGTATTCTGAAATCTGATAACCCAAAAAAAACAGCATTAAACAACCAATGGATTGATTGGTCGAGTTTCGTTTTTGGATTAAACTGCTCAATTTACACAGCACATAATATATTGCTTCCTGTAGAACAAAGAAATCCTAATTTAGTATCTGAAGCAAAAAAGAAGATTCGTTCATGCTTTGAATTATTAAATACCCAGTTAGAAAAAACTAATTATCTCCTAGACGATGAACTTAGTTTAGCAGACATACCAGTAGGTTGCTGGATACATAGATGTGTGGTTTTGGGTTTAGAGATTGCAGAGTTTAAATCGTTAGAAAAGTTGTATATTAATTTGAAAGAAAGAAATGCTTTTAGAACTGAAGTATTCGCTACACCCTTACCCCCAGAGTAACATAAACTCTTTTCGAGCAAGTCCGCTTTAATAATCCTTTATTATTTTTAACTATAGTCTTTGAAGTATTGTTCGGTTTAAAGGTTTTTTTTATTCCAATAACCTTCCTTTCAAAAAATGCACAAGAACATCACCGCTCAAGGGTATTATTTCTTTTACTATTCCACTTAGGTAAGTTGATGTTCTAGCATTTCTAAGTTTGTCTGCATTTTGCCTATCTTCTTCTGTCGGATATACCGATATACCGATAGCGGAGGTTTCTCCTGTTCTAACAAAAAGCGAAACATCATTATTAGGATGCGATCCAATATCTTTATACCAAGAAGCAAATTCTTCTACGGATTCCGCAGTTTGAAACTCAAACATAGTTACATTAGCGACGCTCATCTATTATCCTTCTCTAGGTCTATTGGTCAGAATTGCTTCATTTAATAATACCAATTCTTTCTCTATCAGACAATCATTGAACAAAGAGACAAAGGTAAGACCGTTGACCGAATCGCAGAATGGTTAAACAAGAAAGGTTACCTATCCGTTCGTAAAAAGAAGTTAAAAGGCAATCATTTACATTCAATTGCGAAGAAGAAAAGACTGAAAGATGAGAAGTTAGAGAAAGAATACGCTGAGGTTCGTTCTGATTTTAGTTTGGAGGTGATTGATAAGACTTTGGTTAATATGTTTTAATTTTATTCTTTGAGAGAAACCCATTTGACCACTTTTCTTCCTTTAAACAATTTCCATCTTCATCAAAGTATTCCCAAGTTTCGTCCTTCTTCCCAAGATTGTAATTCCCTACTGAAGATAGTTTCCCTGTACCGTGGTAACGTTTCCAAGCGCCGTCTTCTTGACCTTTGATAAAGATTCCTTGAGACATAAGTTGACCATTACTCCAAAAACGCTCCCACTTTCCCTCAGGAGTTCCCTTTGTAAATAATCCTTTATACCTTTGCTTTCCATTTTCATAATACCCTTGCCATTCGCCCTCTTCACGACCCTCATAGTAAATGCCCTTGTTAAGTAACTGTCCCTGTTCAGAAAACTCCGACCAAGGTCCATTTAAAGTCCCGAGCAGATATTTTTCTGACAAATACATTTGTCCATTTTTATGATAGGTCTCCCAAAGTCCATCTTTCCTTCCCGAAACGAAAACTCCTGTCCAATTGATTTGTCCATTAGGAAAATATTGTTCCCATCTACCGTCTCTTTTAGCATCTTTATAGTATCCCATTCGTTGTAGGTTGCCATTTTGATAGAAAACTTCCCAACTCTCAATAATTCCATTTTTATAAATCTCTCTATGCTTAAGAGAACCACTCTCATAAAAACGTCTCCAATTTCCCTCTTTTTTTCCATTTCGAACATATCCCTTACTGAAAGTTTTCCCATTCAACCAATTTTTTTCAATCAACTTACCATGCTCTGAAAAAGACGGTTCATTTAGGTCTGGTGAATAGTTATTTTGGTTGTAAATGCCTCTTTTTATTGAACTTTGATCACTTGACGGATCTGTAAGAAGAGTTTCTTCAGTACTGTAGGAGGTTTCATCATACTTTATTCTTCTGCCAGCAATACTTTGAATTGTATTTATTGCAGTGATCACATCACAGGAGAAGAATTCTCTTGAATTAGAATGCCTATAGTTTTTTAATTTTTCGTGAGTTTCTCTTTCAATAATATTATGGTCCATCGTGTAGGCGTAATATTCAACCTTAAAAGGATCTGGAGTGGATGTATTGTATAGTTCTTTAGACCTGAACTCCTCTGGATCTTTGTCAGTTACCCCAATCTTTAATAATCCTGGAATAGAAGGGTTAGACATAATATAGACAAAACCTGCCAAGTTCTTTCACCTCTATATATTTCAAAAAAACTTAGTGATAAATTGAACACTCGTAAACTATATCAGAAACGCACCCATACAGAAACACTTACCCTATCACTCTGTAGGGTCAAAAAAAACCCAATAAAATTAATTACTTAAACTACATTAACAGGTGTTTCTAAACTTCTGGATTGGTCGCATCTTCATTATGCAGTCATTCCCTCTAATGAGTTCCTGTATTTTCGTCGTTGAGAAATCTTTTGGAGTTTGTCTGCAATAACCATACGCACTCCCTCGTTTATAAGACTATTCGCAGATTGTTTATCAAGTTGTTGGATTCTTTTTAGGTCATTCCAAACTTCATCTTGGATTCTCAAAGGGTAGTTATGTGTTTTCATTATCTCTTATTCCTTCTGTTCTTTGATAGGGACTCTCCAATCAAACTGAATCTTGTTTTCCGTAATCCAGTATCTCTAAATCTTGGTTTATTCAGTTGTTTGCAAACCTTATCCCAAGTTAGAGTTTCTTTTAGACAATCACCATATTCATAACAAACATCAGCACCTCTAATATCATCTTCAGCAGGGGTTTGTATTTTCGTATCTGTTATATCAGTTTCATATCTCATAGTAGGTTAGCAGTCCTTATCTAGTGCCTAATATTATTATTTAGGTATTCTTTATACTCTATTCATTCTTATCTCTCTTTTTTCCATAGGAATACTATTGGAGTAGGTTTCCCCACTCCATCTGTGTTGTTTATACTTCAGCAGTCAGTATTGTCTGGGAGACTGTCTCCACAACCTTGAAGTTTGATTTTAGAGAGTCCTATGACAGTTCATAAAATCTACTTCTGCATTCGTATTCTTTGGAAAAAGTTGTTTGGTATTATATCCGTCCAACCCTTTCCTGTCATAGACGTTTGAGTCCGTATCTAACGAAACTCTGTCTTTTGTTTTCAACCAACTTTGTTCCAGTATATTTTCATACCTGGCAGTTGATAGATGTTCTGGTGTTTCTATGAGACTATGAGAGTGAAACCCACCAGTTTTTCCACCTCGTTCAATCACAATATATCTGGTTATTTTTTTCTTGGATTTTGTATAAACCTGTCGGTGAAGTTCATTGAAAAAATGTTTGTGGTTTTTCTTCATTCTCTCTTTTGTTTTTTCTCCATCACCAAACTTTACATAATCGTTGAAACCCAGAGTTAGATAAATGGGTCTGGTAATAGCAAAACCATTTAACCAAAGTTTATTATCATTTTTATTAGTATGTTTCATAATGATATTATTTATACAAATAGAGTTTTCTAAAATGAGGAGGACTCTACTTTTTCATTATTCAATCTCCTCTAAACCATATTCGTCCTCGATCTCTTCAATCCTCCCAACGAGGATGTTGGTGAAGTTCAATCCTGTATTCTGTCTGTCGATAAAAGACCCATCTATTCCCAACAGGGTGTCTCTAACATCACCAGCATCACAATAGGACAAGACATCCTCTGTTATGAGATCAAGAACTTGCGAGAGCAAACTATTGACTTGATTGATTTTGATTGTGGTTTCATTTTTCATTTTTTTCTCCTTTGTTATTGTTTCTTACATATTCATTTTAGTGGTTTCGGTGGTCGAATAACCGACCAGTAATAAGCAGTTATGCGACCTCTTTTTTTGCGTTTCTCTTTTTGTTGAACTCCAAAACATTTCTAAAAAACTCATTGTCATTATCTTCAATCGCAACGATTGTTATGTTCTTTGTTCCTAATGTCGTTGAAGTCCAAAAAGAGTTGTTACCTAAAAATCCACTACCATTGGTTTTGTAGTTTTTTCCAACGTCCTGTCCCAAAAAAAACTGGAACATCAAGTCGTGTGCAAAGTCTCCAAACTTTTCTGTATGTTTGTGATTCTGATTAGTCATTTTTTTCTCCGTTGTTATTGTTTCTTACAAATACATATTCGCATTTTTTAGAGGTGATTGACCGACCAGTAATAAGCAGTTTAGAGTTGATGTGTGAATAAAAGACCGAAGAGATTTGACCCAAAAAGTAAGTATGTGAGATACGATAAAAAGAGTGGTTTATGGATTACTCAACGCAAAAGAATATACCTTTACTGGTTCAAGTTCTTACGCATTGCAGAACAAGACCCAGACTACAAAGTTGATTGGAGTAAATACACTGGGTGGGGTGGTGGAAACTATATTCTTGGAACAAAGTTTGATGAGTTCTGGGAAGAAAAATGGCAGTCATTATTTGGAGTCAAAGTGATGGGAGGAACTGCAAAGTTCTCACTTACAACCAATAAACCAAAAGCAGATGGAATACGATACGCATTACTGGTTTATGAAAATAAACATCGGGGTTCTAACTGGGATATTGCGAAGTGGATTGCGAAGAGGGAAACCTCCAAGAGAGGTGCTGGTCTAACGAACTATACATTTCATTATGCACTTGAAGATGGAAGTGAGGGTGCAGATACAAAGTTGGTTATTCAATCAAGGGTTGGTAGATACAAGACTGCTGCGAAAAAATATTTGAGTAATGTTTGCGTAGGTCAGTTTCCATAAAAAAAGGAATCCTGTAAGTAAATACACAACTCCGTAAGTTCTCATAATAAAGATGTTATTTTTCACCAAAAATAACGATAAATCGCAGTATTGAAAGAACACAGGAGAAAGTTTTTTATGTACTTTCTTTATACATCTATTTAGGTATATTTATTTGATACTACTTGCGTATAACTTCTTGGTCTTTTCCGTCAGCATCATCCATATGCGTAAGATAATCTAAATCACCATCCATAGTATCGAGGAACTTGCGTATTATCTTCCGTTCTTCCTCTTTCGATCTTTTGAGTTGCTCTGGTGAAAGTGGTTTTGTTTGTGAGTAATGTTTTATGAATTTAACAAGTTTCAAATACTGATTAGTTTCCAAACGTTTGTAGGTTTTTAACAATATCGTCATTAGGATCAAGGTGTCTCAAGTAAAACCTTTCAAGTTGATTGACACTTGTTCCAGCATTCTTTGCCAGGACAAAGATATTCACTTTCCCTTTACTCTTTATCAACCTTGTTTGGAGTGAATAATGACGCAAAGAATATAAAGAACGATTTTGTCCGTCTTTTGTTTTCTTCAAGTTTGCTTCTCTCAAAATAAGATCAAAACATCTCATTGCATTATCTCTTGCAGTATTTCTATTTGGGAAATGATTGAAGAATAAAAAATCTTTCTCTTTAATTTTAGGTCTTCTTATGTCTCGCAACTTTGTAAAATAATCTACTGCATTCGGCATCGTTCTTACAGACCTGTAACCTGTCTTACCCGTCACTCTTATTTCCAAATAATCGGGGTTAGTATAAACCTCAATATCTCTGTATCTAATATTGAATATTTCGCTCTTTACTGGTCGCATAAATGATGCAGTAAGAAAGACAACGAAATAATAAAACTCATTATCTATATGCATTCCCTCTATTCGTACTTTAGAGTCTGCCATTTTCCTTATTGTATCGAGTAGGTGCTTATATTCATCATCATTAAATGAGGGTCTAGGGTTATCTCGTTTTTCCTCAAACTTCGGCATTATGATGGGTTTATTGATCGCACCCTCTTCATACGCAAGTCTAAAAAGTTTTGATAAAACCGATCGGTATTTGTTTCTCGTTGATGGTGCGAGAGGAACATCTCTTCGAGAGTCTAAAAATAGAAAATAGATTCTAATATCTTTGGTAGTTATTTTACTAATATCTCTTCTACCGAAATATGCTCTTATCCCCTCCTCCTCTCTGTTTATTAGGTTTTCATCATCTCTTGCATATCGACTACTTTTACCCTTACCAGACTCCATCCTTTGGAGATTGATAAGTTCATCTATGTAAGTATTGCAAAGTTGTTTCGTAACTACCGATGCAAAACTTACTTTTTGATTTTTAAGACTTTCAAAAACCTCTTCTGCAACTTTTGCTGCTTCTATCCTTGATGTTTCTTTTGTCGATTTTCTGTAATATTTCTTCTCTGCACCTACCCAGATCTGTGCGAACCAATATGGTGACCGACCCGTTTTATAAAGAGATAAACCCGTCCTAATAGGTTTCTTATCAGTTATTTGATTTACTGAACTTTGATTCATTAGTTACACACTTTCCCCGACGGATTTACTTTTAGTTTAGTGTGTAACTGTGTGTAACTCAATAGTGCTGTTTTTTGAGGGGTTTTTTGCGAGGGTCAAAATCGTGTAAGTAACTGTTTTTAATACACGATTTTGTGGTGGAGGGGATAGGATTCGAACCTATGTAGGGTTTCCCCGACGGAGTTACAGTCCGTTGCATTTGACCGCTCTGCCACCCCTCCTTTATTCTGGATAAAAGTTTTTACATCCGATAAGGCTAAGTGTAAACAGAAAGATGCAATTGAAAATGAATTTATATTAATAAGTATGAGCATATATAACAATAGACCGAAAAGATTTAAAAATAGTGATTACTATATGTTTGGGTTGCACGCTGTTAAAGCAGCACTCAAAAATCTTGATCGTAAAAAACATGAATTATGGATTAGCCAAAATGCAAGAGCTAAACTTTTTGAAGATTCTAAATTACCGAATATACCTATTTATAACCTAGATCAATCAAAACGCCTGCCAATTCCAGAGAATAAAGTTCACCAAGGGGCTATTTTAAAGGTTAGCCCTTTGAAACAACCTAGTGACATTCATGAAATACACAATAACGAACAGCCTAAACTTGTTGTCATCTTGGATAAGGTAAGTGATCCACAAAATGTTGGAGCTATTATTAGATCAAGCCTATTCTTCAATTGTTTTGCCATCATAAACACAATTAACGGTGGCTCGAGTGAGAACGGGAGCCTCGTAAAAGCAGCTTCAGGAGCTTTCGAAAAAGTTCACTACATACAAGCTGTTAACATTGTACAAACAATAATCAACTTAAAAGAAAGTGGTTACACAATTGTAGGACTTGATGAGAATTCAACAGATAAGATATCATCCTTTCAGAGAGGTAATAATAGTATTGCAGTTGTTTTTGGAGCCGAAGGAAAAGGAATTAGGCGTTTGACAAAAGAATATTGTGACTGTTTAGTATCTATAGATGGCAACCATAAGTTTTCATCATTAAATGTATCTGCTGCAGTTGCTGTAACGCTCTTTACGCTTCAATCAAATATGGAAAATAGTATTTAAATACTTCTTTCCACCAATAGGTTTCCTAGTCATCGGTAGTATGATATATTGTGCATACATTTGAAGTTCATTAAGATTTATAAACATGAGTGAAAATAACTTAGCTTTAAATTTATCAAAAACATCAATACAACTGTTAAAAAAAGGTAGTAAGAAATCTTGGTATGTGCTTGGCTCAGTTGATCCATCATCAAAAAACCTTGAAAAAGACCTATTTTTACTCAAAAAACTAGCGGCGGCATTGTCATCAAAAAGACCAATAGTCGACATCCTGCTTCCGCGAGAGTTAGTTCTTTCACAAACCGTAGTTATTGAAGATGATTTTTCTATTGAGCACTGTAAAAAAGTGACCGCCGAACGCTGTGGACTTAATGAGAATGAAATCTTAATAGCGATTGGAGACTCTCATACAAAAAGTACAGTTCCTGTAGCAGCGATCTCCGCAAATTCGATAACTGAAACTAGAAACTTTGTAAAGAGAGCAGGTTTTCGTCCTGAAAGGTATATTGCGTCTAGCAAAATATCTGGATTTAAAAAAAGTCCAGTTTTTTTTAATGATAATAGTTCAAAACGATACATTGATATTGAAAATAAAGCATTAACTCAGCTACTTACGTTAACCAGTATTTTACTTATCGCTGGCTTTTTAATATCTTTGACCGCCAAATTTTTTGAATACAGGTATAAAAATAAACCCCACAACTTTTTAGCTGAGTCTAGAAATTTTTATAACAATAAAAATAATTTGAAGGATGCACTTGAGTTACTAAATGCGGCAAAAAAAATTCCTGATAAGCAATCGAATATCACAATTCTTGAAACTAGCACACCAATATTTACTTTTACTCCCGATGAGCATAAAAATAAAACGCCTCGGTTAAATCCAATTAACAAATTTTCTGCTGAGAGACAAATAAGTGCTAACTTAAAGACTATAAATATTGAGAACGTCTATCCCAAAAAAAGAATGCTCCCCGTTTTAATTCCTGGAGAAGAAACAAAATTAACTGAGTTTAAAGAAATTGCAAAATCGCGGTATGAGGGTTTGTTGCATTTTTTTGGAAGCCATCAAAAGCAGTCACGTGGAATGCTTCCAAAAATAGACGAAGATTTTATAAATTTTAGTGATATGAAACAAAAATCTTCGAAAAAATCAGCTAGTTTTCCGAGCAGCCCTCAAAGGGCAGAAGCTTTTGCATCTCCAAAAAAAGAAAGAATTATCAACCATAAATATAAAAAAATACTCATTGAAGAGATTTTTTCAGACATATCTTTAACAAAGATCCTTATCACTACTGAATTGAGAAAAGCAAGCACGCTTCCAGTACTTTTCAATCATAGCGAAAAGCCGCAGGTACTTATTCCAAAGATGCTGATGGGCCATAATTTCAATCGAAATGAAAATAAAACTTTAATAAGACCGACGAAAATAACTCTTAAAGAGTTAGTCAGTAGCGCTGTTAAGCCTATTTTTCATAATGACCTGAAATTGGATCAACAGCTTGCTGTAAAGCTAAATAAGCAAGGGCTTAGAATAAATTTACTTAATGACGAACAAAAAAAAGAGCCCTTACAATTTGCTTTATGGAAGGGGAAAAAACCTTTCATTAAACCAAAAATTATTGATTCTATAAAAGTTTTAGAAGAGCCTACGAAATCTACGGGAGCCGTAACATTTGTTGTGCTGCCTCCTAAAATGCCATTAGTTGTCAGTAAATTGGATAAAGTTGCGGCTAGATCAGTAAGAAACTTAAATGTCAAAAATAATCCTCCAAGTATACCTATGAGGGCCTCAATAATTGGCAATTCGACACTGAAAAATTTAATCGAGCTGAATAGAACAAATCTTATTGGCATTTTCGGTAAACGAACTGGGCGAATCGCTCTTATAAGATTATCTTCTGGTAATATGGTGAAAGTAAAAGTTGGAGAAAAATTTGGTAATGGATGGAGAGTTATAAGTATCGACCTAGATAAAATTAACATTACCAACGGAAGTAGACAAGAAACTCTACGAATTCCTGGCTGAACTGACTTTATTTTGTCCCATACAACCTATCACCAGCATCCCCAAGCCCAGGCAATATATAACCGATATCATTCAGTGATCTATCTAAAGACGCTGTAAAAACTTTAACATCTGGGTGATTTTTTTGCATTACTTCTATACCCTCTGGTGCAGCTAATAAACATAAAAATCTAATATCTTTTGCCCCCTTTTTTTTAAGACAATCAACTGCAAATGATACGGACCCACCTGTCGCAAGCATTGGGTCAACAACAATGCAAACGCGGTTACTTAATTCACTAGGAACCTTAGAGTAGTACTCAACTGGTTGTAGAGTTTTTTCATTTCTATATAACCCAATAAACCCCACGCGCGCCGAAGGTATGAGCTCCAAAACACCATCAAGCAAACCGTTACCTGCCCTCAAAATAGAAATTAGTGCTAACTTTTTTCCTGCCAAAGTGGGAGAGTCGTAACGTTCCAGAGGTGTTTCTATAGAAATCGTTTCCATTGGTAAATTTCTTGTAATCTCATAGGCGAGCAACAAACTTATCTCCTTTAAGAGCGCCCTAAAATGATTGGAAGATGTAGTCTTTTTTCGCATTTCCGTAAGTTTATGCTGTATCAGTGGATGGTTAATTATAGTTAAGTTTTCCATTTTTTTCTTTCTACAGTTGTTGAATTAATTCCTTTTTAAGTTTTGCATCACAAAAGGCAAACTCTAAAGACCTCTTATTAATTTCATTGAAGATCTCTATTTCCCAACCAAAAACATTATGAAGATCTTCATATTCTTTCGATAAAGTTGTGAAAAAGAAAGGGGGATCATCTGTGGAGATAGAGATTGGAAGGTTTTTATTCAATAAAAAATTTATTGGATGATCCTCGAGTGATGAATATAAGCCTATCGCTATATTCGAGCCTGGGCATATTTCTAATAAAATATTTTTTTCCATCAGTTTAATAATTGTTTCTTCACTCTCACTTGCTCTCACACCATGCCCTATTCTTGTCACACCTAGTTGTATAGCTTCATCTACAGATTTTGCTCCACATATTTCCCCCGCATGGGTTGTTATTCCAAGCCCCGCATTTCTCGCGAAATTAAAGCTCTCCATAAACTCTAATGTATTAAATTTTTTTTCATCTCCTGCCATTCCAAACCCAACCACATTATAGCTTTTTACTTCGGAAGCGAACTTTGAAGCTTCTAAAGCCTTTTCTGGACCAAGATGTCTTATGCCAACAATTATAAAGTAGGTATGAATTCCATATTTGTTTCTATATTCATCAGCAGCATCGCTAGCAATTTCCAAAAACCGTTCCCATCGATTAGAAAGTGTATCACTCCATAAATGAGGGCCTAAAAAAATCTCAGAATATATAATGTTTTCTTTAACTTGTTTATCAAGTACATGTCTTATTAGCGCTTCAAAATTTTTTTCTTCTAAAAATAAGTTTGTTACTATTTCGTATATGCTCAGGAATTGGTCAAAATTTTGCCATTTATAGTTTCCAGCTTTATCAAAAATTTCTGGTATTTGAGTGTAGTTACTTTTACATATATCTCTTACGAACTGTGGTGAAGCAGCCCCTTCCAAATGCAAGTGAAGTTCAACCTTTTTACATGACTTAAATGATCTCATATTAAAAAACCTACTTATTAGTTTCTAATCTAAGGAAATTTTCTATTAATGAACCTATATCAGAAAAGTTAATTAATCCGTAACATTTATTGATCAATTTTTGGTTTCTTATTAACACAGGAACTTGCTCTCTTGTATGATCTGTTCCTACAAAAGAGGGATCGTTTCCATGGTCAGCTGTTATGACCAAAAAATCGTCTTCATTTAAAATTGAAAATAACTTTGTTAATTGCTTATCAAAATTTTCTAGCGCCCTTGCATAGCCCGGCAGATCTCTCCTATGCCCATATAAGGTATCGAATTCAACGAAGTTTGCAAAAATTAAATCGCCGGGATTTGCTTTTTTAATTATCTTTAACATCTCATCAAATAATTTATCATCCGACATCCCTGACACAGTTTCGCTGATTCCCCTATGTCCAAAAATGTCAGCAATTTTACCGATACCAAAACATTTATTTCCAGATTTTATGACTTTGTCACATAAAGTGTCTATTGGTGGTGGTGATATGAAATCTTTTCTATTTTTAGTACGAAAGAACTCATCTTTTTTTTCCCCAAGAAAAGGTCTTGCAATTATTCGCTGTACTCTCAACTCATCAAAGACTCCAGCTGCAATTTCACAAGTTTTGTATAACTGATCTAAGGCAAAAACATGTTCATGAGCTGCTATTTGTAGAACACTATCTGCAGAGGTATACACTATTGGGCAACCGGAATTTAGGTGCTCTTCCCCAAATTCTTTGATGATTTCTTCGCCAGACGCATGTTTGTTTCCTAAAACACCAGACAACTTAGCTTTCTTGATAAGTGTTTGCATCTGTTTTTCTGGGAAAACTGGGATAACTTCGGAGAAGGTATGCCAACCAACCAGATTCGTAAAACCAACTATTTCATGATGACCGGTAGGAGTATCTTTACCCTTGGAACGCTCTTTAGCTACAGCATAGGTCCCAATAGTGCTGTCAGTATTAGGAAAGGTCAGACCTGTTGATAGCCTTGTAGCGCTATAAATTCCTAAAGACTCTAAGTTAGGCACCATTAGAGATCCCTTTCTTCCAATATCCGCATCACCGTTTGCACAGGCCATAGCAATAGAACCAAATGTGTTGGCCCCCTTATCATTATACAAATTTGCATCGGGGGCACCACCTATGCCAAGTGAGTCCAAAATGATTAAGATAGCCTTACCCATTAACTTACTTTTTGCAAAATTAAATCCTTGCTTCGTTTTGGTTCTCTATCCGAGATAGAAAAGCAGCTACTGATTTCCTCTTCCAAAGAAGGGGTAAAAAATTTGTCCGCACCATGCAAAAACAATAGGGAAGTTTTTGTATTGACCTTTTTCCCTGATTTTACAACCTTTGTAAATCCAACAGATAGGTCAATTTTATCTGATGCTTTCTGCCTTCCTCCACCCATTTTTATTAGAATATTGCCTAATGCTTTTGTATTAATTTGAGTTATAAACCCTTCCTTTTTTGCCTTGATTGGCACTACTGACTCAGCTCTTGGAAGTACTTCCTTGTAGGTTGATAAAAAGTGCTTTGGTCCTCCTAAAGCCGATACCATTTTTTCGAAGCGCTCTGCCACATGACCTGAATCAAGTAGTGAATAAATTTTCTGTTTTATTTCCATATGGCTTTTTTCAGAGAAAACCATTGAATATAGTTCGATAGATAACGCTATTGTAGTGTCTAAGAGCGCCTGATCATTTTTATTTTTACCTAATAAAATTTCAACCACTGTTTCTACTTCCAGAGAATTTCCGATAGATGAACTTAAAGGGTCATCCATGCTAGTTATAAGTGCTTTAGTTTTACAATTAGATGCATTTGAAACAGAGACCAAACTTTTAGCTAATTTTTTTGCCTGTCTAATATTGGTCATTAGCGCGCCTCTACCTACTTTTACATCTAGAATTAGATTTTTTATTCCAGAAGCCAACTTTTTAGAGATTATAGATGCTGTGATCAAGTCAACTGAGTCTACAGTACTTGTAACATCTCTTGTCGAATATAGAATTTTATCGGCAGGCACTAAATCGGAGGTCTGCCCGACGATAGCACATCCTACTTCTGAAACAATTTTTTGAAATGAAGTTTCACTCTGTTCTACTTCATACCCTGGTATTGAGGAAAGCTTATCTAGAGTACCTCCGGTATGCCCTAAACCTTTTCCGGAAATCATGGGAACAAAACAATCCAAACTAGCCAATAAAGGAGCGAGGATTAAAGATACTGTATCACCCACTCCGCCCGTCGAATGCTTGTCTACTATTGGCCCATTTAGATCCCACTTTAAAACCGTCCCACTATTCATCATTGAATTGGTCAGATCTATTTTTTCACGTTCGCTCAATCCATTGATCCATGAAGCCATCAAGAAAGCACCGGTTTGAGCTGGCTCAACTCCATTGTCACATAATTCCTGTATAAACCATTGTATTTCAGCGGAAGTTAGTTGCTGGTTGTCTCTCTTCTTTCTTATTAAATTTTGAATTAGCATCATCTTGACTGCTGCACTGACTCACTTTATTTTTGCGTAGCAAATAGGTCACTATTTGTTTATTGTATATGATTACTGTATTATTCTAAACTACCAATTTAACATCAAATATTTGACGTTCTTAAAAAAAATACACAGCTAATGTTAAGGCCACTAGACGAAAACTTTAATAAAAGAGAAATGGATCCAGTCATTGTTAAGAACAGTGGCGTACCTCTACATTTAGAGTTTATTAATGAAGTGAGGATTAATAAAAGTGCTGTAGAAAAAAGGTGTGCTTCGGTAATCAACCGGCGCACAGTCAAGAAACATAACCAGGCCGCATGGCTTCTGAAGGCCATTACTTGCATGGATCTTACCACACTATCTGGCGATGATACCGAAGGTAGAATTGTGCGGCTTTGTAATAAAGCCAAGAGTCCTCTGCGAAATGACCTTTTAGAGAATCTTGGGGTAGAAGCTCTCAATATTAAAGTAGGCGGAGTATGCGTTTACCATCAATTCATTAGAACCGCATTAGATATCCTTCGAGGATCCAATATTCCGGTAGTTGCTGTTTCCACAGGGTTTCCAGCAGGACATACGCCAAAAAAAACAAAAATTTTAGAGATAAAAGAATCCATAAAAAGTGGTGCTCAAGAAATTGATATTGTTATATCTAGAAGGCATGTTTTGTCAGGGAACTGGAAAAAGCTATACGATGAAATATCAGAATACAAAGAAGCTTCAGGTAATGCTTGTTTAAAAACTATTTTAGCTACCGGAGAACTAGGGACATTAAAAAATGTCGCAAAGGCTTCTTTGGTTTGTATGATGGCTGGAGCAAACTTCATAAAAACTTCAACAGGGAAAGAAACCATAAATGCAACACTGCCATTTACTTTAGTTATGACCAGAGCAATAAGAGAATACTTTGAACTTACAGGGTTTGCAGTAGGATACAAACCCGCAGGTGGAATTTCATCAACTAAAGATTGTTTGTCTCATATGATACTCATAAAGGAAGAACTTGGCTCAAAATGGCTGAATCCTTCCCTATTCAGACTTGGTGCTTCGTCTTTGCTTTCTGATATTGAGAGACAAATAGAGCATTTTACTACCGGTCAATACTCCTCATTTAATAGACATGGCATAGCTTAAAAAAATGATAAAGGTTAAAAATGCTTTTAAAAAAATGGATTACGAAGAAGCTCTCGAGAGTAACATTGAGTCATTGGAGTGGATAGCTGAACATAATGGCCAATTCGGGCATTTTATTGGGGGTAGATTTACTAAACCAAACAACTTATTCAAAACCATTAACCCCTTTAATAAAAAAGAAATTGCTAAAATTTCTCAAGGAACTGTTAACGACATTAAAAAATCCGTTCAAGCTGCAAGATCAGGCTTAGAAAAATGGCAATCAATCGACCCCTTTCAAAGATCAAAATATTTATATGCTATCGCACGATATATTCAAAAAGAATCTCGAACAATTTCTGTTTTGGAGTCAATGGAAAATGGGAAATCAATTAGGGAAAGTAGAGATATTGACATACCTCTTGCAGCAAGACACTTTTACTATCACGCTGGCTGGGCTAAATTAATTGATGATGAATTTCCAGACTATTCTGCTGTTGGAGTGTGTGGACAAATTATTCCGTGGAATTTCCCAATACTAATGTTAGCGTGGAAGGTAGCTCCAGCGATTGCAGCAGGCAATTCAGTTATCCTTAAACCTGCAGAGCAAACCTCTCTTACAGCCCTTTATTTTGCAGAAATATGCAAAAGAATTAAGCTGCCAGAAGGTGTAGTAAACGTGGTAACAGGCGACGGTTTAACCGGATCACATCTCGTAACTCAAAAGGATATTTCGAAAGTAGCCTTCACTGGTTCCACAGAAGTTGGAAAAGAAATTAAGAAAAATATAGCAGGAAGTGGAAAGGCGTTGACTTTAGAATTAGGAGGGAAGTCTCCTTTTATCATATTTGAAGATGCTGATCTAGATAGTGCTGTTGAAGGTTTAGTTGACGCAATTTGGTTTAATCAAGGACAGGTTTGCTGCGCTGGATCTAGGCTTTTACTTCAAGAGACAATCAGTACAAAGGTAGAAAAGAAAATCCTTTCAAGAATGAAAAAATTAAGGTTTGGTAATCCATTAGATAAAAGTATAGACATGGGGCCTTTAGTAAGCTTTCAACAACAGAGTAGAGTCAAAGGCTTAGTTGATAAAGGAGTAGAAAGTGGAGCAGACATCTTCCAGTGTGATATACCCTCTAATCTCAAAGGATACTTTTATCCACCGACACTACTAAAAAATGTTTCCCCCTCAATGGAAATTTTCCAGAAAGAGATATTTGGTCCTGTTCTTTCTTCAACAACATTTAGAACGCCAGAAGAAGCAATCTCTCTGGCAAATAATTCCCGCTACGGGCTATCGGCGAGTATTTGGAGCGAGAATATTAACCTTGCACTGGATATTGCACCAAAATTAAAAGTGGGAGTTGTATGGATAAACTCTACGAACGTTTTTGATGCTGCTGTCGGGTTCGGGGGTTACAGAGAGAGTGGCTATGGTAGAGAGGGTGGAAAAGAGGGAATGTATGAATATCTGAAATTTAATTCAGACCACTACCAATTAAAAGGAGAAAAAGTATTAAAGAAAAATATTTCAGTAAAAAAGAAATCTATTCCGTATATAGACCAAACTAGAAAAATGTTTATTGGAGGTACTCAAAAGAGGGGAGATAGTGGGCACTCTATAGGAATATTTGATAACCAAAGAGAAGAGATAGCGACGGTGGGACGTGGTAATCGGAAGGATTTAAGAGATGCTGTAGAGGCAGCCAATAAGCAAATGAATTGGGCAATGCTTAGTTCCCATGCAAGAGCCCAAATTATGTACTATATTGCAGAAAACCTTTCTCAAAGAAGAGACTATTTTATTAGTTTGCTTTCTTCGACATCATTGTGCCTAAATCCATTACAGGAATTTGATACCACATTAGAAAGAATATTTACCTTCGCTTCATGGGCAGACAAATTCGACGGAGTTGTTCACCAAGTGCCAATAAGAGCAAAAACCATAGCACTCAATGAACCGGTTGGTGTAATGGGTATCATTTGTCCTGACTTTGCTCCTTTGGCTTCTTTTATTACACTCATTGCGGCAGCTCTTTGTCAAGGAAATCGTTTGATAGTAATTCCTTCAGAAAATTTTCCTTTGCCTGCAGTAGATATGTATCAAATATTCGATACATCAGATGTTCCTGCAGCAGCAATTAATATTGTAACAGGAAAACACAATGAACTCATTAACACACTTTCAGAGCACAACTCAGTTGATGGCATATGGAATTTTGGAGATTCAAAATATCAAACTAACATTGATAGAGCCTCAGTTTCCAATTTAAAACAAATATGGTCAATAAACGGAAATAACGTTAATTGGATTAACTATCATGCAAGCTTCAATAAATTGCTATTAAGAAAATCGAGCCAAGTTAAGAATATTTGGATACCATATGGAGAGTGAGATTTGATCAGATATTATTTAAATCAAAAGCACCTGGTAGCAATAACCCCATAGTTGTTTCTTCCAGAACATCCTCAAGATTGCAAAGATAAACCGGCGTGTTAGGTTTTGAAAATTCCATTAGTCTTTGTCTACATCCCCCACAGGGAGTTGTAGGTTTCTTTGTGTCTGCCATCACCAATATTTCATCGATTTCAGTGCATCCATCAGTAACCATTTTTCCTATTGCGGCAGCCTCAGCACACATCCCTTGCGGAAATGCGCTGTTTTCAACATTTACTCCAGTATAAATAGCGGCATTTATTCCAAGCAAGCTAACGGAAACATTAAAGTTTGAATAAGGTGCATAGGCATTTGAGAAAACACTCTTTGCATTAGAAAAAAGTAATGTTTTTTTTTGCTTCATCTTATTTTTAATTTTTTGGATATCCTATGGTTGCAAGCGCCTCTTTAATTTCTTCTAAAATCAGCGGATCATCTATAGTTGCTGGAACTTTAAATTCTTCACCATCGGCAATTTTACATACGGTTGAACGCAATATTTTTCCAGATCGTGTTTTTGGCAAGCGTTTTATAATCAGTGCTTGCTTAAAAAATGCAACAGGCCCAAGCCTATCTCTAACCAATTGCACCAGCTCCTTTTGAACTTCACCTTCAGGTCTATTTACCCCATCTGTTAAACAAACCAAACCAAGTGGGACCTGCCCCTTTAATTCGTCACTTATTCCAACAACTGCACACTCAGCAACATCTTTGTGATCAGCTAAAATTTCTTCCATTGCTCCCGTAGACAATCTGTGACCTGCAACATTAATAACATCATCCGTTCTTGCCATTATATACATGTACCCATCTTCGTCCTTCAACCCCGCATCACCTGTTTCATAATATCCAGGAAATTTTGATAAATATGCCGAGACAAATCTGTCATCAGCTTTCCAAAGCGAGGGTAAAGCTCCAGGAGCAAGAGGTAACTTGATAGCAATTGATCCTAGCTGATTTGGAGGCAATATATTACCATTCTCATCTAGAACATCTATCTCAAAACCGGGGATTGGTACAGATGGTGAACCAACTTTAATTTCCAGCTTCTCGATACCCCAAGGATTTCCAATCATCACGTGTCCACTTTCTGTTTGCCACCAATGATCTATAACAGGTATTTGGAGTAAATCCTTTGCCCAGTTTATAGTATCAGGGTCTGCTCTTTCTCCAGCCAAAAACAGTGTTCTTAAACTCGTTAAACTATACTTTTTGAGAAAGTTACCTTTTGGATCAGCCCTCTTTATTGCCCTAAAAGCGGTAGGGGCAGTAAAGAGCGACACAACATTGTGATCGCTTATAACTCGCCAGAAAGTACCGGCATCTGGTGTTCCAACAGGCTTTCCTTCAAAAAGAACACTAGTAGTACCACTTACTAAGGGAGCGTATACTATATAGGAATGGCCAACAACCCAACCTACATCAGAAGCAGCCCAAAAAACTTCGCCAGGATGAATATCATAAAAGTTTTTCATGGTCCAATTTAGACTTACCAAATGCCCACCTACAGGTCTTATAACACCTTTAGGCTGCCCTGTTGTACCAGAGGTATAAAGAATATATAACGGGTCTTCTCCTCTCACTGAAACACAATCAGCTTCTTCAGCCTCTGAAACTAAATCAATCCAATCAAAATCTCGGCCCTCTATCAAATCCGCTCTCAACTCTTCCCTCTGGTAAACAATACAAAAATCGGGCTTATGCTCAGCTAATGAAATTGCTTCATCGAGCAAGGGCTTATAAGGAACAATTCTGCCAGGCTCTAAACCACAGGAGCCCGCAATTATCGCTTTTGCGTTACAATCATCAATCCTTACAGCTAACTCACTTGAAGCAAATCCTCCAAAAACCACAGAATGAATGGCTCCAAGCCTAGCGCACGCAAGCATAGCAACTACCGCCTCTGGGATCATTGGCATATATATAATTACTCTGTCACCTTTTTTAATGCCTTTTCCTTTTAGAGCTCCAGCTAACTTTGCCACGTTTTGCTTAAGTTCTAAATAGGAAATTTTTCTTACTTTTTTACACATAGCGCTATCATAAATGATTGCGATATCTTCCCCTTTTCCATTCTCGATGTGTCTGTCAACGCAATTATAGCAAGCGTTTATTGCTCCACCCGTGAACCAATTATAAAAAGGCTTTTTGCTATCATCCAAAATTTTGTCAGGACCTTTGTACCACGTAATTTCTTTTGCTTGGTTTTTCCAAAATCCTAAAGGGTCCTGCTTCCAGTCGTTATAAACTTTTTGATAACTCAATTGATCCTCCTGGTTAACCATAGATTTGAACAGGTGTTCCTGCTAAAGCTGAAATATTTAAAAGTCCTCTAGTCGTTATTGATGGGCTAACAATATGTGCTTTATTTCCCATCCCCATTAAGATAGGTCCTACTTCAATCCCATTAGATCTCATTTTTAAAATGTTACGCACACCACTCGCTGCATCTATATTACTAAACACTAAAACATTCGCCGCACCAGCAAATCTACTACCTCTAAAAATTCTTTTCCTTAAATCCTCGTCGAGTGCTGAGTCAGAGTGCATTTCGCCCTCATATGAAAAATCCAATTTTTTGCTATCAAGAATATCAAGAGCTCCTCTCATTCGTCTTCCTGAGTCGGTATCTAAGCTACCAAATTGAGAGTGAGAGCAAAGGGCAATTTTAGGGGTAACACCAAAACGTTTAGTATGTCGTGCCGCTCCAATGACGATCTCAGCTATCTCTTCCGCAGAAGGGTTTGGATGGATATTGCAATCAGCTACAAACAAGACATCTGACTCTAATATCATCATTGATAATGCACCAACGGGCTTCAATCCGTCACCAGATAAAATTTCTTCAATATATTTTAGGTGCCATAGATATTGTCCAAAAGTTCCACAAATTAAGCTGTCGGCTTCGCCTCGTTTTACCATAATTGCTCCGATAGCTGTTGTGTTTGTTCTCATAATTTCTCTAGCTAAAGCTGGTGTGACGCCTTTTCTCTCCATTATTCCTAAATATGCTTCCCAATATTCTCTGAACCTAGGATCATTTTGGGGGTTTACCAGCTCAAAATCTTTACCGTGCACTAGCGGCAACCCATATCTCTCAATTCTGTTTTCAACTACTTCCGGTCGCCCAATCAGTATGGGTTTATCATTCGTCTCCTCTAACAAGGCTAAAGCAGTCCTGAGTGTTCGCTCATCTTCTCCTTCGGCAAAAACAATCTTACGAGATGATGTTTTTGCTGCTTCGAAGACTGGCTTCATCAAGATAGTAGATTTATAAACTGATCCTTCCAATTTCTGGTTATAAGCCTCCACATCTTTCAAGGGGCGCGAAGCGACGCCACTCTTCATTGCAGCCTCTGCTACCGCCACTGCAACATTCGGCAATAGTCTTGGATCGAAGGGTTTCGGAATAAGATACTCTTTGCCAAACTTTAAAATTTCTCCCTGATATGCTTCTACAGTTTCTGCAGTTGAAGTTTGTCTCGCTAGATTCGCTATGGCATGTATACAGGCTAATTTCATTTCATCATTTATTTGTGTGGCTCCAACATCAAGAGCACCTCTAAAAATAAAGGGAAAACATAAAACGTTGTTTACTTGGTTTGGATAATCAGATCGACCCGTAGCTATCAGCGCATCAGGTGCCACCTTTAGCGCATCAGCTGGATTGATTTCTGGATCAGGGTTAGCAAGAGCAAAAATTATTGGTTGCTTGTTCATTTTGAGAACCATTTTACTGGTCAATACACCTGGGCCTGAAAGCCCTAAAAACATGTCGCAATCTTTAATCACATCATCTAAATTTGACAAAGTACTATCTTGAGAAAACCGTTTTTTCTCTTCATTTATTTCACTTCTATTTTTTGTAATTAAACCCTTACTATCGCTGAGCCATATATTTTCTCTTTTTGCACCCAATTTCACCAACATTTCTAAGCAAGCTATTCCAGATGCTCCTGCCCCGACCGCTACGATTTTTGTATTTTCAATTTTCCTATTTGATAGTTCTATCGCATTGACCGCTGCTGCACCTACCACTATCGCTGTTCCATGTTGGTCGTCATGGAAAACAGGTATTTTCATCTTTTCTTTGCAAAGTCTCTCAACTTCAAAACAGTCCGGCGCCTTAATATCTTCTAAATTTATCGCACCAAAAGTTGGCTCTAAAGACGATACTATCTCAGCAAGTCTTTGTGGGTTATCTTCATCCACTTCGATATCGAAACAGTCGATATTTGCAAACTTCTTAAATAGAACGGCTTTTCCTTCCATCACAGGTTTAGAGGCACCAGGTCCTATATTTCCTAAACCTAAAACGGCTGTACCGTTAGAAATCACTGCGACTAAATTTCCTTTCGAGGTATACTTGGAGGCAGTATTTTCATCTTCCTTTATTTCCAAACAAGCCTCGGCAACTCCAGGAGAGTATGCCCTTGAGAGATCTCTTTGATTAGCCAAAGGTTTTGTCGCTCTAATTTCCAACTTCCCCGGTTGTGGAAACTCATGATAATCAAGCGCAGCTTTTTTGGAGCTATTTTCTTTTAAATTCTTTGCCAATTTTTCCTCTTAAATTAGTGGTTACGACCTTTTTTATTGAATAATAACTGAATAATCTCATCTGCTGCTCTTGGAATATTAGTACCAGGTCCAAATATTGCACTAACACCACTATCTTTCAAAAATTTATGGTCTTGATGTGGAATAACACCGCCACAGATTACCAGCATATCTTGTCCATCTCTCTTTTCTAGCTCCTCGATTAATTGTGGAGCCAGTGTTTTATGGCCTGCCGCCTGTGTTGAAATACCGATGATATCAAATTTTCCATTCAGTGCATCCTCAGCTGCCTCAGATGGTGTCTGAAATAAAGGACCTACCTTTACATCAAACCCAAAATCGATAAATGCTGAAGCAATTACTTTTGCTCCTCTATCATGCCCGTCTTGCCCCATTTTCACAACTAGCATCTTAGGCTTCCTCCCCTCCATTCTGGTAAAGCTATCCACAATGTCTATTGTCTGCTCGATCTCCTTTTTATTTTTGAAGGACTTAACATATTGCCCTTTACCAACTTCACTTGTAGTTGAATACCTAGTGTAAACTTCTTCTAGAGCATATGACATTTCTCCTACAGTGGCTCGCTCTCTAGCAGCCTCAATTGCTAATGCTAAGATATTTCCGGTACCGTCTCTTGCTGCTAATTTCATATTATTAAGCGCAGCTATACATTTTTTTTCATCTCTAGAACTTTTTATATTTTTTAGTCTTTCAATTTGCTTAAGACGTACCTTTAAGTTATCTACATCTCTGACTTCAACGTTTTGTTCATCCTCCCCAACGTATTTATTCACTCCAACAATGACCTCCTCACCACTATCTACCTTAGCCTGACGAATTGCTGCAGATTCTTCTATTCGTCGCTTAGGCAGACCGAGCTCAACCGCCTTTGTCATACCTCCTAATTCTTCAATTTCCTGGATCTGTTCCCATGCCTTTTCACAAAGTTCGTTAGTTAAAGTTTCCACGTAATAACTGCCGGCCAGCGGATCAACCACATTTGTTATGCCAGTTTCTTCTTGAAGAATTAATTGAGTATTTCTAGCAATTTTTGCCGAGAACTCCGTCGGTAAAGCAATAGCCTCATCTAGAGCATTTGTATGAAGACTTTGAGTTCCGCCTAGCACAGCTGCTAGTGCCTCATATGCAGTTCTAACCACATTATTGTAGGGGTCTTGTTCCTGCAAGCTTACACCTGAGGTTTGGCAATGTGTCCTAAGCATCAATGAGCTAGATTTTTTTGGATTAAACTCCTTAATAATCCTTGCCCATAAAATTCTAGCAGCTCGAAGTTTTGCTATCTCCATAAAAAAATTCATACCGATCGCAAAAAAGAATGACAGCCTTCCAGCAAAATCATCAATATTTAAGCCCTTAGATAAGGCCGCTCGTACGTATTCTTTCCCATCAGCTAAAGTGAATGCCAGTTCCTGTACTAAATTAGCTCCAGCTTCTTGCATATGGTAGCCAGATATTGATATAGAATTGAATTTTGGCATCTCTTGGCTCGTAAATTCTATAATATCAGCAATCAATTTCATAGAGGGTTCGGGAGGGTAAATATAGGTATTTCGGACCATAAATTCTTTTAGTATATCATTCTGAATGGTACCCGTTAATTTCTCTCTTGGCACACCTTGTTCCTCTCCTGCAACGATAAAGCTTGCCATTATAGGTATAACTGCTCCATTCATCGTCATAGAGACAGACATTTGATCCAATGGGATACCCTCAAACAAGATTTTCATGTCTTCTACAGAGTCAATAGCGACACCTGCTTTACCAACGTCCCCTTCAACTCTTGGATGGTCACTATCGTATCCGCGGTGAGTAGCCAGATCGAATGCAACCGATATCCCTTTCTGCCCAGACGCAAGATTTTTTCTATAGAACTTATTACTCTCTGCAGCTGTAGAAAAACCAGCGTACTGTCTTATTGTCCACGGCCTACCAGCGTACATCGTTGCTCTTGGTCCTCTCATGAACGGCTCTTTACCTGGAATACTATTTAAGTGTTCGAGTCCTTCAATATCAGTCTCCGTATACAAAGGTTTTATATCTATCCCCTCTGCTGTTTCAACAATAAGGGATTCTAACTTTTTTCCTCTTAATTCTTTTTCCGCTAAATGCTTCCATTCAGAAAGTTTTTTGTGCTGCATGTTATACCTTATTCAAACTCAATAATTACATCATCTACTGCCAAACTGTCACCGGCTGCTACATTGACTTTTTTAACCTTACCTTTTTTCTCAGCTCTAAATACGTTCTCCATCTTCATTGCTTCAACAGAACATAAAATTTGACCTTCCTCAATAAAATCTCCATCTTTTACACTCATAGAAACTAAAAGCCCTGGCATGGGACATAAAAGAAATTTCGATGTATCAATAGCTTCAGGCTCCTTTATAAATTTAAATAACTCTTTTTCAGTTTCGTTACATACAATTACTGTATCCAAAAAACCTCGGTACTCTACAGTAATTCCTTCATCCTGAAATCTTAAATTTGCGACAATATTTTTTTTGTTAAAACTTGCGCGTATCAAGGCATCGCTCGGTTTCCAACTAGTGACAAACTTTAACTGCGTGTCATCTACAATAACAGTATGCTCATGGTCACCTATCTGAATTTTAACCGCAACCCATTGATCCTCAAACTTTATAAAATATTCACCATCCGTATTCCTCTCAGAAGTGTTCATTCTTCCTGAAATTGTTTGATTTCTTATATTTTTTATATGCTGTACAAACCCGACTAAAGCAGCTAATTGGCTGCGTTCCTCTTCAGAAAGAGTCTCACCTTTAAATCCTTCAGGATAGTTTTCTTCTATAAAAGCTGTTGAAATCCTGCCTTCGCGAAAATCAATATTCCTATAAACACTATGTAAAAAGGGTATATTTTGTCCTATTCCTTCAATTTGATAATTATCCAAAGCTTCCTGCATGTAGCAAATAGCTTGTTCCCTAGTTTCTCCCCAAGAACATAACTTAGATATCATTGGATCATAATAAATACTGATTTCTCCACCTTCAATTACACCGCAATCATTTCTAATTACTTTTTCCTCGTCATCGGATACTTGAGGGGGTCTAAACTTTGTTAATCTTCCAGTAGATGGAAGAAAGTTTCTATAGGGATCTTCTGCATAAATTCTGCTTTCTAAAGCCCAACCCTTCAGTTTTACTTCGTCTTGCATTAAATTTAAGCGCTCCCCATAAGCGACTTTTATCATTAATTCTACAAGATCTAAACCAGTTACTAGTTCTGTAACGGGGTGTTCTACTTGCAAACGTGTATTCATTTCCAGGAAATAAAAATTTTTATCTCCATCAACTATAAACTCTACGGTTCCAGCGGAGCAGTAGTTTACTGCCTTTGCCAAACTTACAGCTTGATCTCCCATTTTCATTCTTAGCTGATTGTCAAGGAAGGGACTTGGGGCTTCTTCAATAACCTTTTGATTTCTTCTTTGAATCGAACATTCTCTTTCCCCTAAATATACACAATTTCCAAACTTATCAGCTAGTACTTGGATCTCTATATGCCTGGGATTAGATATATACTTCTCGATAAAAACTCGTTTATCACCAAAGGACTTTTCTGCCTCGTTTTTTGAGGAAATTAAACCTTGTTTCAATTCGCTCTCAGAACTAACAATTCTCATACCCTTACCACCACCGCCTGCTGATGCTTTAATTAATACTGGAAACCCAATATCTTTAGCGATTTTCTCTGCCTGATTTTCATCAGAAATTTCACCTAGAAACCCAGGTACGATGGATACTCCTGCCTCTTCAGCGATTTTTTTTGATGATATTTTATCACCCATTGAATCTATTGCTGAGCTTGGAGGCCCTATGAAAACAAAGTTATTTTTTTCAACTTCTCGAGCAAAATCTGAATTTTCTGAAAGAAATCCGTAGCCTGGATGAACTGCCTCTGCTCCCGTTTGTTTCATAGCAGAAATAATTTTCTCTTTATCTAGATAAGAACTTTGCGCAGGACTTTCTCCTATGTATATTGCCTCATCGGCCATCAAGGTATGCGGGGAATACCTGTCAGCGTCTGAATAAACAGCAACTACGTTTATACCCATATCTTGGGCTGACTTAATTACGCGACAGGCAATTTCACCTCTGTTTGCGACAAGTATTTTTTTAAACATTTTAATTTACTACCCTATTACATTAGGAAAATTTTTTTCAATTTCCTTTACATCTAAAACCAAAAGAGCCTCATAGGATTTGGGATCGAAGTTTTTTTCTGCACTTTTAATCTCCC
Organism: uncultured Alphaproteobacteria bacterium; assembly: GCA_902524655.1. GTDB lineage: Bacteria > Pseudomonadota > Alphaproteobacteria > Rhodobacterales > Rhodobacteraceae > CACIJG01. The sequence goes on along the minus strand of CABZEG010000002.1, from coordinate 23,946 downwards.
TACCAAATAACCAGCTAATCCTTCCAGCATCAAGGTTTCCTCTCAGAAATGGCTTATCACCAAAAAAATCATAAAGATGAGAGAGAAAAACCGTGTCAGCAATTATGTCATTTTTTCGTCGATCTGAATACCTTTCTCTTCTGAAAATTTTAGCAGGTTCAACTTTATTTTCGCGCCGTATAGTAAAGTGCACCTTCGTTTGCTTAATTCCTGATGGAAATCCCCTATGCTTAAAAATCTTATACCTCGTTATAGTGGAATATTGTCATGTTTTTTCAGTGGGTTTGATAATTTTTTATTCCTTAGGCTGGACAATGCTCTCGCAATTCTACGCCTTGTATTTCTTGGCATAATAACCTCATCTATAAATCCCTTTTCAGCAGCAACAAAAGGGTTAGCAAATCTCTCTTCATAAACTTTTCTATGATTTTCTAGCTTTCCACTATTGCCAAGATCTGCTCTATGTATTATTTCCACAGCGCCCTTTGAACCCATAACTGCAATCTCAGCAGTTGGCCAAGCATAATTGAAATCACCTCTGAGGTGCTTAGATGCCATAACATCGTATGCTCCACCGTATGCTTTTCTTGTTATAACCGTAACTTTAGGCACTGTAGCTTCTGCGTAAGCGAATAAAAGTTTAGCGCCATGCTTAATTACACCGCCATATTCCTGTGAGGTGCCAGGTAGAAATCCTGGAACGTCTACGAAAGTTAAGATTGGTATCTCGAATGCATCACAAAAGCGAACAAATCGGGCAGCTTTACGAGAACTATCTATATCAAGACAGCCTGCTAGCACCATAGGTTGATTTGCTACAACTCCTACAGTTGACCCGTTCACCCTAATGAAACCAACTAAAATGTTCTTCGCAAATTCCTTCTGAATTTCAAAGAAGTCATTTTCATCAGCTATTTTAATTATCAATTCCTTCATATCATATGGTGTGTTGGGGTTTTCAGGAATTAATGTATCCAGAGAATTTTCTGATCGGTTTATGGAGTCGTATACCTCTATAGTAGGGCTCTTGTCAGTATTATTGAGTGGAATAAAGTCGAAAAATCTTCTCACTTGTTTAAGCACAATGATATCGTTGTCATATGCCGCATCAGCAACACTTGATTTGCTGGTATGCGTCTTTGCTCCGCCAAGTTCTTCTGCAGTTACCACCTCATTTGTAACAGCTTTGACTACATCTGGACCAGTGACGAACATATAGCTTGAATTTTTTACCATGAAAATAAAATCAGTCATAGCAGGCGAATAAACTGCGCCACCGGCACAAGGCCCCATAATTACACTAATTTGCGGCACAACACCGGAAGCCAAAGTATTTCTTTTGAATACTTCCGCATATCCAGCGAGAGAAGCTACGCCCTCTTGTATTCTTGCACCACCGCTATCATTCAATCCAATCACTGGCGCCCTGTTTTGAACGGCCATGTCCATAATCTTACAAATCTTTTTTGCATGACTTTCTGATAAAGATCCACCTAAAACAGTAAAATCTTGACTGAAAACATATACCAACCTACCGTTGATCGTACCCCACCCAGTGATCACACCGTCACCCGGAATTTTTTGAGTTTCCATACCAAAATCAGTGCAATTATGAGTTACAAACATATCAAATTCTTCGAATGAGTTCCTATCAAGCAAAACCTCTAAGCGTTCCCTAGCTGTAAGTTTTCCTTTCTCATGCTGTGCTTCTACTCGTTTCTTTCCCCCACCAAGTCGTGCCTCTTCTCTACGTTTCTCAAGTTGCTGTAAAATGTTTTCCATAGTTGTCCTTACACGATAATATTTTTAACTTGAAAGAGCTTCAAAGTCTTCATCTGAAGCCTCAAAGTTGCTAGTAACAGATCTCACATCATCATCGTCTTCCAAGGCTTCGATCAATTTGGCGACCTTTTGTAATTGCTCAATACCTATTTTAATTGGTTCTTTGGCTTTCCATATTATTTTACTGCTTATATCGTCAAAATGGCATTTCTCCATAAAGTTTGCAATGGTGTTTAAATCTTCTGTAGAACAATAAATAAATGCCCTTTGATCATAAAACTCAACATCGTCTGCCCCTGCATCTATTGCTTTTTCAAAGACTTCATCTTCACTTTGTGCCTTGAGATCAAATTGGATCAACCCACACTGATCAAATAGAAATCCCACAGACCCACTTTCACCAAGGTTCCCGCCATACTTGGTAAATAAAGAGCGCACATTAGATGCTGTTCTATTTCTGTTGTCAGTTAAAGCTTCTACTATCACTGCAATGCCACCAGAAGCATAGCCTTCGTATCGAATCTCATCCATATTTTCAAAATCTGAACTTTGAGACTTTTTAATTGCCCGATCTATAACATCTTTTGGCACGGAGTTAGATTTTGCCTCTCTTACTGCTAAACGTAATCTAGGGTTTTTTTCTGGATCAGGATCGCCCATTTTTGCTGCAACCGTTATCTCCTTGGACAACTTGGAGAACAACTTAGATCTGGCCGCGTCTTGTCGACCCTTTCTATGCTGAATATTTGCCCATTTACTATGACCAGCCATGTAAGTTTCTACCATAAAAATTTTTCATAAAACAACAAAAAAAAACTATTATTCGTTATTATGCTGAGTGCCCTAAAACTCCGCCGATCCTAATTGCTTTTATCTTTTTTGCCGTGCCGTTTTTATTCAAATCCACTGTTACTCCGCACAGAGTTGCCTCTCCATTTGCTGGCGTAAATCTTCCACTAATTTGATTTTTCAAAAATCTCCGCATTGGTTCGACTTTATCCATACCAATGATACTATTATAGTCACCGGACATTCCTGCATCAGACTGAAATGCTGTTCCATTTTCTAAAATTCTTGTGTCTCCAGTAGGCACATGTGTATGAGTACCAATTACTAAACTTGCTTTGCCATCACAAAAATGGCCCACGGCCATTTTCTCGGAGGTTGCCTCAGCGTGTATATCTACAATTATACAATCCACATTCAGGCCAAGCTTATATTGAGAAAATATATCTTCTAAGAACGGAAATGGGTCCAAGAATTTTTTTTTCATAAACACACGTCCCAAAACCTGCAACACAAGTATTTTCTTATCATTGACCGAAAAAATTTGCCAGCCTTGCCCAGGACAATCATCCGAATAATTAATTGGTCTAACTATTTGTTTTGTGTGTGCTAATAAAGGTATTATTTCTTTATTGTCATAGGCATGATCTCCTAGAGTGATGCAATCGACGGAAGCATTCAGCAAATCTTCTGCGTGGTTTGCAGATAGTCCTGCTCCAGAGGTTGCATTTTCTGCATTCACCACAACAAAATCAATTTTTTCAGAAGAAACAAATTGATGAAGACTACTCTCTAATTTTTGCCTTCCTGTTTTCCCAACAATATCACCGAAAAAAGCTACTTTCATGTTCTAGGTTTCTGCATTTAAAATTATTGGAAATAATCCATTCCCGTTTCAGTTATAACTGCGTCTAGAGGAACATCATGAACCTCTGATGGTAGGTCGTGATAACTTTTTTGCCCTGAAAACGCAAGCCCGATATATTTTACTTGCTTATTTTTTCTAAAATATTTTATTGTTCTGTCATAGAAGCCTCCACCATAACCTAGTCTCATTCCCTTTGAATCATAAGCTAGAAGCGGACAAATAATTAGGTCAGGAATTAAGGTCTGGTCATTATCAGGTACGGATATTCCGTAATGTCCAATAACCATTTTCTTTCCTGGACGCCAAGGCTTGAATATTAAAGGTTGTTTTTTATTTACAACCATCGGCAAGCAAATTGTTTTATTTTTGGTATCAAGATACTCTATCAGCGACAGGGGACTTATTTCGTTTTTTATGGGGTGATATAAAGCTACAACAAAAACAGACTTTTGACCTGAAATCCATTCATGGAAAAAGTGGGTAATTCTTTTGGCATATTCCTCGTGGTGCAAAGCTTCATAGATTTTCCTTCTTTTAGTAAGCGCAATTTTTCTTTGCTGTGCTTTATCGGTTTCTGACAACAAGCCACCTCTGTAAAAACAAAAGTGAGAACCAGCAAAACCGTAGTTGTTTTATCCTCGAGAGCCTGAATTAACAGGTGGGCATCGGTTATCAGAGGCCACGACCTTGACAGAGCCAACTCCCTTTCGAGATTTTAAGGCCACTAGGATTAAACTTTTACAAGAAAGCCAGAACTCACAATTATGACCATATATAATCTAAAAAAAATTTAAACAAATTTTTAAATTAGCAATTTTCATGGGTCTGATAGGCCTTTTAAATGAAATAACACATGTTTATCTAGCCACCACAATAATATTCTGAAATAACTTTGAGTCTTACAAAAAAAGCTGTTAATTCGTTCTTTTTTAACTTACTAATTACGGATGTAAGTTATGCCGATGTAGCTCAGTTGGTTAGAGCACTAGATTGTGGATCTAGGGGTCGTTGGTTCGAATCCAACCATCGGTACCACTCTCGAAAAAGTAAGTACGCAATATGGTCAAAATAAATGGAAATGAAATAAGAAAAGGCAATGTTATCGAACATAAGAATGGTTTATGGATTGCAGTGAAAACATCTCATGTTAAGCCAGGCAAAGGTGGCGCTTTTGCTCAGGTGGAATTAAAAAATATTAGAACAAACTCTAAATTAAATGAACGGTTCAGGTCAGCTGATAAGATTGAAAGAGTAAGACTTGAACAAAAGGACTACCAGTTCTTATATAAAAGTGATGAAGATTTTATATTTATGGATAATGAAACATTCGAACAAATCACCATCAAGGAATCTGCCTTAAACGTCATCACCAATTTTCTTACAGAAGGATTAGTAGTTCAAATTGAATTTTTTGAAAATGAAGCTTTAAACGTTTCATTGCCCGAAAAATTGTCCTGTGTTGTAAAAGAAACTGAACCTACAATTAAGGGACAAACCGCTGCAAACAGCTCTAAACCAGCAATCCTCGATAACGGTTTGCGAATTATGGTTCCTCAATTTATTGCTGAAGGGGAGTCAATAATAGTTTCTACTGAAACAAGTGAATATCTTGAGAGATCTTAAGCACCCCAAAGGCGTCTTATGCAAAACAATACTGCCAATTTAAACATAATGATAAAAGCTGCTAGGAAAGCTTCTAAATCACTTATTAGAGATTTTAACGAAATCGAAAAGCTTCAAGTTGTATCAAAAAAAGCAGGTGACTTCGTATCAAAAGCTGATTTAAGAGCAGAAAAGATTATCAAAGAGGAATTACTTTCTGCGCGACCAAGTTACGGTTGGTGCGCTGAAGAAAGTCAGGAAATAGAGGGAGAAGACCCTACAAGGAGATGGATAGTGGATCCACTAGATGGAACAACCAATTTTTTGCATGGCATTCCTCATTGGGCTATATCTATCGCTCTGGAACACAAAAAAGAAATCGTTGCAGGAATAATTTATGATCCTATTAAAGATGAATTGTTTTCTGCGCAGAAGGGCGGTGGGTCTTGGTTAAATGAACAAAGATTAAGAGTATCTAATAGAACTACGTTCCAGGAAATGTTGTTTTCTACAGGTATTCCTTTCGGTCAAAATGATAATCTACAAAATTCTCTTTCATCTATTGGTAATCTTATGCCTAGTTGTTCAGGAATAAGAAGAAATGGTGCAGCTGCATTGGATTTAGCATACGTTGCCGCTGGCAGATTCGATGGCTTTTGGGAACAAAACTTATCTCCCTGGGATATGGCAGCGGGAATAATTCTTGTGAAAGAGGCGGGAGGGATTTTAGAGAGTATAGAAATGAATCACACCCCCTTGGAAACCGGAAATATTATCTGCTCAAACAATCAGGAGACAGTCTTTAAAAAATTTTCTGAAATAATTAGATCTTCAATTCACTAGAGTGAGTGGTTGTCCAAAAACAGTTAATTGCTCCTCTTTGAAATCTTCCTTAATTTTAATCAAACAGTAATTATTAAAAATACTAAATATTTCTCCTACAACCTTGCCATCAAAATAAATTTTTTTGTCCGTCTTGTTTTCAGGATTGGTTGGAATTCGTCCACAATAAAGCTTATTTTTTAACTTCGCCTTATGTTTCATTCGTGCAGTCACTTCTTGGCCTATATAGCAGCCTTTCTTAAAATCTACGCCGTGTATTTTTTCAAAATTCAACTCTAAAATATACGATTTCTCAGGGATCAACTCTATTCCCGTTTCCGGAATTAGACTTTTTATTCTATTAGTCTCAAACTCCTCAAACCCTCTTCTCTCATTTGCAAACTCCTCCTTGAAATCATAACAACGCCAGCCCAAAATCTTTGCTCTAGGGTCAGGAAAAGAAAAAAATTCTTCTTGAACGGAACTCAGTACAACCTGGCAACTCTTATCGGAAATACTCACATCAGAATTGAGTTTATAAAATTCTAAAAATTTTTTGAATGCTACAGCTCTAGACTGATGGATGTCGATAAAAATTTCCTTTTTACCCAAAGAAAAAACAAAAAAATCAAACAAATATTTGCCTTGGGGAGACAAAATCGCAGTGTAAATAATGCCCTCTTTCGATACTTTCTCAATATTGTTCGTAGTTAGTGCCTGTAGAAAATCAATTTTATCCTCTCCTACTATGGCTAGAGTGGCTCTATTTTTGTCAACAAAGAAAAAATCAGTAACACCAGTTTTAATCATCGTTTTTCTTTTCTACTTGTGATTTGAATAAATCAGAATAAAGAGAATTCGCAAGCAATAATTTACTATGCTTACCCTGTCCCACAATTTTTCCATTGTCCAAAACCAGTACTTGGTCGCTATCAACTATAGTAGATAATCTATGCGCTATTGTAATTGTAGTTGAATGCTTTGCAAGATTACTTAGGGATTTTTGAATCAACTCCTCTGACTTACTGTCCAAGGCCGAGGTTGGTTCATCTAAAAGAAGAAGGGGACTTTTCCTTAGGAAGGCACGGGCTATAGATATTCTTTGGCGTTGCCCCCCTGATAGGGTTGATCCTCTTGGGCCAACGATTGTATTTAAACCATCTTTTAACTCATTAGTAAATTCGTCAACGTAAGCCATTTTAGCTGCCTCTCTGATTTCTCCGTCAGTCGCTGTTGGCTTTCCAAATCTAATATTTTCGAGTATCGTTTCGTCAAACACCATCCCATCTTGACGTACAACAGAAATAAGGGAACGCAGGTCATTCAAACAGAAGTCTTTAATATTAATTCCGTTAAGCTTTATAAGCCCACTACTGGGGTCTATCAACCTTGTAATAAGATTAAACAAAGTTGTTTTTCCGCTACCAGAATAGCCAACAATCGCGTTTGATGTACCCTCTTCAATCGCAAAAGTTACATTTTCAAGAACTTTTTTATCTTCATAAGAAAAGTGTACGCCATCGAACTCAATTCCTATCTTATCTAATTTTTTTTCAACGCTAGACAATGTTGGAAAAACTATAGATGATTTTTCCTCAAAAATTTTAAATACGCGTTCTAAGCTAGCCATGGCAACCTGAATATTACCCGAGACATTACTCAATCTTCTGAGAGGTTCAAAAATTAATGCCATCGCAGTGAAAAAACTCATGAACTCTCCGATAGTCTTAGACCCTGATGTGATATCGATAGCGCCAAAAACCATTACAGCTAAAAACCCAATTGCTGCTATGACATCAATCATGGCTGGGATACCCGCCATTCCAGCCTCGAGTCGAAGCCTTACTTTATGCGTAAGCTGAAGGATATCAAAAAATTTGTTGCGTTCACGGCCCTCAGCTCGGTTAAGCTTAATATCTGTTATGCCGTGGAATATCTCATCCAACCGAACGTTCGCTTTCGACTCATAGTCCCTATTTTCTCCTGCTCTGGATCTTATTAAACCTTGTAGAAGCAAAATTGGTAACACTAAAAATGGAATTCCCAAAAGAGCAATTAGCGACCATTTCCAATCGATAAAAAATACAACGGCAAGCAAAGATATTAATGAAAATCCGTCTCTTCCAACCGTCATAAATGCTTCTCCAACGGACTCAGATAAAGCTTTGCTATCAGCTCTTACCCTATCCATAAGAGTACCTGGTGAGTTTTTTTGATGGAACCCAACATCCATATTTAAAAGATGTGCTACCATTCGATCCTGAATAACTTTAATAATTTTCTGACAAACATTTACTGTCAAAAGCCTGTGAACGAATCCTGCTATAGCCCTAATTGAAAAAATGGAAAAGATTACCACTGCAACAATTAAAATGCTTGATGTATCTTTAGAAACCAAAACATTATCAAATAAAAATTTAATTGAATAAGAAAGCAGCCCCAACATCGAGCCTTCTATTGACATAAAAATCAATGCCGTAAATAGAAGACCGAAATGCTTTCTTACATATAAACTCCAGAACCATTTAAAAAGAGGTTTTTTGTCATCTTCAATATTCATGCTGATAATTTTATCTGGGAATTTTGAACCAATGAGAATTTTTTCTAAAATCACCGTACCTTTGTGTCATCTCTTCTCTATGGTAACGTTTCTCTACCCAATCCAAAAAGTTAATCCTGTCTTTTTTGAAAGCATGCCTATATTCCATAAGCATAAAGTCTAAAATCCCTGCAGTCCAACCGCCCAGGTGTAAAAACTTAAAGGAAAGTTGCTTTTGAGCTATTTCCACAGGTGTATTTTGAACCAGTAGGAAATAAAGAGCTGAGCCTAAACCGGCTCTATCAGAGCCTGACTTACAGTGCATCAAAAAAGGTTTTTTTATGGTTTTAAAAACTTCATTTATTTCAAAAATTTTTTCTTTTTCAGGCAATTTTGATGAGTATAATTTTATGTTGATCAGTTTAATTCCAATCTCCTTACATACATTTTTCTCAATAAAAAAAACTCCTTGGTTAGACTCACCTCTAAAATTTATTATAGATTGAATCCCTTTTTCTCTTTGCCATTCCAATATCCTCTTCTCAGAGGGCTGATTAGATCTGAACACTCCGGGCGCTATCTGAAAATTATTATGATAAAAAATTCTGAGAAACTCATGGTCTATCCAGAAAGCATGCTTTTCAGCAGATTTTTTATTTGAAGAAGAGAAAGTTTTTTCTAAATCACTTCTCCAGTTTTCATCAAACTTTTCAAATTTTTGCTTTAAGTTAAACAATATGTTCATCCTTTCCGCGATTAGTATTACAACACTTCCAAACCAGCAAGACTTTTTGATTGCAAATAGCTACAACTTTTGTTTATAGGTTACATTAACAACCCAGATTGGTGAAATAATAATGAAAGTTTCTAACGGACGCATACACAGAGCTCTTCCCGGACCATCAATAATACCAGATAAGGTACTTCAAGCTATGCAAAGACCTGCTCCCAACATTTACGGAGGCGAGCTCGAAGAGATTACTATGAGTATATTATCGGATATTGCTAAATTAGCTTGTAGCAAAGGCAGAGTAGCGCTATATATATCAAACGGTCATGGTGTGTGGGAAGCGGCCTTGACAAACCTCTTTAATGAAGATGACAAAATTCTAACTATCTCAAATGGTGTTTTTGGCAAGCACTGGGGTAATATTGCTTCAAAGCTTGGCATAGAAGTAGTTCATTTGGAATACGGAATGGACAGGGCTTTTGAACTCAATGACCTCGAAAAAGCTCTTTACGAGGATAAAGATAAAAAGATCAAAGGTATTTTGATTGTTCAAACAGACACTGCTTCTTCTATGCTTTTAAACATAGAAGAAATAAGTAAATTAAAACAAAGTTTGAATCATCCAGCCTTGTTATTAGTAGACAGTATTGCATGTTTTGGATGTGATGATATGAAGATGGATAAATGGGGTGTTGATCTACTATTAACAGCATCACAAAAAGGTCTAATGACTCCGCCTGGCTTAGGGTACCTAGTGATAGGAGAGAGAGCTGAGATCCAAGCAAAAAAAGTTACAAAAAAATCAGCTTACTGGGATTGGGGTCCTAGACTTGATCCAACAAATTTTTATGAAATTTATTTTGGAACTGCACCAACACACTTGCTATTTGCGCAAAAGGCAGCACTAGAGATTATGAACGAAGAAGGTAAAGATAATATTATCAAGAGGCATGAAATTTTAGCTAATACAGTCTGGAAAGCCGTTGATATATGGAGTCAAGAAGGAGTGTTGAAATTTAATGTTCCTAATAAGGAAAATAGATCTCACGCTGTCACCACACTTGTTGCAAAAAACTATGATCTTCTCCCATTTAAAAACTGGGTAGAGAAAAATACTGGGGTTGAATTGGGGATTGGATTAGGATTTGAGGGCCCAGAGTACTTTGATGGGAATTCTGCGTTCAGAATTGCACATATGGGCCACCTTAATCCTCACATGCTTCTTGGGGTTTTAGCTTCATTAGAAATGGGTCTTTTAGCAGCTAATATACCATTTAAAAAGGGTGGCCTAGATAATGCTATTAATTACTTAGCAACCTCCATAAATAATGAGAGCTAAAGATTCTTAATTATCCTATTCATTGCATCATCTAAGACTGTTAAATCGTTATTTGTGCCTGCGGTAATTCTTATAAACGAATTGAGAGGCTTAACACTTGGCATGCGGACAAAAATCTTTTCTTGAATTAAACTGTTCATTAACTTTGCCGCAAAGTTACCATCACCACCACTATTTATTGGCACAAAGTTTGTTCTTGAAACTAATGAGTTAAACCCAAATTTCTTAAAGATCGAGGCAATATCTTTTTTTGATTTGTCAACTTTTTCCAAAACAACCTGTAAATACTTCTGATCCTCCAATGCTATTTTGGCTGCGATTTGACCAAGTCTGTTTACTCCGAAGTGATTTCTTACTTTATTAAAAGCCTCAACCAATTTCTTGTTTCCAATTCCGTAGCCTATCCTTAACCCGGCCAAGCCATAGGCCTTAGAAAAAGTTCTTAATCTAATAACGTTTTCCCGTTCTATGTCAATCGGAGCTAATTCGTTCACATCTACGAAGTCTGAGTATGCTTCGTCGAGACAAAGTATTGTTTTGTCAGGTATATTATCTATGAAATCCTGTATTCTTTCTTTGGAGTGAAAAGTTCCCATTGGATTATCTGGGTTAGATAAATATAAAATTTTCGCTTTGCTTTTCTTTGTCGCACTTAGCAACGCATCAAGATCCTCATAATTATTATTGTAAGGAACAAGAGAAATATTACCTCCAAAGCCATCCACATGATATTTAAAAGTTGGGTAGGCACCAAGGGAAGAAACAACCTGGTCGCCTGGTTCTATAAAAAGCCTCACTAGGTTTCCTAAAAGCCCATCAATACCCTCCCCCACTGTAAAGCTTTCTCTGGGCATCTTATAGAACTCTGATAATGTCTGTAAAAGGTCAAAACTCTCAGGATCTCCATATTTCCAGACATTTTCAGCTTGATCCTTTATCGCACTGATAACCCTTTTAGAGGGGCCGAACACACTCTCATTAGCTCCCATCCTAGCATCGAAACTGAATTTATTTTCTCTCTCCTGACTTTCTGGTCCCACGAAAGGCACCGATACAGGTAAGTTATTAGCTATCTTAGTAAACTTCGGCTTCAATTGTTAATTTTCTCCAATCCCTTTAACAAGGATTTCTGTTTGTTTAATTTTGACTTAAGATCTTCATGATCGGACTTAAATTTTTCTATAACGGTTTTTGGAGCTTTATCTCTAAAGTTTTTATTGTTTAGTTTTTCTAACAATTTTATATTTTCACTATCTAACTTTCTTAACGTTGCATTTACTCTCTCTTTTTCAAGTGCTAAATTAAAATCTGATTGAACAGATACAAAGGCCTCTACTTTACCTCCTGAAATTGCCAAAGCGTTCTCGGGTTTTCTTTGAACCTGCTTGATTTCTAATAGCCTGGCTAAACTACAAATAATTTTTTCATTCTCCTTGATATACCTATATTGCTTAGCTTCCAGATCAACCACGAATAAATCTGTTTTTCTACCTGAAAGTAAATTAAAATCTGACTTGGTAGATCTTATATCCTCAATAAAAGATATAACATTTTCTATTTTATTTACCTGATTTTTGTCTATCGAATTAACACTTATTGTAGGCCAATTACTGTTAGATAAGAGTGCTTTATCCTTTCTAAAATACTCCCAAAGCTCCTCAGTCACAAAGGGCATTATAGGATGAAGCATCTTTAAGCATGCTACAAAAGCCCAGGACAATGTTTTTCGTGTTTCTTGAACAGTTTTTTCATCTTCATTATTTAAAAGAGATTTGGAGAACTCAATATACCAATCACAGAAAACACCCCAAGTGTGATTGTAAAGGTTATTAGCGATATCGTTAAACCGAAATCTTTCATAGCTTTGATTAACTGAGCTCAAAATATCTTGAGTTTTACCTATTATCCATTTATTTGGTGGTGCCTCGACATTTGAAATATCAAACTCATCATCAAAATGACAACCATTCATTTCCAAGTATTTGGCTGCATTCCAAATCTTGGTTACGAAATTTCTATATCCCTCAATTCTTGATTCAGATAATTTTAAATCTCGTCCAGTAACTGCCATAGCTGTTAAGGTAAACCTGAGGGGATCAGCCCCATATTTATCAATTAAATCTAGCGGATCAAGTACATTACCAAGAGACTTAGACATTTTTTTTCCATGCTCGTCTCTTACCAAAGCATGAACATAGACTTTTTTGAAGGGAATTTGTCTTACGGTTGCAAGTTGCATCATTATCATTCTCGCAACCCAGAAAAAAATAATATCGAAACCTGTTACTAAAACACTTGTTGGGTAGTATCTTTCCATAAAGCCTTTTTTATCGGGCCATCCAAGCGTTCCGATAGGCCAGATCCCTGAAGAAAACCAAGTATCAAGCACATCCGGATCTTGACATATATTGCTGTGTCCCGCCAATTTTTTGGCTTCCTCAAAACTTTCTGCGCAATATTCATTTCCTTCATCATCATACCAAACGGGTATCTGGTGTCCCCACCATAACTGTCTTGAAATACACCAAGGCTCAATATTTTCGAGCCAGTTGAAATAAACTTTTTTATCTCTCTCTGGGATAATTTCTATTTCATTCTTCCTAACAACATCAATTGCTTCTTGAACAATTTTTTTTGAGTCAAAAAACCACTGGGTGGTTAAAAAAGGCTCAACTACTACTTTAGATCTATCACCATGTGGGACAAAGTGTACGTCTTCCTTCTCAGCTTCAAAAGAACCTTCTTTTTTTAGTAATTGTAAGATCTTCTTTCTTGCCTCAAATCTTTCAAGTCCATTTAATTGGTAAATATCTACAGACGGCTTAATTTCATTTGCAAAATCTTCATTATTTATGATTTGAATATTTGCACCTGTATCAAAAACATTAATAATTCTTAGACCATGCCTTGTACCAACCTCCCAATCATTAAAGTCATGGGCAGGAGTGATCTTCACAGCACCCGTGCCTTTAGTAGGATCCGCATAATTATCTGCTATAACTGGGATCTTTCTTCCAACCAATGGTAATATTACTGATTTCCCAATCAAATCCCTGTATCGCTCATCACCAGGGTTAACAATCACAGCAGTATCTCCAAGAAGTGTCTCTGGTCTCGTAGTCGCAATAACTACATGATCCATAGGCATCCTTTTTAAAACCACTCCATTCTCATCGGTTTCTACTCCAAAATTGAATGTACCTTCCTCTAAAAAATACTTTAATTCCCAGATATTTCCTCGAACCTCTATTTGCTCAACTTCTAGATCCGATATGGCACTTTGAAATTTTGGATCCCAATTTACTAATTTTTTACCCTTATAAATCAACCCTCTGTTGTAAAAATCTACAAAAACTTTTATGACAGCTTTATGGAACTCAGGATCCATGGTAAATCGATTTCGGCTCCAATCGCAGGATGCTCCTAACCTCTTCAACTGATCAATTATAGTATTTCCAGATTTTTCCTTCCAATTCCAAACCTCTTCAAGAAATTTTTCACGACCCATTTGCTGTCGGCTTTTATTCTTTTTCTCCAACTCTCTTTCAACTACCATTTGAGTTGCAATTCCAGCATGGTCCTGACCAGGTTGCCATAAAACATCATAGCCGTTCATTCTATGATACCTCACCAAAACATCCTGCATTGTATTATTAAAGGCATGGCCAATGTGTAAGCTGCCAGTAACATTGGGTGGAGGGATCATTATAGAAAATGGTGGTTTGCCTTTTTCGCTATCTTTACCTGACCTAAAAGCGTCTGCCTCAACCCAACGATCATTTATTTTTTTTTCAGCCTCTTTAGCGTTGAATTTATTTGGAAGGTTCATCTCAACTTGTATCCTACTGAGTACGGCACTCGGCTACAAACGCTAGCTTGACTTTGGAATTAGAATCTTTTTTCAAACGGTTCGTTAATAGCAAATGTTGATCAATCAAAATCTTTAATGACATTATAGGTACAACTTCTTTATACTGAGCTATGGAGCATTGACTTTATTTTTTTTAAGCTCATTTATTATTTCCGCCTTAGTATTTTTACTGCTTAAACTTAATTTGTTTTTTTTTGATAATAAAAGAAGATCGGTCTTTTTTAACAAGCTTAAGCCAGAATTGCTCTTTATTCCTACTTTTGTTTTTCTTTTTTCCGACTTTAGATTATCCGATTTATTATTTGACTGAAAATTCTCAAGTTCACTTCTTACAATTTTTCTTATTAAACTCTCCAGTTTCTTATCATTTAGACCGATAGGTTGAGGGTGGTGTCTTTTTTCACCTTTGGTTATCAAATTTTCCTTCTTTAAATTAATAGTCTTTAATTCACTCACCTTGAATAGTGTTTCTTTCTCTCCTGAAACAACATTTTTAATGTCACCAAGAATTTCTTTAAGATCGACTTTGTCATTTTCTTTTTTCTCTTTTTTTGCAGTCTTTTTTTCAGTCATTAAACATTCCTCACAGCGATCAATCTATTATCGCAGCTGTAGCTTAGCTCTCAGAGTACCTATCTCAGCTAACAAGTCAATTTTTGCAATTAATATATCCGTAGTGCTAGCAACTAATTCGATTTCAGAATTCAGGAAATTTTGATATGCTTGATCAGTATCTAGTGATGTCTTTCCTCCAAGCCTCCATTCTTCAAATATGCTCTCATACAACTCTTGCAAAGCGTTGGTTTCTTCTTGCTTAGCAATAACTGACGACCTTAAAGCCATTAAATCCAACCACTTTGTTGTTATATCTCTCTGCAACGTTTTTTTTCTGACTGCAATATCTATCGCTTTTGCTGCCAGTTTATTTGAGGCAATTTTAACTCTAGCTTTTTTTTGACCCCCACTATAAAGAGTGACGCTGGAGGTTAAAGAGATCCGTCCTGAACTAATATTATTTCCTAAGGTCTGACTATCACCATAAGACAAACTTCCAGAAAGACTTAGATTTGGTAAATAGGATTTTTCTGTGGAACTTAATTCGGCTCTAAGCGCTCGTTCCTCAAGCGTAAGAATTTTCAAAGCAATGTCATTCTCTGTGCCTTTTCCAACGCTAATCTCTAATGTAGAAGGTACTTTTATTTTCATCTGTGGAAGCATCGGTTTATCAGAAACTCTACCCACCAAAGTCTTATAATTTTCTCTAAGCTTCTTAACGTTTGCTTGCCCCACTTTTAATTGTGCCTCAGCACCAGAAATTGAAGCTTTGGATCTCAGAAGGTCTGACCTAGTAGCCTCTCCTAAATCAAACCTATTTTTTACAGCCAAGAATTGCTGCTTCCTTATCTCAAGGCCACTTTCATAAAGATCCACAATTTTTATCGCCTTAAATAGTTCTAGGTGTACTTTGATTACGTTCAGTATTAGTTCATCTTCAAGCTTCTTAAACGAAAGTTTTGAAGCCTCATTCAAACGGATAGATGATCTCTTTTTCGCTTCGAGTGATCCAAAGTCAAACAATGTATATGCAGAATTCAACGAAATGCTGTAGCTATCTGTATCCTGGTTTGTATCAAAATTTGATGAGCGAGCCCCTGTGCCACTTAAAGAAAGACTTGGTAACATTATTCCTTTTTGAATTAAGAAATTCTGATAGCTATTATCTAGCAAGACTTTTTGGCTCTTTAAGCTCTCGTTATTATCCAATGCCGTTTGTACTGACTCTTTTAAGGTCTGTGTAAATGCCTCTTTGCAGAAAAATAAGATTACCGAAGTTAAAATTATAAAAGTTTTAATATTCATTAAATTCTCTACCCGTTCATAAGGTAAATCCCTTTTTTATTTTAAAATCATTCAACAAAACACAATTTGCTTCAAAAAGATTGCTCCACTGCACTCCAGATTTTGTTTTTATGCCTAACCTACATTGACCTAAATTTTTTTCTTTAAAAACTGCTATGATTCTACCCTCGAGTATAAGCTGATTTATGATTTCTTCATTTATATATTCAACGGCACCCTCAATCAAAATTGCATCATAGGGACCCTCTTCCTCTGCGCCTTCATTAATATTACCCTCTCGAACCAAAATATTATCATATCCATTTTCAATTAATCTAGCTTGAGCTTCTTTTGCAAGGTCTTGTGTTTCAACAGCAACTACAAAATTTGCTAACGATGACATAAGGGCACAACTGTAGCCATAACCCGTGGCAAGACTTAAAACATTATCCGAAGAGTTAAGGTCTAAAAATTGGAGCATTTTTGCGAGCAGCCACGGACTCATTGATGTTCTATCATTTTGTATAAGCAACTCAGCTTCACTGTAAGACAAACTGGCTAGGTTACTCGGTAAAAACTTATCTCGTTGAACATCTCCCAAAGCTGACAAAAGCTTTGGATCTGTCACATTAGCCGGTCGAATTAAGTTATCCACCATATTCTTTCGTGCTTTTTTGTAGTCAAACATTTGATGAACTCAACCAATAATTTTTGAAGATAAAGTAACAACGAAAGACTTACATAATATTATATGCTCTTGCAATGAATTAAATTATTTAATATTGGTAACTTCTAATAAATGGGCGACGTGGCGGAGTGGTTACGCAGCGGACTGCAAATCCGTGGACACCGGTTCGAATCCGGTCGTCGCCTCCATTTATAATTACTACAGAAAGTACAGCTAATTACAATGTCCCACTTCGTGAACAAAGAATACATTCTCAATATTATCAAAAAAATCGAGTATCCTGGAAATTTTGATCTTACCGGAAAGATCGAATCCATAAATGTCTCTGAACAGAAGGTTAAAATAATTGTAAATTCAGAATTTACGAGCGATACAGAAAAGTTAACGCACCTATGGCAATCTATGATTGAAAAAGATAATAAAATTACAAGTTGTTCTGTAATTTACACTAAGCACAGGGCTCCCAACCTAAAACAAAATATGTCTTCAAAAAATCAACAGTTTTTGAATAAATTTGACTTATCTCACCTAGGAAAAATATTATTTATTGCCTCGGGCAAGGGAGGTGTAGGAAAGTCCACCATATCAAGTAATATTGCTGTAAAAATAGCAGAGATGGGATTTAAAGTGGGCCTGATGGATGCAGACATCTATGGGCCTAGTCAGCCAAAAATGTTGGGATTAAATAATTCAAAGGTCGAAATAAAAAACAAAAAAATTATCCCAAAGAAAATTGGCAATTTGAGCATGATGTCCATGGGAATGTTGTTCCCAGAGCATGAGGCCATTATCTGGCGAGGGCCTATGTTAATGAAGGGGCTACAACAATTGCTTCTTGATGTTGCATGGGGTAATCAAGATTATTTCATAGTCGATCTACCCCCTGGAACTGGGGATATACATATAACTCTGGCACAAAAGGTGCTGATATCTGGTGCGATTGTAATTTCAACGCCCCAGGATATTTCTTTGATCGATGCAAAAAAGGCAATTGCCCTTTATAATAAGACAAATACTAAAATCCTAGGCTTAATTGAGAACATGTCATATTTTGAATGTTCAAGATGTGGAGAAAAGCATAATATATTTAGTAGCGGTGGTGTAAAAAAAGTTACTAACAGCGAAAATCTAGCCCATTTAGGGAGTATACCCCTTTCAAAAGACATAATGGAATGCGCTGATAATGGAACACCTTATGTTTTACACAATCCTGAAGGCAAGGAACTATTCGGTGAAATTGTTAAGAATATTTTTAAGCAATTAAATCACGTTTAAAAGAACGATTGATACGGAACAAAGTCTACAAGATCTCCCTTTTCTATGTTTTGTTCATCGTCATTAAGATTAATGATGCCGTTTGACCACGATAGACTGGAAAGTCTACCCGATCCCTCAAATGGATAAATTGAAACGAAACCGTCTTCTTGATTAAATTTAGCTCTCAAAAATTCTGATCTGCCTGACCTCTTACGCTTCACAAAATTTGCCTTTGTTTTAAATGAGAAAGGCTTAAACCAATATTTTTCTCCTCCAATTCTACCAAGGGAAGGACGTAATATAATAAGTGCGCAGATAAACGCCGCCACAGGGTTTCCTGGTAATCCAAATACATACTTATTTCCTAACTTTGCACAAATAAAAGGCCTTCCAGGTTTAATCGCAATCCTCCAATTAATTACTTGCGCCTCTCTATTAAGAAATTGCGCAACAAAATCTTCTTTTCCTGTTGAAACACCGCCCGTTGTCACAAAAACATCAACACGCTCCAAGTTATCATAGATCTTATCTCTCAATAGATCTAAGTTATCTCCCACCGAACCTATACTTACTACAGAATGACCCCAACTTTTTAACACCCTATTCAATGGAACGAAATTTGTATCAAATATAAAGCTACTACTATTTTGACTTTCTATGTTAGGCTTGAGTTCATTTCCGGTGGTTATTAGCCCAACTTTTAGTGGTTTGACAATTGGTATGGATGAATATCCTGAGCCAATTAGCGCAGCTAGATCTGTTATTCTTATTTGTTTACCTTTTTTAAATAAAAGATCACCTTTTTTAAAATCCTCTCCCTGCAATCTTATATTATTTTCTTTAACATCATTCTGGACAAAATAAATCTTTTGATCTTGTTCTTTCGTATTCTCCTTGAAAATAATTCTGGTTGTTCCAGATGGAACAGGCGCGCCAGTTAAAATCTTAATTCCCTGGTTTTTTTGTAAAGTAACAGTAGCTTTACAACCGGGTTTTACCAAACCCTCTAAAAGAGAGAAGTTGTCAACAGTCGCTGTAGTGTCTTCATTTACAGCAAACCCATCTATAGCTGAATTATCAAAAGGAGGATTGTCATTTTTAGCAAAAATATTTTTTGAAAATATTCTATTGACGCAATTATCCACACTAACTCTTGTTTCCCCTGAAACGGCTTTCAATTCAGCCTTCAGATTAAAAAACAACTTACTTAGGGAAGTTAATTTAAAATTTGGGGAGCTCACTCTCTATTCACCTTCCAAAGTTTTTACTATGAAGTCACAGATCTTCTCAATATTGTCTCTTTCAAATTGTGGTAGTACTGTATTTTCAATTTTATTTTGATTAAATATCAGTCCACATATTGTTTTGTCAGTTTCATATAGTGGTTTTTTCTGGCTAATATTATTAACAACTTCAACTTTTCTGTGGCCACTCACTTTGAACCCTTCTACTATAACTATATCAACCGGACAGATCTGTTTAATAAGATAATCAAGACTAGTTTCGTGCTCAGAAATTGTTTTAGAAAATTTGATCCTTTTTGTATCGGACGCGAGTATTGTCTCTTTTGCACCAGCATTAAAGTGCCTGAAGGAGTCTGTACCCTGCCGATCTAATGAAACATTGTGGTGGGAATGCTTAATTGTAGATACCGTCAAGTTTCTTAGATTAAATTCCTTTATCAATTTTTCAATCAAAGTTGTTTTTCCCGAATCTTTCCAACCAACTACTCCTATAATTTTCATTTTTTTATCAGATACTCCTTAAACACTTTAATATCGTTTGGCGTATTGATATTAAAGAAGGGGTCTATCAAATCGTTTGCAAAACAAACGCTGGCAGTTTTGTGTTTTTCACTCCAAAGTGTGACCTTTCTCACACCTCTCTCTAACTCCTTTCTTAGATCATCGTGAAGATATGTTTTCCATAAACCAAAAACTGGATGCAAATTCTTCCTTTGCTTATGGTCTTTTAAGGATGCTGCAAAAACAATGTCTGAATTACTCTCTTCCATCTTTTTGTAGAGCTCTTTTAACAAGTTCTCTGGGAACAATGGTGTGTCAACCGCAACAGTAATAACCTTTTCATAACCCATATCTCCTGCCCACTTCATGGCAGTTAATATGCCTGCCAAAGGACCATAGAATTCTCCTACCTGATCATGCAGAATTGGCAAACCGTATCTTTTATATTTTAATGAGTATGAATTAGCATTTATTGCCACCCTGCGAGACTGTAACTGAAGCCTTTCTAATGTCATATCTAATAACGTTTTATCGCCCACTTCGAGAAACGATTTGTCTTTGCTCTTCATTCTCTGTGATCGCCCCCCTGCTAGAATAACACCAGGAAGATTAATATCTAACATAAAGTAACCTTATTTCTAAATGTTAAAGCAAAACTCTTTCGAACCCACTTACACACATAAATCTTTTTCCTTTAAACCTCCCAATCATCGAAAGGTTAAACTTTCTCGCAAGATGCACCGCAGACTTAGTAAAGCCAGAGCGCGAAACTAATATTGGTACCCCCATGCTTATTGCTTTTAATACCATTTCAGTAGTAAGTCGACCTGTTGTATATAAAATCTTATCAGTTGGATCAATTTCTTCTAGCACAACCCACCCGCTTATTTTGTCAATAGCATTATGCCTGCCAACATCCTCCATATATACTAAAATTCGATCTCTATCACAAAGCACACTCCCATGGATCGCGCCAGCCTCCATATATAAACTAGGCAGACCTATAATTTCTTTTACTAAAGCTCTGATATCGTTTATTGAATATTTTTTTAAGTTTTGTTTGGGGATCGGTTTAATCTTATTATACATATCCCCAAAGACCGTTCCCATCGCACAGCCAGATGTTTTTATTTTCTTGACATTTTGAGCCTCAAAGAAAGTTTGTTTGTATGTTCTGACAACAACAGCTGAAAGCTCCTGGTTAAATTCAACTTCCTTGATTTCGGCTTTTGAACTAAGTATGTTCTGATTATACAAAAAACCAACAGCCAAATACTCGGGGTAATCACATACTGTTAAGGCTGTAAGTACTTCCTGAGAATTAAGATAAATCGTTAATATTTTTTCATCAATTAAATTGATGTATTTTACCCTATTTTCTTCATTAAAAACTCTAACCTTTGAAACTAACTTAGGAATATTTTCTTCCGGTGTTAAAAAATTGACATTCTTTTGATATTTGTCCATATATGAATACTTGTTTATCTCTACAGCATTGTCCACCAAATTGTGTTATGTAGGTCATTTATGAAAAGCCAGAAAAAATATTCACTCGTTATCAATACCACGGGACTAAGGTGTCCACTACCTTTGTTAAAAGTTCAAAAAAATATTAATTCGCTTGGAAAAAATCGTGACGCACTTATTATCACTGATGATCCAATGGCAGAAATAGACTTAAAGCATTTCTGTTTAAATAATAATTATTTACTAAAAGAGATCAAAAATAATCAGGGCGGCGATGCGCAATTCTTTTTAATAAAAAAGGATCAATAAATATGATAAGCAATAAAATTCATCAGTTAATATATAATCAATAATAGAAAGGTTTTCCGTGTTTAGATTTTTCACAACAAGAAAATGGGTTTTGTGGGCTTGGTTAGGCTCTGCATTAATTTTATCATCACTTTGGATCCAAGTCGAAATTGATGTTCAGATCAATGAATGGTTTGGAGAATTCTATGATATGATCCAGAAAGCCTTAGCAACCCCCAATGCTGTATCTATAGAAGAGTATTGGGCTAGCTTGTTTAGTTTTATATATCTAGCAGGCATATACGTAGCTATTGCAGTTGCAGTGAGTTTTTTTACGGCACATTTTTTGTTTAGATGGCGTACTGCAATGGTAGAATGGTACCATTCAGTATATGACCAAGCACGTACTATTGAGGGTGCCGCTCAGCGTGTGCAAGAAGACACGATTAAGTTTTCAAGAATAATGGAAGGACTTGGTACAAGTTTCATCGAAAGTATCATGGTGCTTGTTCAGTTTATTCCAATCTTATTTGGATTATCAGTTGGCATACCAATATTCTTTTTTGGTGATTGGCAATACGGATTAATTACAGGGGCAATTGTTTGGTCAATAGGCGGAACTTTGTTCTTAGTTGCTTTAGGTTGGTTTCTCAGACTGGTAGGAGTTGAGTATGACTTGCAAAAAAAAGAAGCGGCTTACAGGAAAATATTGGTTATTGCAGAAGATGATGAAACCGTAAGACCAAAGACAATAGAAGAACTTTTTGATGGTGTAAGAGGTATTCATTTCAAATCATATCTGCGTTATCTATATTTTAATGTGGGTAGAATTGCATACTTGCAAGCAAACGTATTAAGTGCTTACGTTTTTCTTGCGCCAGCAATTGTAGCAGGAGTTGTTACGTTAGGGGTAATGCAACAAATAATCAGAGCATTTGGAAGAGTTGAGGGTTCAATGCAGTACTTACTGAAAGCATGGCCAACTATTATCGAACTCTTAAGTGTTTACAAACGACTAAGAGAGTTCGAAAGTCAAATTAGAGCGACCGACCCAATACGCTCCATTTAAGCAAAACTAAAATACATTAGTTTTATAAGAGGAAATTTCAAAGAAATGCGAATTAGGGCTGCCCCGAAAATAAAATAAAAGCGGTTTTGAGCAATTTCTGACACAAAACCGCTATCGTTATCAATAATGAATGTGGAACGGCTTTTTCTTGCAGAGATAAATTTTACCAACTAATCCTGATGAGGTTGCACTTTCTGCCCATCCAACAACAGAAATGGCATTCCCTCCTACCAAGAGAGCCCGATTTCTGAGACCTATAATTGCTTCAGAATAATTTATATTAGAGGCATATGACAGTTTAATAACCTCAGTACAGCTTCTTTCGTCGCGTAAAAGTCTGTCTGGATGTAATGAAACATATTTAATGCCTTTTACAGGGGTTACACCAGTGCCTGCCTGACCTGTGGCAGACGAAACTACGCTTTCGCCTAATGAAGCTGTGGTTAACCCGTAGGGATTAGTTCCCTGACAAGCGCTTAAAATTAAACCAAAAACAATTAATACTAAAATACGCATAAGATACTCTCCTTCAACTTACCCATAGACGTTTACGACTTAAGCAAAATTTTATTAGTAACTTTTATGACTTCTACAAATTGTTGTAAAAATACTACAAAATTAATTCTCATAAGAGCACCACTATTCAGGCAAACACTTTTCGAAAAGTGACCCTTAGAAGCACTTTAATAAAATTAGTGAATGGTGCTAGATGATACTTTGTTGTTTATTGAAAAAAGATCATCACCGATGTCAAACATGTCCTTTTGATCTTTGAAAGACTGTTTTTGGCTATCAAAAACATTTTCTATTTGCAGTGAGATATTAGTTAAGAAAATGGTAGCTTTTTCCAAACATTCTATAAGATCTGAGTCACTTTGCGCTTCCATATAGTCTAAGACTGCATTAGCCACTCTACTTTTAAATATTTCAATATCCTTGTTTACATGATCTCCAGAAGCAAATTCGTTAGTATTTATAATTATTTTATTACTATTTTTTTTCATAAATTTTACTCACAATTACTCTAGATATCTCAAATAACGACAAATTTTTTAATTATTTAGGAAATAAACTTTTTTTTATGACAGTCGTTATTTTTGGCAGATCATTGAACAAAAGAGTACGTTTCGGACATGGAAGACGATTTAGAAAATAGAGAAACTACGACAGAAGAGGGCCCAAAGCCAAAAAAAAGAAAGAGGCTGATAATACCTTGGAAATTGTTAGCTCTTTATATCCTACCAGCTGTTATCG
>CABZEG010000001.1 GCA_902524655.1 uncultured Alphaproteobacteria bacterium | reverse complement strand
CTCTAGATCTCTTTCGTCATCTTCAAAGCCAAGTCTATGATTGGCATCGACTGTATCAAAACCTATATTCTGAAGATGATATGCTCTCATTTTATTAGCTAAACCAATTCCTCTTCCCTCCTGATTTAAATACAGCAAAATTCCATTTCCTTCATTCTTCATCTTTGACATTGAGACACTAAATTGCTCTCCACAATCACATTTTTCTGATCCAAGTAAATCGCCTGTAAAACAAGCTGAATGTACGCGTGTTAAAGCGGGTTGATTTGTTTTAGGATTTCCAAATACTATAGCATAGTGTTCAGTTAGATCTGTTACTTCTCTGAAGACTGTTAGATTTATATTTTGCTGCCCGTTTATTGGTAATTGTGCCGAGCTCAAAGTTGGCAAAAAATTTGCGGTGTCATTTTTAAATTTTAAATCACGAATATCAGATTCAGAGATTTGAGAAGACACTAATTTTTCTCTTATACTTTTTGGTATTTTTATCAGTATTGAAGCCGGTAATAGTCTCGCTTTTTTACATAGCGATAGCGATATGCTAGCAACATCGAAGTTACCGTCTCTTTGACTATGGAATGGGCCCTTTAATGGGTAATCTAGATCTTTTGAAGGATCTGCAATAGCATGCAGAAGTTGTATGCCTATATCTTCTTTTATTGAAAGCCTAGTTACCGACTCATTATATATTCTTGCTTTTAAAACCTTTGCTCTTCGATTTGTTATAGCTATCTCAAATTTGAGGTTTTTTGTAATCTCATTTATCTTCTCTAATTTTTTTGAATATAAAGTTTCTATGGCAGCAACTAAAAAAAATTGTTCGGAATCATTTAAAATAATGGGGAGTCCTAATCTTAAATCTGATATTAATCTCGACGATATTTCGGATGGGCTTAAAAACATTTTTATATTTTCATATGGTTTAGAATTTCAATTTTCATGTTAGATTGATGCTAAGGAAATTTTTGGTAGATGTATATCCTATAATTATTACTAGCTTAGGGTAAAAAGGTTGAGATTAGCTATTATAACATCAAATACATTTTTTGCAGACAGCTTAAAGAGCCTATTGCAAGATTACCATTTTGAAACTGGTATGTGCATAGCTATAAAAGAGTTTATTTTAGAAAACATTGAAGAGCTTGATGTGATAGTAACTGATTATAAACTAGATCAATTTAATGATTTTTTGCAAAAAACAAAAATACAAACAAATAAAATAAAAGAGATAGAAAAAATATTTATCACTGAAAAGCAAATAAAATTACTTCCAAATACTAATATACATCTCCAGCGACCATTTAGGTTTATAGAGCTTATTGAAATATTGAATTCAACATTTGAGAGGTTGAAAAGTAAGAGAGAGAATAAGAAGACTCTTGGGTGCATTAGCTTCATAATTCCAGACAGAAAATTAATTTACAAAGAAAAAAACGCCCTTTATTTAACAGAGAAAGAAAGCGACATAATAGTATCTCTTCTTAATTCTACCGATAGAGGGATAACTAAAGAAGAGGTAATGTCTAAAGTATGGATGTTAAATCCAAACGTGGAGACTCATACTTTTGAAACACACCTTTACAGACTACGAAAAAAAATAAAGGAAAAACTTATTCTTAACAATCTTATAATGAATAAGAAAGGAAGATATTATTTGAATCGTGAACTTACAGGTAAGGAAAATTGAAACCCTTTTCAATAGCATCTTGGAACATAAACTCTGTCAGACTAAGAGTTGAGTTGGTCTCCAGATTCTTAAAGTTAGTTGATCCAGACATAATGTGTCTTCAAGAAACAAAATGCACCGATGAAAAGCTGCCACTAGAAAACTTCAAAAAATTAGGATATAAATTCGCGGCTTTTAAGGGAGAAAAGTCTTACAATGGGGTTTTGATTTTATCAAAACAAAAAATAGTAAATGTTGAGAAATTTAATTTTTGTGGAAAAGACGATGCTCGGCACATTGGTATTGAACTTGAAGATGGTATAAAGGTGCATAATCTTTATATCCCCGCTGGGGGAGATTTGCCTGATACAAAATTGAATCCAAAGTTTGAGCATAAAATAAGTTTTCTTTCCGAAATTAAAGATAAATTTTTTAAAGGTGAGCAATATAAAACTATAATTGTAGGAGACTTCAATATAGCCCCATTGCCAGATGATGTGTGGAGTCACAAAGCTTTGCTAAACGTTGTTTCGCATACAAAAATAGAAACAGATCTTTTATTAGAGATAAAAAAAAGTGGAAATTGGATTGATACATTCAGAGAAATTAAACCGACTGGAAAATTGTACAGTTGGTGGTCATATAGAGCACGAGATTGGGAGGTTTCAAATCGTGGAAGACGCTTAGACCATATATGGGCAAGTCAAGATTTCAAATCTAATTTAAGAAAAGTTCATATTTTTTCAGAAGCTAGAGGCTGGGAAAGACCTTCTGATCATGTTCCTATCCTTGCTGTTTTCTGAATGCCTCAAAATCTTTATCAGTTTTAAAAATTTCATCCGATATGTAATTATTTTTTTGTATATTTTTAAGCCTGATTTTTACTATTTCTCCCATTTGATTTTCGAATTCCCATCCTACTAGTGATACAGGGTTTTTATTAAATTCAACGCTAAGATTGTATTTGGGATTGCGAACTTTAAAAATTATCGAATCATCTAGCTCGATACTTTCACTATTTTCATTTATAAATGAGCTTAAGTCACTTTTAATTAAGAAGCCGAGAGGTGTAGAATGCAAGGGGTATGTTAGAGGTCCGCTACCCCCACTTTTGGGATCGAATATTAATACTGCCTGTTGTTTTGAAACAATTTGTAAGTTCTGTGGAGGGTCATAGGAAAAACGAATTTTCCCTGGCTTTTTTAAAAAAAAAGTTCCTGTCATTATATCTCCCGTCTGATTAGTCTGAGAGAATGCGGCTTGGAGAGTCTTAATATCCCCTAGATAGTTCTTAATTAGTTTAAAGCTTTTGTTTTTTGGTAGCGTATCTTCAGTTGAAAAAATAAAAATAAGAAAGATACTGAAAATTGTTACAAGAAAATTTTTTTTAAAATACATTAATACATCATATAACGTTTTCCGGAATTAACACGTCACGTTTACCCACATGATTTGCAGAGGACACAAAACCTCTTTCTTCTAAAGATTCCACTATCTTTGCTGCTCTATTATATCCTATTGATAACTTCCTTTGAATATATGATGTTGAGCACTTCCTATCTCTTCTAACAATTTCTAATGCTTCTTCAAGAAGCTCTTCCTCATCGTTACTGCCGTTTGGAGAAGATGGATCAAAAAAGCTGTTATTATTTTCGATATTTTTTGGGTCCAATATTTCTTCCCGGTACTCAGGCTCGCCTTGTTTCTTTAAATGAGACACAATTTCTTCAACCTCTGCATCTGATACGAAAGGTCCATGCACGCGGGTAACTTTACCTCCATTCGCCATATAAAGCATATCACCCATTCCAAGAAGCTGCTCAGCACCCATCTCTCCCAAAATTGTTCGACTATCTATTTTTGATGTTACCTGGAAAGAAATTCTTGTAGGAAAGTTTGCTTTTATTGTGCCAGTAATGACATCAACTGAGGGCCTCTGAGTAGCCATAATGAGATGAATACCTGCTGCTCTTGCCATCTGAGCTAATCTTTGAATGCACCCCTCTATCTCTTTTCCTGCTACCATCATTAGGTCAGCCATTTCATCAACTATAATAACAATAAATGGTAAAGCTCTAGGCTCTTCTCTCTGTTCTTCATAAAGCGGCTCACCTGTATTTTGATCAAAACCCACTTGAACTGACCTTGAGAAAGTTTCTCTATTTTGAACCGCTTCATTTACTTTCAAATTAAAGCTTTCTATGTTACGAACACCCATTCGGGACATCTTTTTATATCTATCTTCCATTTCTAGGACGGCCCATTTTAGTGCTACTACTGCTTTCTTGGGGTCAGTAACTACCGGGCTGAGTAGATGAGGAATGCCATCATAAACAGAAAGCTCTAACATCTTGGGGTCTATCATTATCAGCCTACAATGCTCCGGGGTGAGCCTATACAAGAGGGACAGAATCATGGTATTGATACCAACGGATTTTCCTGACCCAGTTGTTCCTGCTATTAAGAGATGGGGCATTTTCGCGAGATTTGCTATAACCGGCTCTCCTCCAATATCTTTACCTAATGCCAGTGGTAGTTGAAAACGGCAATCTTCATAACTTTTTGATGACAGAAGTTCTTTCAAAAAAACTTTTTCTCTGCTCGAATTTGGCAATTCAATTCCAATAACGGAGCGACCTGGTATTGTCGATACTCTGGTTGCCAAAGCAGACATTGACCTCGCTATATCTTCAGATAAAGAAATTACTCGGCTAGCTTTCAAACCAGCAGCGGGCTCAAGCTCGTAGAGAGTTACCACCGGTCCAGGTTTTACAGAAATAATATTGCCTTTTACGCCATAATCTTCTAACACGGCCTCAAGCATTTTCGCATTTTCATTTAATGAAACAGAGCTTACGGAACCAACTGATTGGTAGGTGTAATCATTAAGCAGAGCTAAAGGGGGGTAACGGTATTTTTCTTTATTTAAAGACAAATCAAGTGAAGGTTGTGCCTCTGAAGCAGCCCTATCACTACTCTTAATTTTGTTCGATCTTGTTTTTATCCTACCAATATTAAAAATACCAATTGGAGACCTGTTATTAACCTGTCCTAATAGATCGCTAGTATTTTCGTAAATAGCGGAGCTATTATGGTCTTTGTCTTTATATTTGTTATTTTCGTTGGTACGGTCAAGTAATTCTATTGAATCATTAGTCCTAGCATTTTTTTTAAAACTGTACTTATCTGACTGTGATGCTGTTTTAAAGCAAATTCCTAAAACTCTTAATAATCCTGTTACTAAAATTTTTAAATGTCGAAATCTATTTATTGCTAAAGACTTAACTTCGTGTCTTCTGAAACCTGAGACAAGAAAAAAAAATAAAATAGATAAGGCTAGACAAAATATCGCAATCCACCGAAGCCACTGATTTATCTCAATGGGCTGATAGATTAACAGTTTCTTTAAAAATGTGTCACCAAATATCCCACCTAAACCATACTCAAAAGACCAATCGTAGGGAGGAGAGTTGGTTGATAAAAATACTGAGAAAAAGCCAATAAAAAAGGGAAGTAAAATTATTCTTTTGAAGATATAGGTCGCAGAGTTGCTAAAGAGAAATCTAGTGGACCAAGCAAATAAGAATAAGGGTATGGTAAGCATTGTAACGCCGATTGATACATGAAGAGAATCTGCTAAGTGAGAACCAATTTTACCAAATAAATTTGCAACTTCTCCGTCATTCGCATTTCGAAAGCTAGGATCGTTCTTAGAGTATGTGACAATAGATAGCAATATAAATAGTGATGAAAAAAATAGTAAAATTCCAAAAGTTTTTAAAAAAATGAATTGTAAAAACTTTTTTGAATACTCCCTGACACCTGTGTCTTGATAGTCGACTTTTTCTAAAAAAGACATTTTTTCTGCTCGTTTTTTTCTTGTTTATTTCAAGATATTTTATCAGTTATCTTACGACTTTTTGTCATGCAGGTAAAGATTAGACTTTTTATTTGATTATTTTCTCTAAGGCTAACCCAATGCTCATAAGATTAAATTCATTATGAGGACGTCCCATAAGCATTAAACCTGAGAAATCTGTTTTAGTTGGTAATGTTAACGCGCACAAATTTAAAGAGTTAGCCATTCGGGTATTTCGTAAGGCTAATAAATTACTTTCAGTAAAAAATTCATGATTGGTTAATATTTTTGCGATATTTGGCGGCTTTATTGGTGAGGTTGGAACCAATATAGCATCGTAACCTATAATTTTACTCAGAAAACTCACCCTCAAGTCAAATAATCTTTGTAGGGAAAATACGTATTCATGTGCTAAAGTATGTTTTCCACTACGAAATCTCTCTCGAATAGGGGAGAACATTTTTTCAGGTGTTTTTTCAATTTCATGTTGCCACATGCCATAAGCCTCAGCTGGAAAAACAGTTTTGCTAATTTCTAACGCGCTATCAATTTCTGAGACGGTTTTATATTCAACTTTTGCGCCGCTCTTAATTATTTTTTCAATAGCCACATTAAAGCTATCATTGATATCACTATCTATACCTTCAAAGAACATATTTCTTAAGATCAAGAACTTAAATGTACTAAGCTTATATTTTTTTAGCTTTTTAAAGTTTCCACTTGTCATAGAGCTAAAAAGTAAATTGGTATCATCAACACTTCTGCAAATGGGTCCAAGGGTATCAAAGCTAGGACAGAGTTTCAAAACACCAGTCAAGTCGATAATATTGTGAGTGGTT
Organism: uncultured Alphaproteobacteria bacterium; assembly: GCA_902524655.1. Taxonomy (GTDB): domain Bacteria; phylum Pseudomonadota; class Alphaproteobacteria; order Rhodobacterales; family Rhodobacteraceae; genus CACIJG01. The sequence goes on along the minus strand of CABZEG010000001.1, from coordinate 75,951 downwards.
TTTAATCCCACTAGATTATTCCAAGCTGCGGGGATCCTAACGGATCCACCAGTATCTGATCCAATTGATGCAAGGCAATAATTTCTAGAAACAGACACTGCCGACCCTGAGGAAGAACCTCCTGAGACAAGATCCTCATTAAATGGGTTAGTAGGTGTGGCAGTGATCGGATTTAGGCCAAGACCTGAAAAAGCGAGTTCAGTCATATGTGTTTTACCTAATATGATTAATCCTTGGGATTGTAAATTATCTATGAAAGCAGCGTTATTCGACGCTTTCTTCTTATTAGTTAGAGAAGACCCACCTCCCGTTTTTTGTCCTTTAATATCTGCTAAGTCTTTAACCGATATTACAATTCCATCAAGAACTCCTTTTCTCAACCCGGCTTTAGCTCTTTTTTTTGATTCTTTAGCTGATTCAAGAGAGGATTTTTTAAAGACTTCAGTAAATACATCTTTCGACCTAGGGTCACTTGATATTTTTTCTAAATAAAAATTAGTTAGTTCCTCTGGACATATTCCCCCTTCCTCAATTAAGTTGCCGATTTCGTAAATTTTTTTATTATTTAAACTTTCAAAGTCCATTTTTATTGTCGTATGGTTTTATTTGCTTTTAAATATAATAAACTAGTTAACTTGTTTACTAAATATATAAATCTTTACATCACATGTGACCAATTTTTTTATGAAAAGTTCAAAAAAAAGAAAAATTCTAATAGCCGGTGCAGGTTTAATCGGAAGCACGATGGCATTAGCTCTTGCATCTGAAGGATTTGACATAACCGTAGTTGATGGGACCACGGCAAAGCATCGAATAAATAGAAATAAAGGAAGAACCTACGCTCTATCGAGAACCTCAAAGAATTTGTTGACCAATCTTGGCCTTTGGGACGCCAAAAGACTAAACGCTTGCCCTATAGAGAATATTTTGCTTTCAACTAAAAGGAGTGACACCAAACGCCACTTGATGGAGTTTAAAAGAGAAAGCTCTGACCTTGGCCCTTCAAGCTATATGATTGAGGACTTTTATTTGAGAAGAGTGCTTGAGGCGGAGCTAATTAAAAATTCAAAGATACAATTAATCAACGCTCTAGAAGTAATAAAGGATGAGACAAGTTGTTTTGAGTCAAAGGTTATGCTCTCTGATAAGTCATTGTTCAACACAGAAATATTAATTATTAGTGATGGTAGAGAGTCACGTCTTGCAAAGCGCTTGGATAAAGGTTTCTTCAAAAAAAATTATAACCAGGTAGCAATAGTTGGAAACTTGTCTCATAAAAATGAACACAAGTTTGTAGCCCATCAAGTATTTCTGTCTGGTGGCCCTTTAGCTATACTTCCTTTGCAAGGAAAGCGGTCGACTTTTGTCTGGAGTCTGCCTAATGAAATGGGAGCTAAGTTAAGTAAATATAAAGATCATCTATTTTTAAAGCATTTAAATAAAAGCATTGGGGATATCTTAGATAACCCAGCATTGGAAGGTGAAAAAAAAATATTTCCACTTTATTTAAGGTTTTTACGAGACTCTGTTGATAATAGAAAAGTCTTCATCGGGGACTCGGCACAAGCAATTCATCCACTCGCTGGCCAAGGTCTAAATCTTGGTTTAAGAGATGTTGCCTCTTTGTTTGAAGTTCTTTTAAATGGTAAAAAATTAGGTTTAGATCTTGGAAGTGACGAATTATTGAAAAAATATGAGTCGTGGAGGTCATTTGACAGAATATCTCTCGCAACTTATACAGATTTAATAAACATACTATTTTCGAATAATAATGTTTATCTTGGGGCTTTAAGAGAGTTCGGAATGAATTCTATCGACAAATCAGAGCTCTTAAAAAGTTTTTTTGTTAAAGAAGCGGCTGGTGAGTATGGGAATTTGCCAGAGTTACTTAGATAAAAATTTACCTGGGGCTTCTCTTTGCTAATATTCTTTGCAGTGTCCGCCTATGCATGCTAAGCCTCCTTGCAGTTTCTGAAACATTTCTGTCACATAGTTCGAATATTCTTTGTATATGCTCCCACTTTACCCTATCCGCTGACATCGGATTAACTGGTGGAGGAGGCTTGCTCCGGTCACTAAAAACAAGAGAGTTTAAAATATCGTTCGCATCTGCTGGTTTCGACAAATAATCAATTGCACCTATCTTCACTGCGGCTACAGCGGTGGCTATCGCACCATAGCCAGTGAGTACAACAATTTTTGAATCTGGATTTATTTTTCTTATACTTTCTACAGCATCTAATCCGGTTCCATCGTTCAGCCTAAGGTCAATTATTGCATAATTTGGACAAACACTTTCTAAAACTCTACCAAAATCGGACATCGAGCTAGCAGGAAAAACATTGAAGCCCCTCTTTTCCATTGCCAAACTTAACCTCTTTAAAAAAGGTTGGTCATCATCTAGTATTATTAATGAATTGTTTTCGTCGATCTTGTAATTTGTTTCACCTAACATCAGTTTATGTCCCTCTGATTGACAATATGTTTCAAAATCATTGTGCGTCAAACATTTTCGTGTACTTAGTAGCGATACGCTGAAGCTGGGCTGTTAAAATTACAAGCATTTCAAAAAAAATATGATAGATATTGTCAATAAAATTATTTGATAAGCTTGCAGAATGACAAATTTCATAAAAAGGCAAATATATTCAGGCGAAAGTTGGATAAAACCCAAATCTCTACTGCATCTCCGTTGGCTCGCGATAGCTGGCCAAGGTGTTGCGATAGCAGTAGCTTATTTTATTCTTAATCTTACCTTCAATTTTGAAGCATGTCTTATAATAATATTAATTGCATGCATAGTTAACCTTACTTCTAGCATTTACTTTAGAAAAGAAAAGAGATTGTCGGCTTTTAAGACATTTTTGTTTCTCTCTTTTGACTTGACCCAAATTTCATTATTACTTTTTTTTTCCGGTGGAATAAGCAACCCCTTTTCAATGCTTATAATTGTGCCAGCCATCGTATCTGCGTCTTCCTTGTCGATAGTTTACCTCAGTGCTCTTTGTGTCATGACACTTTTTAGCATCCTGTTTTTGAGCATAAGATATTTTCCAATTATTAATAATTTAGGGGATGTATTAAAGCCACCAGACATCTTGCTATTGGGATTTACCTTTTCGTTGATTATTACTGTGACATTTTTAGGAAACTATGCGAGGAGGATATTTTTAGACAACTCTAACATGAATAAAGCCCTTCAGGCCACTCAAGTTGCTCTAGAACGCGAAAGAAAACTAACAGCCTTAACCGGTGTAGTTGCTGCTTTAGGACATGAATTAGGTTCACCTCTTGCAACGATTAAATTAGCCTCTTCGGAACTACTAAATGAAATTGATAGGGACAGCCCGCTTTACCAGGATATAAAATTGATATTCGACCAAATTGAGAGGTGTAAGAAGATCATCTCGGATATGGGTTCTCTTGGAAAAGACGATCAATATGTAAAAATTATAGATTTTTTTACACTTCTTTTGGAAGCTAGTCAGCCTTATGAAAAGAAAGGAAAGCAAATAATTTTTAGGCTTAATGGGGTGATACAAGGTCATGAAGGTATTTCTATAAAGGAAAAAATGATCCCAATGATTAGAAGAGAGCCAGAACTTATCCACGGTATAAGAAATATTGTTCATAACGCATTGAGATTTTCAGAGTCCTCTATTGATATAAATTTAATCGTTAATTCTAAAAAAATTAAATTAGAGATTATCGATGATGGTAAGGGGTTTCCATATGATGTCACAAGTATGATTGGTGAACCATTTTTAAAGAGTAGGGATTTATATTCAATCAACACCAAAAGTAAAACATCTGAAGAAGGTATGGGTCTAGGTTTATTTATTGCGAATATTCTGCTTGAAAGAACAAAGGGACAATTAAAATTCTCAAATGTTAAACAGATTGAAAATGGTGGAAAAAAAAGAGTAAAAGGAGCAAAAGTAGAGATTTCATGGGAAAGATCAAGTATTGAAGTATTGGAACGGGACGAGGAAGCTAAAATTAAGGAAAATCCAAGAAATGTTGGTTGAGCCGTCTATTATATTATCGTCTTTTGATTTAGACATATGTGGCCTAAAAGAAATAGCAAAAATTTTTGCGGAATATATTGAAAATAGTGACTTGCTACTTTTTTCGGGAAAGGTTGGTTCTGGAAAGACGGAGTTCGCCAGACTTATAATAAAAGCCAAAGCGACAAAAGAAAATATAGATATAGAAGAAGTCTCATCACCAACATTTTCTTTAGTTCAAAACTACGAATTTCATTTTTGCAAAATTTCACACATCGATCTTTATAGGGTTGAAAGCGAGCTAGATCTAATAGAGTTGGGTATACCAGATATTTTTGATGGCCAGATAACGCTATTGGAATGGCCAGAGCTTCTACCAAAAAATAATTTATCCCGACACGTTGGTATAGAGATACGAGAAACAAAAAAACTCAAAAAATATAGAGATATAAAAATTACATTTTTTGGACATGGGTGGGATGATTTGGTTGGTGCTTTACTAGAAAGTAGTTATTGTAATAGTTAAAAAATAAAGAATAAAAAAATATGGATTATATTTTTTATGATTTTGAAACCACTGGTCGAGAGCCACATTGGGATCAAATCCTTCAAGTCGGAGCAACTAAGGTCTCTAAAGAATTTAACGAAATAGATTCCTTTGAGTTTAGATGCAGATTGAAGCCAGGGCTCATTCCAAGCCCTTTCGCTCTCGCGGTAAATAATACCGATTACGCCAAACTGATCAAATCGAAATGTTCGCACTATGAGATGCTTTGCAAACTAGAAGAAAAATTTGTTAATTGGTCACCCTCTATATTTATTGGGTATAACAGCATAAGCTTTGATGAGGAATTCTTAAGAAATTCACTATTTAGAGCACTTCTCGACCCATATTTGACAAGCAGAAATAATAATGGCAGGGGGGATTTACTGGAGTTACTACGAACTGTTGAATTTTTTTTCCCCGATACTATTAATGTTCCCTATAACAATAGAAAAAAAAAGACCTTCAAGCTTGATCAAATAGCGCCTGCAAATTCAATTAACCACCTTGCTCATGACGCATTTGGAGACGTCATGGCTACAAAACAATTGGCACAAATTATATCCAAAAGAAAACCAAGTTTTTGGCAATCATTTTTAGAGGGATCAAATAAAACAAAAGTTTTTAAAACTCTTTCAGAAGAAAGCATGGTATTTCTAATTCAAACCTTTTACGGTAGGACAACAGCAATTTCAGGCACTTTTCTTTTAATGCACCCCATTTATAATTTCCCAGTTCTTTTTGATCTCAATTATGATCCTCAAGAATTAATAAAATTAGATTTAAAGGATCTAAGAGATATTTATACGTCCGGACAAAAATTTCTAAAATTTATAAAATCGAATAATGGCCCAATATTGTTAAAAACAAATCAAATTCAGGATAGTTGGTTTTCTAATTCAATAAATATAAATGAGTTTCGAAAACGGTGTGAAATATTGGTAAACGCAACATCCTTTAAACAAAATGTAGTGACAATGCTCTCGGGTATTGCAGAAGAGAATCAGCAGGAAAAAGAAGTTAGTGGTTCACAAGAAGATATAATGCCTGAGGAGACATTGTATACCGGGGGCTTTCCAAATCATAAAGACCAAAAATTGAAACAACAGTTTAGGGAAGGGAGTTGGTCAAGTAGATTTAATATATGTCAGCGGTTTTCTGATAAACGTCTATCATATTTTGGATTGAGGCTTATTTATGAAGAAAGTCCTGAAACGTTACCACCAAGTGTTAGAGACGAAATTGAGCGATCCATTGAAAACCAATTAAAAAGTATCAACAAAGAAAAATGGAAAACTTTTTATGATTTCGACAAAGAGATTGAAAATATTGAAAACGACTCTAATACTATGGTTGAAGGTTTTGTATTCGAACTAAAAGACATTAGAAAACATTTTGAAGAATTTTATTTTTAAAAAGCATCAAAGACTAGGAGTAAAACATGGCAACATTTGAAGTAACAGATGAAACTTTTGACGAGCAAGTTATAAATAGCTCGGTTCCTGTAGTAATTGATTTTTGGGCAGAATGGTGTGGGCCCTGTAAACAAATAGGCCCAGCACTTGAAGAATTGTCTGAGGAATATGGAGAAAAAATTAAGATCGCAAAAATAAATGTTGATGAAAACCCAAATAGCCCGGGCAAATTAGGTGTTAGAGGAATACCAGCGCTTTTTATATTTAAAAATGGAGAAATGATTTCATCTAAAATTGGAGCGGCACCAAAGACAGAATTAAAAAACTGGATTGACGAAAGCACCTAAATACAAATCCCATTTTCTTGCAATGCTTGTCCTGCCAAGTATAAAGACCCACAAATCAGTATTGATACATGTGGGTCTGTGCCCTCACGGCTAGAGCATATATGTTTTAGAGCATCTCTAATATTGTTCGCTGGGTATATTTTTTTCCAACCCATTTCTTTAGCATCAGACACAGCTACTGTTTTAAGGAGTGGAGAGGATTGATTTTCAATTTCAACTACACATAAAGACGAAGCTATGTCTACTAAATTCTTTAGGAAAGAAATATGATCTTTATTTCTGAGAGAACCAAAAATGATATGTATATTTTTTTTATTTATAAAACCCAAACTTTTTCTAAGTTGAACACTAGCATCTTCATTATGACCTCCGTCGATCCACAATTCATTCTTAGTGTTATAGTTCTTAACTAATTCATATAGGCTTCCTTTATTTATCTTTTGCAGCCGGCCCGGCCAGTAAGTACATTTTAGACCGTCAAATATGTGTTTTTCAGGCACTTTTAAATAAGTAAGAGCGGTAATAGCAGTCATTGCGTTAGTAACTTGGTGTGTTCCGATCAGACTGGGAAATGGAAATTCAATGGACTTTTTGTTATGTGTATGAGTAATTGATTTTCTTAGGCTAGATACAGTGAATTCGTCTTCTGACCAAATAGCGTCACTTTTATTTTCTTTACATTTCGCTTGAAGTATCTTTTTTACAGCTGGAGATTGCTTTGATATGATGGTTGTAATATTTTTCTTGATTATGCCAGCTTTAGCAGCGGCAATCTTTTTAATTGTGTCTCCTAAATACTCCCTATGATCAAATGATATAGGAGTTATAATCGAGACTGCTGGATTTTGAATAACATTTGTGGCATCAAACTCGCCACCCAGCCCAACTTCCAATAGTGTATAGTCAGCAGGCGCTCTCGAAAAAGCGAGAAAAGCTGCACACGTAGTTATTTCAAAAAATGTTATTGGCTCAGCCTTATTTATCTTTTCGCACTCACTAAGAACTTCTTTCAATGCATCTTCGCTTATTCTCGTTCCTCTTATCTCTATTCGCTCATTAAAGTTGACTAAATGAGGTGAGGTATAGATATGTGTTTTTAGCCCACTCCTTTGTAATCCAGCTTTAATCATGGCAATAGTCGAACCCTTTCCATTCGTACCAGCGACATGTATTACAGGGGGCAATGACCTTTCAGGGTTGCCCAGTTTCCTCAAAAGTTTTTTTACTCTGTCTAATTTAAGATCAATTATTTTGGGGTGTAAAGACTCTAGCCTTTTAAGTATCTCGTCCATTAGATTCATCAAGTTCTGTAATATTTCCTCTAATGGGTGGGGGTTGATTTTTTAATAGATAGATCAGTTTTATCAGCTCCTCTCTTAGAAACTTTCTTGATATTACTTTATCAAGCATACCATGATCTAATAAATATTCTGATCTCTGAAATCCTTCTGGCAGCTTTTCCCTTATTGTCTGCTCTATCACCCTTGGTCCCGCAAAGCAAATAAGCGCGTTTGGTTCGGCTATTTGCACATCGCCAAGCATTGCATAAGACGCTGTCACCCCACCCGTCGTTGGGTTAGTTAATACAACAATGTATGGGAGTTTTGCATCTCTTAACATTTCAATTGCCACAGTCGTTCTAGGCATTTGGATTAGCGATAAAACACTTTCTTGCATTCTGGCACCCCCGGCAGCAGCAAACAAAATAAATGGAGATTTACCTTTAATTGCTTTTTTCACTCCCTCCAAGATCGCATTTCCAACTGCCATTCCCATTGAGCCTCCCATAAACTTAAAGTCTTGGCATGCTATTATAGTCTTCATGCCTCCTAAATGACCCTCAGATATTGAAATTGCCTCTTTCTCTCCCGTACTTTTTTGTGCATCTTTTATTCTATCAGTATATTTTTTTGTATCTTTAAAACGCAAAGGATCTTGTTCCGGAGAATCGTAATCTATTGTAGAGTATACCCCGTCATCAAATATAGATATGAAACGATCTTTTGGAGACATGTACATGTGGTGATTACAATTTGGACACACGTTTAGGTTCTGGCTAAACTCTTTATGAAAAATCATAGAGTTACAGCTTTCACATTTTACCCATAATGTCTCAGAACTGCCTTTACGTGAGAATATCGCATTGATTTTTGGTCTAACAAAGTTGGAGATCCAATTCATCTTATATAACCTGTCTACAAATGTGTTAAGTTTATAGCTAAACTAAAAAATAACATTATACAAAGTAAAAATAAACCAACAGTTTTCTCTTTGAAAAATAACAGGTAAACTTTGAAATTTAATTTGGAGATTTAGGCTTGAGAAAATTTAAGAAAACATTCAGAGCAATTTATCTCTGCCTGTTCTTAAGTAGTTGTATATCGATGGGATCGGGACCATTGACCAATTCAATTTCAGTGTCATCAGGTCAGACTAAGGTAAAACATAAGTTGCCAAATGGCTTTTGCCTTGATAAAAGCGCAAATAGCTCGAATAGTTTGCAAAGAACCTTAGTTATCACAAATTGTATAGCGGTAAATAATGTTGAAAATCCTTATTATAGCCGCAGACCAGTTGACACAATAGTCAAGATTACATTCACGCAATCGGAAATTCCAAGAAAAATTTCTAAGAAAGAATATCTATCTGAGATCGCCGAAAACTTAGAGTTGAAAAAATTTTTAATTGGTCCAAGTAATAAAAAGCTAATTTATGGTGAAAAGAACATAAAAGATAAATATTTTTATGTAAATTTTCAAATATTGAGTTCATCTAAAAGACCAGAGCATGTCAGAAAATATTTTTTTTTGGTAGACAACAAGGTCGCTGTAATGACAATTTTGACTTTCAAAAAGACCAGAATGAATACTTATTCTTCTTTCGAAACTTTTATTAAAAAGCTGAGTTGATTTAGTTTTTAAATTGTTCGGTTGCTCTTACTAAGGCTTCTGTGATACCTGACTCTGACATTGCATGACCGGCTCTCGACACCATAACTAAATTTGAGTTTGGCCATAATCTGTGGAGAAGTTCTGCTGTTCCAGGTGGACAAATCATGTCGTATCTTCCTTGGACAATTATTGATGGTATATCCAGTATCTTATGCATATTATCTTTGATTTTCTGAGATTTACCCAAAAAGCCTTGGTTTTTGAAATAATGATTTTCAATCCTTGCAAAAGCTCTTGCGTAATCGGTTGAGGGGCTAGATCCAAACCCTGGGCTTTCGAGATTAGCAAGTGCATTTTCCCAAGCTGTCCAAGCTCTTGCAAACCGACCTTGTTCTGTGGGAGATGATCCAAATAATCTTGAGTGATATCCGCTTATGATATTCTTTTGCTCTTTTGGAGGTAGCATATCCCTAAAAGCTCTCCATGCCTCAGGCCAAAACATACTTGCTCCTCCCTCTTTGTAAAACCAATCTAACTCTGACTGGGTCATAGTAAACACTCCCCTAAGGATCATTTTGCTGACCATTTCAGGATATGTTTGAGCATAAATTAGTGATAACGCAGCTCCCCAGCTGCCTCCAAACAAAACCAATTTATTTATGCCAAGCTTTATTCTTATAGCTTCCATGTCTGATACAAGATGCCATGTGGTATTATTCTCCACTGAGGCATATGGTTTGGATCTTCCACAACCCCTTTGGTCAAAAAGAATTATATAGTAAGCATCAGGATCAAAGAATCTTCTCATTGTGGGACTACACCCACCACCTGGTCCTCCATGTACAACTAAAACAGGTATCCCGTTAGGGTTGCCACACTCTTCGTAGTATACTTTGTGTCCGTCACCACAATCAAGAAAGTTTTTCCTGAATGGACTGATTTCGGGAAACAAATGGGCTCTTTGTTTGTTGGGACGGGAAATATTTTGTTCAGGCATTCTTGAGACTAAAAAAAAAAAATATATATGTTTAGTATGTCATGTGTATAGGAACAATTCAATGAAAAGAACATCATCGATTAATGCGGGAGAAGTTGCAAAGTTTGAGAAATTAGCAAACGAGTGGTGGGATGCAGAGGGTAAGTTCAAACCACTTCATATGTTGAACCCATGTAGATTAGAATTTATAACAGACCACTTATCCCTTTATTTTCAAAAAAATATGGTCCTCGAAACAGAGCCTTTGAAGGGGGTTAAAGTTTTAGACATAGGTTGTGGGGGCGGATTGTTGTGCGAGCCAATGGCCAGAATGGGTGCAGAGGTCCTTGGCATTGATGTAGTGGAAAAAAATATTAAGGTTGCATCGTTGCATGCAAAAAAGATGAATCTTGACATAAAATATCGCCATATCTCTGCGGAAGACCTTTTAAGAGAGGATACGGCATTTGATGTGATTCTCAATATGGAAGTGATTGAGCATGTAGAAAACCCAGGTTTTTTCATAGACATGTGCTCAAATCTTCTTAATAGCGATGGCCTAATGTTTTGTTCAACAATAAATAAGAATTTTAAAAGTTACCTTTTCGCGATTCTGGGTGCTGAATATGTAATGCAGTGGCTACCTAAAGGAACGCACGATTGGAATAAATTTATCAAACCAAATGAATTAAAAAAGTTATTTTCTAATTCCGGTCTAAAAGTAAAAGATACAAAAGGGTTTGTATTTAATCCTATATCTTGGGGATGGGAACTATCAAAAAGCGACTTTACAGTCAATTACGCAGTTTGTGCTACAAAATGATACTCTAATCTAGTTCAATAACTCTATTCCAGAGCTCATCCAAAATATCTAATTTTTCTTGATCAAACTTAGCTAAATGTTCCCAATATTTACCATTTTCAACAAAATAACCTAATTTCTCTTCCCATTGGAGTGCTCTTTTTAGTAACTTAGTGTTAATACCTCTTGGTGAGCTGTCTTTAGTTATATTTTCTAAACTACTGCGTCTAAAAACCAAGTTACTGCTAGTCCCTTTGGAAAGATTGAAAATTGCGCAACCTTGAGATGTAGCAATAGCTTCTAGGCGAGCAGACTTGGCCTTTAAATTTTTTAAAGTTGGGTCTTTTCTAAGAGGGTCTGGCTTACCTCTTCCATAAAAATGCGTAACTTTCCCATCATAAATCATATCGCAACCTATATATGCTATCGCTTTAGGTTTGAAATATCCTAGAGCCCAATATCCGGCGGTAAAAGACATCGTTCCACCAGAATAAACAAATCCTCCATAATTGTTTTGTATTTGGACATATTGGTTGGAACTTATTAGTCTTTTGTCCATATTTTTATTAGGTCTTCTGTTTTCTGGAAAGTCATCAGGAAATATACAAAAATCCCAATCATTTCTTATATTCCAAGCATTATTTATAGCTACTATCGCCCCAAAAAGCTCTCTCTTAAAATTCTGAGCTTCTAAAGCGTCTGGGGCACTTCCAATTATTAGTATAAGCAATAGGGCACCTCTTAAACTCTATTTTTTTCGATTGACTCTCGAAAGCTTCTTAAATCGCCTAATAAACTTTTTTTGGTTAAGTGATCAGTTCCTTGAATTATTTCATCTAATATAGGCTTTATGGATTTCATAGCATAATTCCTAGCATCGATTCCACTTTGACTTATGGAAATACGCTTTTTCCTGGCATCATTCCAGTCAGGGCGAACATGGATGTACCCTAGCTTTTCTAGTTTGTTTAATGTATTGGTCATAGCTCCTTTAGTAACATGAAAACTTCTAGCCAATTGCAAGGGAGTTTTTTCTGCTTTCGAGCCAAAAAAATGATTTAAAACAGAAAAGCTGGATATATTTAAATCCTTAGGTAGAGCATTATCAAGTTTGTTTCGAGCTAATTGTTCTATAGTGGCTATCTCACTAAGTAGAATTAATAAATTCACATCTTTATTGTTGAATTCTAGCATAAAAACACGCTAATGGTTGTTTAGAAAACGTTGGTAACTTCATCATAAAATATTTTCGGACTAACAATCAATGTTATTTGATATAAATCGAGTTAAAGAGAATAAAATCAGATCAAGAGAATCAAGGTCAAGAAGCTTTCTTTTAAAAAGAGTATTTGGTGATCTTGAAAATCGTATTTTACATTTACCTAAGGGTTGGAAGTGCGGTCTGATCGAAGGATGTAGAAAAAATGACCTTAAAAAGTTAAGCAAAATTAATAAAGTAATCGTCTCGGAATTTAGCCGCAATACTACTAAAACTCAATCACTTGATTTGTATGCAAATCTAATGCAACTACATTGGTCTAATGATCCATATAGCGATTTTTTTGAAAAAGTTAAATTTTTAAAATCTGAAGGCCATTTTATGTGTTGCTTATTTGGTTCGGAGACGCTCAATGAACTAAGAGACTCTTTCTCGAAGGCCGAAATGAAATTATTTGGAGCAGCGAGCCCAAGAATTTCTCCATTACCTGAAATACGAGATGTAGGTAATTTGGCTACAAAGGTTGGTCTCAAAAACTGTGTAGTCGATAGAGATGTAATTAAGGTCGATTATGAGAGGTTACTAGATTTGTTTTTGGATATTAAAGAAATGGGTGAGACAAACGCTATTCTTGAGCGTCGTAAAAGTTTAACGACCAAAAACCTAGTTCAAGAGGTTGAGAAATTTTACTTTAAAAATTTTACAGATAAAAAGTCAAAAAAGGACACTTTTACCATAAGTGCCACTTTTGAAATAATTTTCCTATATGGTAGGAAATATTAGAATAAAGATGGAAAATGATTTGATATTTATGAGGTATAGCTTAGTTAATCCGTATCGAAAGAAATTGAAATGAATGTAAAAAAGTCCGATATTCCAAAAGAACATCCTCAGATTTTAAAACAAAAAGTCGGAGTAATTATTGGTAATTTGGGCACACCTGATGCCACAGACTATTGGTCTATGAGAAGATATCTTAAAGAATTTCTTTCTGATAGGAGAGTAATTGATTACTCTCCTTGGGTATGGAAACCGATATTAAACTTAATTTTGCTGAGAAGACCATTCTCCTCTGGTGAAGCGTATAAAGAGATTTGGAATAACGAAGAAGATGAAAGCCCACTGCTGACAATTACAAAGGCTCAAACAAAAAAACTGAGAGCTAGGTTCGATAAAGTGTATGGTGATAAAGTTTTAGTAGATTTTTGTATGAGATATGGAAATCCTTCTACAGACAGCGTGGTGAAAAAAATGGTATCTAAGGGATGTACAAAAATTCTTTTTTTTCCACTTTATCCACAGTATGCAGCTCCAACAACTGCTACTGCTAATGATCAAGTATTTAGATCACTAATGAGTCTTAATTGGCAGCCTTCTGTAAGAACAGTATCTCCATATTTTGATAACATTAATTTTATCAATGCCATTTCAGCGTCCATAACGACAGCTTATAAAAAATCAAAAATAAAGCCTCAGCATCTGGTGATATCTTATCATGGCGTTCCCGAAAGATATTTAATGAATGGAGATCCTTACCACTGTCAATGCCAAAAAACAACCAGGCTTATTAGGGAAAAGCTCAAATGGAAAGAGAACGAATTAACAACAGCATTTCAATCTAAATTTGGTCCCGAAAAGTGGGTAGGACCAGCGACCGTTGATCTCGTAGCAGATTTAGCTAAATCTGGTAAGGAAAATATTGCGGTCATAGCTCCTTCATTTTCTTCCGATTGTGTTGAAACGTTAGAAGAGATATGTGGCGAGATTTCAGAAAGTTTTATTGAGGCTGGCGGAAAAAACTTTTTATATATCCCATGTCTTAACGATGAAAAAATCCATATTGATATGTTTTTCAATATAATTAAAAATGAGTTGCTAGGTTGGATATAGTCTAAGCTTCCTTCTCCACTTCTTTTCCTGTACTTTGATCTATAACTTTCATCGATAGTTTGCTCTTACCCCTGTCATCAATACCCATTAACTTAACTTTTACATTCTGTCCTTCAGTCAAAACATCTTTTGGGTGGTTTACTCTTTCTACCGATATTTGGCTTACATGAACAAGACCGTCTCGTTTTCCATAGAAGTTAACAAAAGCACCGAAGTCCATAAGCTTCACAACTATTCCTTCATAGACTTGACCAACAATAGGGTCTTCAACGATTTCACTTATCATTTTTCTAGCTGTATCTAGGCTCTCTTTGTTTTGAGATGCTATTCTTACTAATCCTTCATCATTTATATCAACTTTCGCGCCCGAAACCTCGACGATTTCTTTTATCACTTTTCCTCCACTTCCAATTACTTCGCGAATTTTATCGCTTGGAACAGTTAGTGACTCAATTTTAGGTGCATATTTCGAAAACTCAGATGGAGCCGACAAAGATCTAGCCATTTCGCCCAATATATGCAAACGAGCTTCCTTTGCTTGATCTAGAGCCTTTTCCATAATTTGAGGAGTAATGCCAGCAACTTTTATATCCATTTGCAAAGACGTTATCCCAGCCTCTGTTCCAGCTACTTTAAAGTCCATGTCACCAAGATGATCTTCATCCCCCAAAATGTCTGTTAGAACAGCAAACTTTTTTCCTTCTAGTATTAATCCCATAGCGACACCAGCTACGGGTGCTTTAAGGGGTACCCCAGCATCCATCATTGACAGAGATGATCCACAAACGGTTGCCATTGAAGAAGATCCATTGGACTCAGTAATTTCTGATACGACTCGTACAGTATAAGGGAACTCATCAGACGAAGGTAATACTGCTTGTAAGGCTCTCCAAGCAAGTTTTCCGTGGCCAATTTCTCTACGGCCCGGGCCAGCCATTCGACCGCATTCTCCGACTGAGTATGGTGGAAAGTTATAGTGTAGCATAAAATTCAACCTACCTTCTTTATGTAAGGCATCAATTATCTGTTCAGAATCCCCGGCTCCCAGCGTTGTGACTACTAGCCCTTGAGTTTCACCCCTAGTAAATAGTGAGGAACCGTGTGCTCGTGGCAATAAACGAGTTTCCGTCTCTATCGATCTAACCGTTGTTAAATCTCTACCATCTATTCGAGTACCATTATCTAGAATATTGTTTCTAACAACCTCAGACTCTAGTTTTTTTATGAGTTCATTCACTTCGTTACCTTCATTTTCGTCATCAGACAGGGAACTTTTTATTTTTTCTATCGCTGACGCCACTGAAGCTTGTCGTTCTTTTTTTTCAGATATTTCAAAAGCTTTCTTTAGATCTTTGGCTCCCGCTTTGGATATCTTGTTATATAATTTGTCATTGAGCTGATACTCAAAAGAAAAGGGTTCGTTTGCAGCCTCTTTTGCCAGATCAATGATCATGTCAATTACTAATGCCATTTGTTCATGTCCGAACTTAACCGCCCCTAACATTTCTTTTTCCGATAATTCGTAAGCTTCGGATTCTACCATCATTACTGCATCTTTGGTTCCAGCAACTACAAGATCAAGTCTTTGCTCATTGTTTTCTTTTAAATTATCCATATCATCTACTGAAGGATTGAGAACATAAGAGTCATTAACAAAACCTACTCTGGCAGCTCCGATTGGACCAAGAAAAGGAGCTCCTGAAAGTGTTAAGGCCGCAGAGGCTGCTATCATTGCTACTATATCGGGGTCGTTCTCCAGGTCATGACTAAGAACCGTACATGTCACTTGTACTTCGTTTTTAAACCCCTCGACAAATAATGGTCGTATCGGCCTATCGATCAAACGACTGGTCAAAGTTTCTTTTTCTGTCGGTCTAGCTTCTCTTTTGAAAAACCCGCCTGGAATTTTCCCTGCAGCATAATACTTTTCTTGATAATTAACGGTTAAGGGAAAGAAATCTTGGTCAGCCTTTGATTCCTTTGAGTATACAACGGCAGCCATAACTACTGTTTCACCATATGTTGCTATTACAGTCGAGTCTGCTTGTCTAGCGATCTTGCCAGTTTCTAGTGTTAACTTATCGTGTCCCCACTCAATAGTCTTCTTTATTTCATTAAACATATCTTGCCTTTGTTTTGGTAAATTTTACGGACAAAAAACGGAATATTTTATCTTCTAATTTCCAGTCTTTTAATTAGTTCCTTGTAGCGATTCTCGTCTTTCTCTCGCACATAGTCCAAAAGTTTTCGTCTTAAAGAAACCATTTTCAAAAGGCCTCTTCTAGAATGATTATCTTTTTTATGAGTTTTGAAATGCTCTGTTAAATTGACAATTCTCTTGGTCAATATAGCTACCTGAACTTCAGGTGAGCCAGTATCTCCCTTTTTTGTTGCGTAGTCTTTAATTAAAGTTTTTTTATCTTCTTGCGTAATCGACATCGTTATTCTCCATTTTTCTATCCTACCAGGATGTCGTCCAGTTAGGATTAGTTGTTTGGATAGTTATTAGTGTGATTTTACAAAAAAATAAAGAAAAAAATAAATAATACCGAATTACCTTTGATATTCCTTTTTTTCTTTGTAATGATTAAGTGTTAAGTTTTCTTCTCACTTTCAAAAATGAGCCATCCTTGAAAAGAATGGCTGTAACCCTTCCTTTATATTTTGCGATGAGCTCTTCTCCCTCGATTAGACTGACGGTCGTTGGACATTCTATTGGTCGACCATTTTCCAGATGTTTTAAATCATCCATAGGACATTCAAAAATTTTTAGGTTTGGGATGCCTATCTCGATGGCCTTTAATTTTGACTCTAAACTCTCTTTAGAAAGATCTAATAATTTGGACAGATGACATGCCTCTGTAACTTTAAAAGGACCATACTCTAGGCGACTCAAGTTTCTTACGTATCCGAAACACCCAATGAAATCACCTATATCTCTTGCAATGGATCTTACATACCCACCCTTGCTACATTCAAAGTGAACAATGGCTTTACCATTTTCATCGTAAGATTGTAATGAAAGCTCATATACGTTTATACTTCTTGCAGAAAGCTGGAAATTCTCGTTGGCTTTAAAACGTTTGTAAGCTCTTTTTCCCTCAACTTTTACGGCTGAGACTTTAGGGGGAATTTGAAAGATGACCTTTGAATAATAGTTAAGTGCATCCAATATTTCATTTTTTCTTGGAACGTAGAATGAGGCTTTGAGAGGTTTTCCAGAAGCGTCATCTGTATCAGTTTTAACACCACACAAAAAAGTAGCTTCATACTTTTTTTTTGATTTAAGAAGATATGGAATGGCCTTAGTGGCTTCACCTAATGCTAATGGTAACAATCCCGTAGCGTCAGGATCCAGAGTTCCAGCATGACCAATCTTTGTTGGGTTCATTTTTCTTTTTAAAACTCTAACGACGTCGGCAGATGTCATGCCGGCCTGTTTATTCACTAAGAGCCATCCGTTGAATATATTCTTGTGCACTGCCTTCCTAATCTTTTTCAAGAGCTCTAAAAATTTTGTTAGTTTTCTCTATTTGTTCAAAAAGTGTGTCTTCTTTAAACCTTAAATCTGGTAAATATTTCAAAGACACCTCTTTCCCAAGAGCGTGCCTGATGGCATTTTTATTTTTACCAAGAAAAGCAGCTAGGTCCTGAGCGTCTATATCATCTAAGGGAAGAACGTATACGGTTGCTATTTTGAGATCTGCTGAGCAACGTACCTCAGTAACAGATGCTGAATAAATCTTCCTATCTTGATCGTAAAAGTTAGAGTCAATTAATATTTTCGCAATGTTTCTTTTTATTAATTCGGAGACCCTCAGTTGTCTTTGTGAAGCCTCGTCTCCAAACCTACTTTTATTTTTTCTTTTTTGCATATTAGCTTCATCCAGTATAACGATTGGTCTATACTAACTACTAAAATTAAATTGAAGATTATTCAATTATTTGTTGAGGAAAAATATGAAAAATCGTTTCAAGGTAAGTGTTTTAGGAGCTTCAGGTCGAATGGGATCTAAAATAATAAAAAAAATTACTGAATCTTCCACAATAGACCTACACTTTGTTGTGGAGCGTAAAGGGCACGCTTGGATAGGACAAGATTGTGGGGAAAAACTTCTAGGTAGACCTAATAATATTTTGATAACGGATGATTTAAAATTGGCTTTAGAGGGTGCAGAAGCTGTTATCGATTTTAGCACCCCAGATACCTCATTGGAGTGTGTCAAGGTTTGCGCACAGACCGATACTGCCCATGTAATTGGTACAACTGGCTTTGACCGAGGACAAGAAAATGAGATCAGCGAGTATGCAGAGAGAGTAGTGATTGTTAAGGCAGGAAATATGAGCCTAGGAATAAATGTATTAACCAGCTTAGTCGAGAAGATTTCATCTTCTCTAGACCTAGATTTTGATATAGAAATTTTGGAAATGCATCATAGAGATAAGGTTGATGCACCCTCTGGAACTGCTTTAATGCTTGGTGAAGCGGCAGCTAGAGGCAAAGGAAAAGACCTGCCAGAATTGAGAGTAGCAGTACGTGATGGCATATCAGATGGTCGAGAAAAAGGCTCAATAGGTTTTGCTTCCCTTAGGGGTGGCGGCGTAGTTGGTGAACACGAAGTTTCTTTTACATCTGACTTGGAACGAATATCTATCAAACATGAAGCATTCTCCAGAGATATTTTTGTAAACGGAGCAATAAAAGCAGCCTTGTGGTCTAAAGAAAAGGATCCAGGTCTATATGACATGTTAAATGTTTTAAACTTGAGGTAGTTAAATACATGAAACCCAATCTTAAAACTTTAGTTTTTTTACTGATATTTGGCTTGCCGCCAGTTGTATTTGGCAACACGTTTACTAATTGTGGAGGGGATTTTAGTGTTTTTTTAAAAGAAACAGAAAGGTATGCAACTGGTATTGGTATAAGTACTGAAGTAGTAAAAAAAACCATTAGACGAGCAAAATTTAACCCAGCCATTATTAAACTTGATAGAAAACAAAGAAGTTTCAAATTGAGCTTCCTTGATTTCTCCAAAAGAGCAATAAATGATTACAGATTGGTAAACGGGAAAAAACAATTCAAAAAATATCAAACTGTTTTTAATGAAGCCTTAGCTATATATGGAGTGCCAAAAGAAGTGATTACGGCTTTTTGGGCTATGGAGACTGATTTTGGAGCCGTTCAAGGAAATTTTAATACTCTAAAATCCTTAGCTTCCCTGGCATTTGATTGTAGAAGACCCGAGCTCTTTCAGCCTGAATTCATTGCAGCAATGCAATTGATTGAGCGTGGCGATATTGATTACGATACAACAGGAGCTTGGGCAGGAGAAATAGGGCAAGTTCAGATGTTACCGCAGGATATCTTGGAATTTGGTATTGACGGTAACAAGGACGGCCAGATTTCTTTAAAGGAAACGCCTGAAGATGCCATTTTAACAGCAGCCAATCTGATAAACCATATGGGTTGGGCAAAAGGGGAGGCTTGGTTAGAGGAAGTGATATTACCGAAAGACTTTTATTGGGAATTAGCGGGATTTGGAAGGGGAAGAGCTCTTAAAGACTGGGAAAACTTAGGCCTAAAATTAAGAGGAGAAAAATTGAAAATAGATGAAAACCTTTATTCAACGCTTCTATTGCCCCAGGGAAAGAAAGGTCCAGCATTTCTAGCATTTAAAAATTTTGAAGTTTATTTGAAATGGAACGATAGCTTCATCTATACCGTTACAGCTGCTCACTTAGCTAAAAGACTTGGTGGAGCAAAAAAATATAAGCATAACAACCCATCTGATATTCTAGATATTGAAGCAATGATAAAATTACAAAACGTTCTAAGATCTAAAGGGTATGATGTTGGAAAAGTAGACGGAATATTAGGTGCAAAGACTAGACAGGCTGTTAGGTCGGTTCAATTAGAATTTGGACTTTCAGCAGACAGTTGGCCAACAAAAGAGCTCCTAAGAAAGCTCCTAATAAATTAGCCAAAGTTTTGAATAAAATATTTGAACCCAGTATCCACAACTTTTTCCAAAGCTTTTTTTTTATTCATAATTAGAGAGCGATGATTTTTCTCAAGGTGTTCTGTTTTTCTCATCGTTGCGGCACATCGGTAAATATGGCATATTTTATGGGCCCAAATTTTATATTCCGGCATGTATGTAAAACGTTGGAATATCCCTTCTTTTTTAAGAACTTTAATGCCCCAACCTGTTTCCTCTATTACCTCTCGATAAAGAGCACGAATGAGGGACTCATTCTCATTCAAGCCTCCTCCAGGTAATTGAAGCTCTATACCATTCTCTTTAGTTATTTGCTCTGTTAAAATTAAGTCATTCTTTTGCAAAATAATACCATAGGCACCAACTCTTCTCTGGTACTTAATTTTATAATTAACTCTTTCACCAAACAGCTTCAACGCTCACTACCGATTGTTGTTGTTTTCGCATTTAATATTAAATAAACATCAATAACCACTAAATAAAAACGAAGTATATGAAAAACAATTTTTTAGACTCAGTTTTACCATTCCAGATTGATGATAAAAATCTAAGAGGTCGATTTGCACGGATAGAGAAGTTAGCTTTAGATACAATAAAACATCATCGTTTCCCTGATAAAGTTTGTAAACTCCTATTCGAAGCACTACTACTTACTGTTTTAATAGGAGAGATGATTAAAATAAGATGGAGACTCTCATTACAGATAAGAGGCAATGAAAGCATAAAGTTGTTGGCAACAGACTATTATGCCCCGAAGGATCAGGGAAAGCCTGCAAATATAAGAGCATATGCAGATTATGACAAAGAAGCTACGCATTTAAATCTCGATACAGGATTATTCGCAATTACTATTGATCAAGGGAAAAATATGGAGCCATATCAGGGCATAACCCCAATTATTGAAGGCAGTCTTAGTAGATCAGCCGAAAATTATTTTTTTCAGTCAGAACAAATTAAAACATTCTTTGACTTGAATATTACAAAGAAGCACAGTGCAAAAAGTGGAAGAAATTGGATTGCCTCTGGGTTTATGTTGCAAGCGCTGCCAGATGAGCATGATAACAAATATATTGATGACAAAAGTTGGGATATTTTAAAGGAAAGAATAACTGAACAAATAAGAAATTCAATGAATGCAGAATTTAATCAATATCAATTCTTGGATAATATTTTCCAACACAACGCATTAACAGTATTTAAAGAGACAAAGATAAAATTTGGATGCTCTTGTAAACGAAAAACACTACTCTACACTTTATCTAAATATCCAAAAGAGCAGCTAGAAGATATGTATGATAAGAAGGAAAAAATTTCTGCAAACTGCCAATTCTGTGGACGAAAATTTCAGTTTTCACTTAAACAAATTCTTGACTACTATGAAGGTTGATTTTTCAAAAAAAGAAGAAGTAATAGAAAAAATAAGAGGTATTATCAACCCTACTGACTATCATAATGATTTTACGAGAAAAGCGGATACCACCTTTGATCTACATCTTAAGAAAAACAGAACAAATATAAATTTACACCCCGCTTCAGTCCTGGTTCCATTACAATATGAAAATTCTATGTGGCAAGTTATTCTGACGCGCCGTTCAATGAATATGAAAAAGCATTCGGGGCAAATTTCTTTTCCAGGAGGTAAGTTTGATGATAAAGATAAAAGTCTTGACGTTACAGCGATACGAGAAGCTTTTGAAGAAATTGGTTTAAGCTCGCTAAATGTATTTCTAATCGGCTCTTTACCATCACATGAAACAATAACTGGTTTCAGGATATTTCCGTTTATTGGAGTTGTAAGTGGATATGAAATTCAAATAAATAGCTTAGAGGAGGTGTCTGAAGTATTTAAAGTGCCACTTGAGTTTTTATTGGATAATAACAGGTATTCGGAGCATTCTTTTACTTGGAATGGAGAGAAAAGATCATTTTTAGCGGTTCCTTATGGTCCGTATTATATTTGGGGTGCGACAGCAAGAATTCTTTATAATTTTTCAAAAATTTTCTCAAGTTAGAGATATAATATGAAAAAAGTGAATGTAGAAAAGGTTTTCGGTTCAGAGCTAAAGGAACTTATGCGTCTACTTAGTTCATCAGGAAAGGAATGTTATATTGTTGGAGGAGCAGTTAGGGATTTATTAATCGGGTATAAAAAATTTAAAGATATTGACCTAACCACTTCTTTAAGCGTTGAGCAACTAAAACAAATTTTTGATCTAAACCAAATAAGGTTTGATGATAGAGCACTAAAGTACGGTTGCTTGACAGTAAGAAATAAAAAAAGAAATTTCGAAATAACATCTTTTAGGAAAGACATCCGAACTTTCGGTAGGGCGGCTGATATTGAGTTTGTTGAAAATATTGAAGAGGATGCAAAACGACGTGACTTTACTATTAACGCTATTTATTGTTCCTATAGTGGGCAAATAATCGATCCATTAGGAAATTTAGAAGATTTAAATAAAATAAAGTTAGACTTTATAGGTGATCCTGAGTTTAGAATAAAAGAAGATTATTTAAGGATATTAAGATTTTTTCGGTTTGTTGCAGTCTTAGATTTAAAAGATGAAAATGTCGCTTCAAACAAGTTACCGATTATCAAAAAGCATATAAATGGAATAAGTGACTTAAGTTATGAAAGGGTGGCTTCAGAGATTAGAAAAATACTTCTCGCTAGGTCTCCATATTTTGCTTTGAAGCTCATGAATAAAGTGGATCTTTATAAAAAATTGTTCGGAATTTACTCTCAATCCGCACTCCATAAATTAGAAAAATTGGAGAATAGGTTTAATTTGACACCATCTTTGGTAAGGAGATTATTAGCTCTCAAGATGAAGACCTCGATCCCCCTTATGATAAAAAAAGAGAAAAAATATTTCAATCAATTAAATAATCTATTGGGTCTGGACCATAATCCTGATTATTTAGGGTACAAATTGGGTGAAAAAGCCAGCATAGATTTGCTAATAATAAAAGCAGTTAAAGAAGGATTTATTATAACAGCCAAAGATATAGAGAAAATAAGGAAAGCATCTAGAAAAATTTTTCCGATAAAGTTCTCAGATGTTCATCCTTTTACAAAAAACTTAAACACCACTAAAGAAAAAATAAATCTAATGGAAACATTTTGGATAGGTTCTGGGTTCAAAGCATCTAAGGAAAAGTTGCTAAGTTTGCTTAGCTAAACCCACGCTGCTGTTGGAGGTAAGCTCATTAATACTGCATCTATATTGTGTCCTGTCTGTAAGCCAAACTTTGTGCCTCTGTCGTAAACTAAGTTAAATTCAGCGTAAAGACCTCTCTTTTGTTCTTGGATTTTCTTATCCTGTGGCGTCCAATCTTTCAGATAGTGCTTTTTTACTATTGGTATATAAGCTTCAATAAATGCTTCTCCAACATCTCTGGTGAAAGAAAAATCCTTTTCCCAGTCACCAGTGCAGAGATCATCAAAAAATATTCCACCGACTCCTCTTGCAACTTTTCTATGTGGTATAAAAAAATATTCATCAGCCCATTCCTTAAACTTTTTGTAGTAACTCTGATTATGCTTATCACATTTCTTTTTCAGAATTTGATGAAAGAAATTTGTGTCGTCGTCATTTTCTATCGACGGATTCAAGTCGGTTCCTCCTCCAAACCACCACGCATGAGGTGTCCAAAACATTCTTGTATTAAGGTGTATGGCAGGTGTATGCGGATTTCTCATATGCGCTACAAGGCTGATGCCTGAGGCCCAGAATCTGGGGTCATCTTTGAGCTCGGGGATAGCTTTCCTAGCTGTAATACTCTTTTGTGCTTCTGGTGCAAGGTTTCCATATACTGCAGAAACATTTACGCCTACTTTCTCAAATATTCGACCACCTTTAAGCGTTGCCATGACGCCGCCACCACCATCTTTTTTATCGTCTGTTTCTCTTATTGTACTCTTTCTCTCAAATTTTTTTGCAGCCACATCACTCTTGGAAGACAATTTTAAGTGGTTTTCTTCTAATATTTCAAACTCTTCGCAAATTTTATCTCTTAAATCTTTGAACCATTTTTCTGCCTGATCTTTTTGTTGCTGACCTATCATCATATTTCCAATTTTTCTAATCTTTAAAAGACAATGCTATCAATAAGATAGCATACGAAGTACTTTTAGATAAATGAAAATGAGATTAGATCAATATATTATGGAATTGGGTCTGGCAGGATCAAGAAATAGGGCCCAGGAGCTGATAAAGGAAGGATCTGTTTTACTAAATGGAAAAATATGTAACAAACCTGCAAAAGAAATTATAACAGGGTCAAGTGTTTCTATAGTTGAACAACAGCAGTGGGTAAGTCGAGCAGGAAAAAAATTGTTTGAAGTTCTAAAAAGTTTTGAGGTGAAGGTTGAGGGGAAAACGGCCTTGGATGTAGGCTCGTCAACGGGTGGCTTTACACAAGTTCTGCTTTATGAGGGAGCAGAAAAAATTACGTCAGTTGACGTTGGAACTGATCAGCTTCATTCAAATCTAAGAAATGTAGCACGGATTTCT
This sequence comes from uncultured Alphaproteobacteria bacterium, assembly GCA_902524655.1. Taxonomy (GTDB): domain Bacteria; phylum Pseudomonadota; class Alphaproteobacteria; order Rhodobacterales; family Rhodobacteraceae; genus CACIJG01. The sequence goes on along the minus strand of CABZEG010000001.1, from coordinate 51,344 downwards.
TTATTAGAACAAACGGATATAAGAGACATTTCATCAAGACTGAAAGATTCCTTTGACCTAGTTGTTGTAGATGTTGCCTTTATTTCATTAACAAAAATTATTAAAGATATAGAATCTGTTGCAAGAAAAGAAGGGGATATTATTTTACTATATAAACCTCAATTCGAAGTTGGAAAACAGAATATTTCAAAAAATGGTGTAGTAAAAAAGGAGACAGACACTCAGAAAATACTTGGTCATTTCCTTAAATCCTTGGAAAAGAGTAGTTTATATTTTGTAAAGTGCAGAAAAGCGTATATCACTGGAAAAAAAGGCAATCAGGAAATTTTCGTACATCTAAAAAAGTGCTGATTGCTATAATATAGTGGCAGAATTGGGCCCAATTTGGCCTCTATGTAGTAAAAAATGATCTAAAATAATACATGCTACCATAGCTTCTCCTACTGGCACTGCTCTTATTCCTACACACGGGTCATGTCTTCCCTTGGTCGAAACTGTGGTTGAAGATCCTGCTTTTGTAATTGACTTTCTCTCGCTTAAAATCGATGACGTCGGCTTGACAGCAAATCTTGTAACAATATCCTGACCCGAAGTTATACCACCCAAAACACCTCCCGCATTATTGGATGTAAAAGATATTTTTTCGTCATCCAAAAAGATTTCATCAGCATTTTCTATTCCTTCAATCTCAGCAGCTTGCATACCAATACCTATTTCAACACCTTTCACGGCATTTATGGACATCAGACCACTTGCTAGATCTGAATCCATCTTTGCGTATAAGGGCGCTCCCAGCCCTGCAGGTACGCCCTTAGCAATGATTTCAATCGTTGCACCAACAGAATTACCACTTTTACGAAGTTCTTTTATATATTTCTCCCAATTTGGAACCATAGTTTTGTCAGGACACCAAAAGTCATTTTCTTGAATTGTAGTTTCAGAAAAATTTTCTCTGTCAATTTCCAATTTTCCAATTCGGATCAGATAGCCTGTTATCTCTATGTCTGGAGCGATATCTGCTAGTATCTTTCTAGCTATTCCTCCAGCCGCTACTCTGGATGCTGTTTCTCTTGCTGAAGATCTTCCGCCTCCTCTGTAGTCTCTTATTCCATATTTAAGGTGATATGTAAGGTCTGCGTGACCTGGTCTAAATGTATTTGCAATTTCACTATAGTCCTTTGATCGTTGATCTTGATTTTCAATGAATAGTTGAATTGGAGTGCCTGTGGTTACGCCTTCAAATGTTCCTGAGAGTATCTTAACCTTATCCAATTCTTTTCTTTGGGTCGTAAATTTGCTTTGGCCCGGCCTTCTTCTGTCTAACCAAGGTTGTATATCGGCTTCACTAAGTTCTACGCCGGGCGGGCACCCATCAACTGTTGCTCCAATCGCACTACCGTGGCTTTCCCCCCAGGTAGTTACTTTAAACAAGTGACCAAATGAATTAATCGACATCTCCAACAATCTTTCTATTTAGATTTTTTGTCAGTAAATGAATCAATAATAGATGAAAAAAGCTTGCTGCCTACTAAATTAAACTTTTTTGTACTTGTGTGGCGCCCAAAGCTTTTTATTCGTAAAATATAATAATACAGAAAGAAGCAATAGGAGTAGTACCGCCCTGAAGCCCGTTTCCTTCCTCACGTTCAACTTTGGCTCTGCAGCCCACATTAAAAATGCCGCTACATCTTCAGCTTCTTGCTGGAGGGTAGCCTCAGTCCCATCCATATATTCTACATCGTCACCCCAAAGAGGCTGAGACATAGCAATCCATCCACCAGGATACAATTTGTTGCCATATAAAACAGAGCCGGCTTGTTCTTTCTCTTCTTCAGTATAACTTTTCAAAAGCGATACGATATATTCTGCCCCTCCCACGCGCGCTTTAGCCATAAGGCTTAAATTGGGAGCGTTTTCTACCATTGATCCGCTAAAGTAATCAGAAGGCACTGCACTTCTATCGTCATCAATGTCAGGGTCATAAACATCAAACTGAGCAGCATATGCTTTGACTTGCTCAGGAGGTAGTTCAGGTCCTCCCTTATCACCTAGATTACGATATGCTACATGTGTTAGTCCATGACACCCTGCGCATACCTCAGTGAAGACTTGAAGCCCACGCTGTAATTGCTTTTTATCATATGTTCCAAAGACTCCTTCAAATGAAAAATCGACGTTATCTATCTTTCCAACTGGTCCAGCGGAATAGGCCTGACCTATAAAGGTTAGCTGAGCTACTAGGACAAAGTTACAAATAGCGCCCTTTATGAACGTGTTACTCTGCAGGTTCATACACACCTCCGTTAGGTGAACTTTCCTTTTTTTCACTTTTCTCCAATTTCTTGTTCCAATCTTCCTCAATTGTGTTGGGTTGCTCATCTGGGGTTTCGGTGATCCCTAGTAAGGGAAGTATTATTAAAAAGTAAGCAAACCAATAGCTGGATCCGATAAGTGATATTGTGGAATAAGGTTGCTCGGCGGGTTTTGCACCTACCCAGGTCAGAACAAAAAAATCTAAAACTAATAACGCAAACCACCACTTGAATTGAGGTCGATATCTTCCAGATCGAACAGAAGACGTGTCAAGCCATGGCGCAAGCGCCATAACTGCAATCGCACCGAACATAGCGAGAACTCCAAAAAATTTTGCGTCGATTATTCCCCCTGATATGAATGAAGTGAATTGAACAATCCACACATCAGCAGTGAAAGCACGAAGAATTGCATAGAAAGGTAAAAAGTACCATTCCGGAACAATGTGGGCTGGTGTTACAAGAGGATCAGCTTCAATGTAGTTATCTGGGTGCCCAAGATAATTTGGAATAAACCCCACGATAGCAGCGAAAATTGCCAAAATAATCGCAAGTGCAACAAGGTCTTTCATGACAAAATAAGGAAAAAATGGAAGGGTGTCTTTCTCTGCTTCCTCTTTGGATCCGCGTCTAACTTCTACTCCGGTTGGGTTATTATTTCCAGTAGTATGAAAAGCCCATATATGTGTAGCAACTAATCCAAGGATAACAAATGGTAGCAAGTAATGTAGGCTGAAAAATCGCGTTAAAGTTGCGTTGTCTACTGCTGGACCTCCTAGCAACCAAGTCTGGAGTGACTCTCCCACAAATGGAATAGCTCCAAATAAGCCCGTGATAACTGTAGCTCCCCAAAAAGACATTTGACCCCAAGGAAGAACGTAGCCCATGAAGGCTGTTGCCATCATTGCCAAATAAATTAGCATTCCTATTATCCAGGTTACTTCGCGAGGTTCCTTGTAGGAACCGTAATATAATCCTCGAAATATGTGCATGTACACCGCTATAAAAAACAGTGAAGCACCATTCGCGTGAATGTACCTAATGGCCCATCCACCGTTCACATCACGCATTATGTGCTCAACGCTGTCAAAGGCATGATCTACATGTGGAGTGTAATGCATAACTAAGATAATACCGGTGATTATTTGAAGGACTAGACAAAAGGTTAGTACTATCCCCCATATCCACATCCAGTTCAAATTCTTTGGAGTTGGAATCATTAAGGTGTCATAAACAAGTCTTCCGACAGGTAGTCTATTATCCAACCAAGTTTCAAATCCTTTTTTTGGTTCATATTTATCGTGTGGTATGCCGCCCATTTTTCTTTCCTTTGTCTCTTAACCTAGTTTTAATATTCCGTCATCGGACAACGATGCAACAGGGATAGGTAAATTTGTGGGAGCCGGTCCTCTTCTAATTCTACCAGCAGTGTCATAATGAGATCCGTGACAGGGGCAAAACCATCCCCCAAAATCTCCTGCATCGCCAAGTGGGACGCATCCCAGATGCGTACACACTCCCATCATCACCAGCCACTCACCGTTTTCATCAAGCGTCCTGAACTTATCCGATGCATCGCCGTCTTTAAGATTAGCGTTTTGTGCGCTCTTATCAGGCAAGTCTTCCAATTTCACCTCTCTTGCAGCGGAAATCTCTTCTTCTGTACGCCTTCTGATAAAAACTGGTTTTCCCAACCACTTCACCGTTAACTGTGATCCTGGCTCTAAATCATTCACATCTACCTCTATAGATGACAAGGCCGCTACATCAGCTGAAGGATTCATTTGGTTTATTAGAGGCCATGTTGCCGCTCCAACCGTTATTGCCCCAACAGCACCGGTTGAAATATAAAGAAAATCACGCCTACTGCCCTTTTTATTCTCTTTGTTGTCTTCCATGTAAATTCCGTATCTATTTCCCAGTTTTCCATAGCGCTTATATACCTTAATTTAATATTTTTCAATAAATTGTCTATTGGACTTTAAGACGCACTGTATTTTTAAATTTATGTATAGTGTATATATGAGAATTTCTATTTTTCAACCAGATATACCTCAAAATTTAGGAGCACTTCTCAGGGTTTCTGCTTGCCTTAATGTACCATTGGACATAATTGAGCCATGCGGATTTGCTTTTTCTGAAAGGAAATTGAAGAGGGCCGCAATGGACTATATTAGCCATGCGGACTTTAGGACGTTCATTGATTATCAATCATTTAAGAAACAGCAACAAGAGGAAAAGCCGAGTTCAAGAGTGATTCTTCTGACAACGAAAAGTAAAAAAAATTATTTAGATTTTAGATTTCAGAAAAATGATCGACTAATGCTAGGTAGAGAAAGCACCGGAGTACCTGAATATGTTCACGAATCGGTGGACGACGCTGTTACCATAGAGATGCCAGGCAGAGGACGGTCTTTAAATGTGGTAGTTAGTTGTGTGATGGTCTTATCAGAAGCTTTAAGACAAACTAGGGACTTGTAATGTTGTATAACTTAGTGATTATATGACAGTAGGAACAAATTGAAAATGGAATCGTTAAGATGTTAGATCAAACAAATCTCAGTGTTATGCTAAAAAACAAAAACCTTCTTAAAAATAAAGCATACATTAACGGTGCTTGGGTAGATGCAAAAAGTGAAAAAACTTTTGAAGTGGTTAATCCCTCTAATGGAAATTTACTGGTAACTGTTCCCGATTTAGATGTTAACGATGCTCGAATTGCAATTGATGCTGCGTACGAAGCTTTCCCTAGTTGGAGTAAAAAGACCGCGAAAGAGAGAAGCATAATTCTAAATAAGTTCTGCAAACTAATGTTAGAAAATGCCGATGATCTAGCTGCAATTCTTACCGCTGAAATGGGAAAACCGTTGGCAGAAGCAAAGGGAGAAATTACTTATGGAGCAAGTTTTATTGAGTGGTTTGCCGAAGAAGGAAAAAGAATTTACGGAGAAACCATTCCCGGACACCAAGAGGATAAAAGAATAATTGTGCTGAAGCAGCCAGTGGGTGTTGTCGCTGCTATAACGCCTTGGAATTTTCCTAATGCGATGATTACTAGAAAATTGGGCCCAGCACTGGCTGCTGGTTGTTGTTTTGTAGCAAAAGCTCCAGAAGACACTCCATTATCCGCTTTGGCACTTTGCGACCTTGCAGAAGAAGCTGGAATTCCAAAAGGAGTGTTCTCTGTTCTAACTACTTCTGATCCGGTCGAAATAGGCAAAGAACTATGCTCAAATGATAAAATTCGAAAACTAACTTTTACTGGATCAACAGAAGTTGGGAAAAAACTGTTAAAACAAGGAGCAGACCAAGTTTTAAAGATGTCGATGGAGTTGGGTGGTAATGCTCCATTCATTGTATTTGATGACGCAGATATTGATAAGGCAGTTGAAGGAGCAATAATTTCTAAATTTAGAAATAATGGTCAGACATGTGTATGTGCAAATCGCATTTATGTTCAAGATGGAGTGTATGATATATTTTCTAAGAAGCTGGAAGAGGCCGTTTCAAAGATGGTGGTAGGAGATGGTTTTGCTACATCTAGTACCCTAGGTCCCTTGATCACTTACGAAGCCCTCAAAAAGGTTGAGGCGCATATCAAAGATGCCTTAGATAAAGGTGCCATAGCTCAATGCGGTGGAAAGAGACACGGCATTGGCGGCACGTTTTTTGAACCAACGGTATTAACTAATGTTGATAAGTCGATGTTAATTGCGGAAGAAGAAACTTTTGGGCCTGTTGCACCTTTATTCCGATTTAATGATGAAGACGATGTTATAGAACAAGCTAATAATACGATATTCGGTCTTGCCTCGTACTTTTATGCCTCAGATCTTAAGCGCGTTTGGAAAGTAGCAGAAGCTTTGGAATACGGTATGGTAGGCATAAATACGGGATTAATTTCTACAGAAGTGGCTCCCTTTGGAGGAGTTAAGCAGTCTGGTCTTGGTCGTGAAGGATCGCATCATGGAATTGAGGAGTATCTGGAGATGAAATACCTTTGCCTATCGCTCTAGTCTTTTGCTATAAGGCTGTCAGAACTGTAATTATACACTTTTAGTGCATAAATTTCGCCTGTTTTGAGCGGGGTGCTCGTTGTAATTTCAGTGAAATCTTCAGCCCGTCCCTTGAATTCAGACTCCATCAGAACTGAAAGCGTCTTTTCTTTTAGTTTTGCAAAATGCTGTATTTTTTTTTGCTGAGCTAGATCTCTTAGGGCCTTCGAACGCTTGGATATTTCATGCTTATTAACTTGTGGCATGCGACTCGCTGGGGTGTTTGGACGTATAGAGTAAGGAAAAATGTGAAGCCAGCTGATATCGCACTCATTTACAAGTTTAATAGTATCTAAAAACATTATATCGCTTTCTGTAGGAAAGCCTGCAATTAGGTCCGCACCGAATGTCAACTCTGGTCTGGCAGCCTTTAGGTTTCTGCATAAATCAATTGCTTGCTCTCTGGAATGTCTTCTTTTCATTCTTTTTAGTATGAGGTTGTTACCTGATTGCAAAGAAAGGTGGAGATGTGGCATCATCCGTTTATTGGTTTTAAAAACATGTAGGAGACTATCATCCATTTCACTAACATCTAATGATGATAGCCTTAGGCGAGGTAATCTAGGAATTTCATCCAAGATCCTGATCACTAAATCACCAAGTTTTTCATTGCCAGCTAGATCTAAGCCCCAACTCGTGATATCGACGCCCGTTAATACAATTTCTTTGAATCCCTGATCAACAAGATTACCGATTTTCTCTAAAATTGTTTTAGTAGCAACTGATTTTGAAGGACCTCTTCCTTGAGGAATTATGCAAAAAGTACAAGAGTGGTCGCATCCATTTTGTATTTCTAAATAGGCTCTTGATCTTTTTGTAAAATTGGGAAGAATTTTTGTTTTTGCTTGTCTTAACTTGCCCTTTGAATTTCCAAAAAAACCTGACTGCCCACTTTTTACTATGTCTCTCCAAATTGCTTCATCGATCTTAACGTCATTTCCAACAACCACATCAACTTCAGGCATATTTATGTAAGTTTCTTTGTCGATATGCGCATCACATCCCGAAACAACAACTCTGTTGTTTGGAGATGATTTTTTTAGCTGACGAACATACTTCTTGCTATTTTTAGCTGCTTCTTTTGTAACTGAGCAGGTATTAACGAAAGTAAGATTTTTAAAATCTAACTTTTCTGTTATTGACTTGATCGTTTCAGTTTCAAACGTGTTCAGTCGGCATCCGAGAGTTTTAAATTTCATTTTTGCTCAGTTTCGAATCAAGTTGTAGCGTCCAGAAAATACATTCTTTGTTGGCCCAGTCAACCACACACCTGTTGATTTTTTCTCTACCTCTAGAGTTCCACCCTCAAGTTCAACAGTAACCTTATTATTAAGCAGCCCTCTCCTTATTCCTGCATCGACTGCCGCACAAGAGGAAGATCCAGATGCTAATGTGGTTCCAACCCCTCTCTCCCAGACCCTAATTTTAATATTAGCTCTGTCCATGATTTTTACAAATTGAACATTAGTTTTTTGGGGAAACAACACATTATTCTCAATAATTGGGCCTTGATTTTGAATATCCACCGTATTCAAGTCATCTACAAAAAATGTGCAATGAGGGTTGCCAAAATTTGTTCCAGTTGGTTCTCCTTCGAGTGGAAGCTTTAAAGTTGAGACTTCCAATGATAACGGTATTTGGTCCCAAGATATTTTTGGCTCACCAATATTTACAGATATCAATCCATTATTTTTTTTATGGCACTCAATAACCCCATTGTGAGTCTCTATATTAATTTTCTTTGTTCTGGTCTCCTTGAAGAGAATGCTGGCAATACATCTTGTGGCATTCCCGCATGTAGATGAGACGGAACCATCTGAATTCCAAAAAAGAGCATATGCTGAAACGTGGTTTTTATCATTGTTATTTACAATAACTAGCTGATCACAGCCAATTCCATAACGTCGATCACATATTAATTTAATTTCATCTTTATTTAGTTCCAATTGTTGATTGCGATTATCAATAATAACAAAATCATTTCCACAACCATGCATTTTGGTAAATTGTAGTTCCAATCCTTTCCCCATTATTTTCTATAACTATAAATAAAGTAATTTTGTACCTACGTCATTTAATATAATTGAAGACTTGACCAAATAGTAAGTAAATAATAAAACTTTCAATGTGGGCCCGTAGCTCAGTTGGTAGAGCAACTGACTTTTAATCAGTGGGTCACAGGTTCGAACCCTGTCGGGCTCACCATTGAGACAAAGGCTTTATTGATTCTGACCTTAATAGTCAAATCCTTCCAGTAGACACATAGTAGACAAACGGCATAACTTTTTCTGAAATCATGTCAGTTTCTTTGGTAGAAACCTGGAAATAATACATCATTATTTTGCCGTGTTAACCACATCTGATACTTAGATTCACCATTACGAAATCATGTTAATAAACCCATGCATGTGCCACCCCCCTCCTAGGGGATATATATTATTGGTCTTTGCCAGATTTTTAGTTATCAAGTTGTTAACCACTTTCTGTGCTTAACACTCTCAAACGCTAACTATAGTTGGCTATGATAGAGGTTAGGGCAGGGAGCAAAAATCCTCTCAGAGCCGTTTTAAGAGTCACCGGGTGGGCGTTAAAAGTTTTCATATAGACCAGGACTCTGGAGGACTTAGAGGGGGACTCAGTGACTCTTAAATTTAGTCTTTCATTTATCACTTCGCTTATAGCATTTTTAATAATTTAAAAGCAGTGGATAGGGTTTATAAAGAGGTATCAGAAACTTGTTTTTCTACTGTTTTTAATTTCTTACTATACAAGGTTCAATGCATCCCTTCGCATTGGTCGATTTGTTATCCATTAAAGGAAATTTACCTGCTTCAAAAATCTGGAAATCGTGTATAAACAGTTGGTCTTTTTTAGATATAGTAACTTTTGTCATGAGAGTGAGTTCTGGTCTCAACTGTCTTTGAGCTTTTGCAATTAAATCGCGATGCTCTTTATCACTCAATCTCATAAATACGCCAGAGTATTGGGGGTAATATACAATTGACAATGAAACTTTCCATGGTCTTGACAAGTTATTCTCAGAATAAGAAGGAGTGACCACAATTTTACCAACTGGAGGATAGGAGATTAATGTCCACTCTAAATTGTTGTCGGTATCGTAATCAAATGCACCAGCTGCTTTACCTGTTAAAAGGTTCTGTTTCCATTCTTCTAGCCCCAAGGCAAACATAGCCTTGGCGTCATCTTTCCCAATAATGTCATCGCTTTGTGCATATAAAAAGCCTGAGAAAAATAGAAACAAAAGAATTGTCGACAATTTAGTAATAATCTTCATCTTTAAGCCCTTTAGAATATGGTATAGCTCTTTCAAAATTAAAATAATAATGCTCGTTATAAATAACACGACATAAAAATTAATCTTCGTTACTAGTATACATAATGTATTACTTAAAGTATACTTTAACTCCTTCTTCTTAAGTTAATACTTAAAGTACATTAAGGTTAACCTTAAGGTTTTCTTTCTTTAATAAAGGAGAAGAAGAAGACTTAAGGTATTACTATAATGTATACATAATGTATTACATTATAGAGACAGGGAGTGTCATACGATGATAACCCAAGAAAGACTCGAAGGGTTGGTCAATGCGTTATCAGAAGAGATAAGAGAGTGGGAACTTAAAGTTGCAACCGAGAAGAGTTCTTCGAGTTCCACTTCCGTTGCCCCCAAGTTTTACAGAAAGAACCAACGCACAGAGGAAGCGTTACGGAACTTTAATCACGCCATCTCCTGGTTCTTAGTAGAGATAGACAAACATATTCGTAAAGTTCCTAACCATGAGTTGATGGTGCAGCTGAGGAGTGGATATTACTCCAAGAAGACTGAAGAAGAGGGACCACGATTAACATACAGACAGGTAAGGGCAGTCTATGAGGGTCTCCTCGCTCTCTCCTATATTGAAGAGGAGACGAAAGGAGGTTACTCTAAAGAGAGGGGTAGAGGGCAGTCTACGAGGTTTTCTCCAACCTCAGAAATGTTAGAAAAGTTGAAGGTTTTGTCTTATAACTCAAATAACCCTTCTATTTCTTAGATGTTGCCTTTCGGCATGCATCGCGAATGATTAAAGCCGCCGCTCTATCGTTAGTACCGGGCATCTTGTCCAAAATACACTCTGCATAAGACTTATAACCTGAGTTTAAATAGAAAAAAATTGTCAGGCTTACTAATATTAAGGAGCATATAGCACCATAGCCAATTAAGTTTATTCTGCCCTTATTATCTAAGGTTTTACTCAATATAAATTCTCTTAAAAGTTTGAGATTTCTACCGATTGAACTTTCTTCGTTATTAATTTTAGTCAATATAAACTCCCAGATAATTTGTAGAGCGATTGTAATCTTACTTTTTTCTACTCTAACAACATAGCTTTGCACTACAAAGTCATGCAAACCCTGTTTCCTTTTTGTCCATCCAATCATAAAAAAACCGACATATAGAGATAGTGTAGATAAGATTTTGGAAAAATATCTCCCTGTCGCTCTCAACTCACTGACTCTTCTACCGGTTTGATGAATCACTTTTAGTCCAAAAACCCATTTACCTACAGTTCCCTGCATTTTAGAACTTTCTAAAAGTGCAAAATAAAGCCAGAAAATAATCCAACAGCTTAAGGTCACCGTTTTGTTTACAAATGAAGGGTTGCTCAACTGAAAGTTAATAGATATCTGATGTATTAAAAGAAATGGAGATAATATAATCACATCAACGGCAAAAGCACCGAACCGAATCCAAAAGCCAGCATAGTTATGCCTCTTAGGTTCACGTTTTTGAGTTGGTGTTTTGTTTTGTTGCATTTATCGTTTTTTAATTTGAGCAGCTTACAATTAAAACGAACTCGAGAGAAATTAACCCAAGAAATAGAATTGGCCTTGTTGCTAGGAGTTGGTTGTTAATTCTCCAGTTCATTACTTTTATATTTGGATTTATGGTCTTCGTAGTTTTTGTAATTAAACAACACATCACCCTGAAGAAGCATTGTATCAATCACACCCTCAAACTTATTTTCTTCCCTCCATTTTTCCATTTCTTTAGTTTTCAAACTTACTAGCTCATCAGTATCAGCAGTTACTATCATTTGAACTGATGTTGGGCTTGTTCTATTTACAATTATTTCTGTGAGGTAGGGATTAATATTTGGTAAGTCTTCTATGTATTTCTTTACATAAGTTTTTAAATTTTTTTCATTATCAAAGTTCACCATAGCTGTTCTAAACTCAACCATTTTCTATCTCCTCAATAATAAATTGTCTCTAAAATACCTTAAACACCTCTATGTTGCAAAATCTTAAACTGTAGGAGATACTTTTGAGATGAATCTTCTTGTGAAACATATACCAGGTACCATTTTATTTTTATCATTGAGTGTTAGTTTGAGTTGGGGTGATGACTTCCAAAAATCTTTTAATGCATATAAAAAAGGTGACTACGCCATTGCTTTCGAGGGGTTTAAAAGATTAGCCGAGAAAGGAGGCGCAGTAGCACAGTATAATTTGGCGCAAATGTTTTATAATGGGCAAGGAACTATTCAAGACTATAAAGAAGCAGTTAAGTGGCACACGCTTGCTGCTAAACAGGGATATATACATGCACAGTTTAATCTAGCAGTTATGCTCAAAGAAGGGCAAGGTACTATCCAAGACTATAAAGAAGCAGTTCAATGGTTTAAAATTGCTGCTGAAGGGGGATATTCAAAAGCGCAGAACAATCTAGGACTTTTGTATAAAGAAGGGCTAGGTGTATTACAGGACTTGGTCTATGCTCACATGTGGTTAAATATAGCTGCTGCAAATGGTTTTGAAGACGCATCAAATAACAGAGATTTAGTGGCAAAAAAAATGACCCCATCCCAAATAGAGAAGGCACAAGATTTAGCAAGAGAATGTGTTAATAAGAATTACAAAGGCTGTTAATAATTTGAGTCAGTTAGACAAAATGACAGAACGTGAACTGTTGATTTTAAAGATGCGTTTTGGAATTGATATGCCAAATCAAGAGACTTGGACACTTCATCAAATCGCAAAGATTTTTGGCATCTCTTATGAGCGTGTCCGTCAGATTGAGGCACGAGCCTTGAAAAAACTAAGTGACAATCCTGATATGCAGGAGCTTAGACACTTAGTTATCGACGAGGTCTTAAAACCACCTAGTCAGGGTTCTAAAACTTAACTTAGGTCTAAATTTTATCTATAGTCTCTTTTTCCGTCTACTCTTACACGCTGATACAACGTCTCAGGTAGATTGTAGGCTTGGTAGATATTGTTAGAGATTGCTGTTCTGTTTTGGTAAACAGTCTTAACAACCCACCTGGCTCCTTTGAAGCCAAGATATCCTAATATGCCAAGAAACATTAAACTATTCATTATACACATGATGATAAAGTAGCAGAAGTTTCCAGATTATCAAATGCGACATTTCATAACATTACACTAGTCTATTTTCTTGATTGACCCAATCGATGTCACTCTTAAAGTTGGGGCAAGCACAAAGTCTTCACGTGGAGCCCCCTCTGGAATATATCGAGGTATGTCTAGTTCAGGTTTAATTAGAGCTGCAACTTCTATCTCTGCCTCACAAACCTTTATATTTTTAGGATGTGGAAATAAGTTCTCGTTTGTATCTAGTTTTGTATTCCTATCATTCTCAGCTTTAATTTTTAAATCTGAAATTTTTTTTGGATAAATTTTCACAGTTACCATAATCCGTGACATAAATTGAACTGGTACATCAATGCATTCCTTTATTTTTTCTCTGACGTTCAGGCCCTGCCTCCAAGAATCTGAAAGTATAATATACCGATACTTTTCATTGAAAAATATGGGCTCTACAATTGGAATGTTGCACTCATCAAATATGTACTGGTTTAAATTTATATAGTAAACGTAGCCTTTTAACTTGATAGTAGAGCTATCTTTGTTCGGAACGAGGTCATTATAATTTGCTGCTTCAAGTTTAGGGTGATTGAATGCATACCAGTAATTTGATTTTTCACAACCTAGAGAGTTAGAAAAAGCATTTGAATAAAATCCCAGAATAAAGACCAAACCGAAATTTATCTTCAATAATGTGTTCTTAATAGTCATTTAACTCTAAGCCTAAAATAATCACCCTTTGGCAAAATTAGTACCTACCTCAAGTACAACCTACGTTATTCGTCAATTCCAAAAAGTGTTTTCAAAACTACCTGTAAAAAGAAAAATCATGACTGGTTGATAAATAAACGTTCCTCCAAGAAGTGCCATATCGAAAAAACCAAGAAGAAGAAATATTCCTATAGCACCTTTTAATCCTCCTAAGAACGAGTTTTGAGCTCGATAAACAGAGTTAAAAAAAATAGATAAACATCCCAGTCCGACGTAAAGAACTGTATATGTGATTATCAGGCCTCCACCAAAGGTTATAATTCCAGTAATTAGTCGCATTATTAAATTTCCATCTCCTTCGAAGAAGCCCCACAGGAAAAAAATAAACCCAATGGCTCCTAGAGCAGCGTGTATGTAATTAGGTTTTTTCTCCTTTTCCGGAGTCTCATTCTGTAAGTCTAATTCCATTTTTTAAATCTCCTTTTTTAAAATCATCATCATCCGAGCAGGCCCCACCAAAGTATCACAGCAGTCCTTGCAACAGGTCGCGTCTTCATTTTTGTTAAGAGGGTAGGGATTATGAGTTTTATAAATGTTTGTCATCTCTACTTTACAGAAGCAGCATCTCTCTCTGTAATTCTCAAGTTTACCTTCATTAGCTAACTTAAATTGTTCTATTCGGCTTAACTTCAGTTCAGAAACGGTTGGGGCATTTCTGAGAGTTTCAACACCTAGTGTCGTTTTCAGTGTAATCATGTCTTTGCTCCTTATTACCACCATTTTTTCTTGTCCCTGCCGAACTCTTCCATCAATTTATTTTCGTTCCTTTTCTTGATTATTTTTTGAAGTTTGAGATACTTTTTCATAGGGTCATTAGTTGAAAATTCTAGCTCCTCATCCCAAATCGGGTCTTCCTCTGCGGCTCCTAACTTTTTCGGAGATTTAACTTTTCCTAGCTTTACAGCTGTATCAATTGCTTCTCTATCTTTATCATAATAATCAAACCAGGTAAGTCCTTCCTGTTTATATTGATACTCGGTATTCGGCGAAAGGGGAGGAGCCTCGCACGTTAAGTCCATCCACTGTGTAGCATTTGCTAAGGTTACAAAACACCTGTGAGTATTTCGTAAGTCCCAGTCTTCTAGGTCATGCTCATCTTCGTAGATATCCTGTTTAATCGAGCCTCCGGGGGCTAAACCCATATCAAATGACTCTCTGCTTTCTAGTAATGGTTCTGCTGAGTAGCATGCCTGCACCTCAACTTGGTAGGAACGTGCTTTCATTAATTCTTTATATTTTTTTAATTTCATTGGAAAAGCTTGAATCTGTATACCTCCAACGGTAGCAGACCCTGTCAACTGTTCTTCTACTGTGTAGCCCTTCCCAAGGGGAGCAGCAACGAATTGCCTTACAGTTCCGTTTTTGTCAGCATTATAGCCATCTAACCATGGTTGGCTTGGCACGACAATGTAATCCTGAGGGTCCCTATTTAGACTCGAATTCCATTTATCGCCAGATATTGCACAGATTTTACCTGTGCCTATCTTAATAGCTATTGGGTACTCTTCGTCATAACCTTCATAAAGAGGAGTGAAGTTTAACCAAAGTGCGTCAGCCTGAAACATTGGCATTATCACTCCTCCACGCTTTTTCAAATGACTCTTATTTTTTAAGTCAAAGTCTTCAATATGGCGAAGAGGAAATCTTCCTAAGTTTGGCGGCAAGTAGTGAGTTTCTGAGTCATCAGGTACCCTCAAGGTTCTTTTAAAATCAATTTTAACTCCAGCCCTTTTGTGAATTTCAGGAAAGCGAATTTCAAGTTGATTGTGTCTTAAGTTTATCATGTTAGGTCTCCTTTACCATTCTCCGTCTGTTACTTCTCTTACTATTTTTAAAACAGCATGGTCCGGCTCTTTCTTTAGTCTGCGAATTAAATCAGCAAAGATAACAGGGCGCTTTTGTATTATCTTTAATAGGTCTGTGGACACTTTGCCGGCCATCGCAAGTAGGATATCTGGGTCCTCATCAAGCACCTTTGCCAGAGCTACAATCTTCTTCTCTGAAGGGGGAGGGACTATGTCTCTCTCAACCTTGCTAAGGAATGCGGGCTCCACCCCAATCTTCTCAGCAACTTTCCGTACACTGTAACCTTTACTTTCTTTATTGAGTGCCTCTCGACAGTCTCGTATATATGAACCGAATCTTTTCATAAGTACTGTGTACTACATAGTACACATTATGTCAAATCAGTTGCATTTAGAGTTAATTAATTTCTAAGTTAATCGTATTAGGTTTTATTTATCTTTGGAATAATTCAACCTGTGACAATTGATATAACCGTCAAGGAAAATTCTTGATATACATTCGTAAAGTCTATTTTTATACTTAATTATCATATAATCGCGTTCATTAACCATTATAACGTCTCCGTTAACAATAATGTTCTCCGCTTCTTCTCCTCCAAAACTTTTAAAGTTACTTTGACCATAAGTCGAAAATGCTGACATAAAGAATATCGTTAGCCAGATTATTGTAGATTTATGCATTAGTCCCCCTCATCTATTAAGTCATATCTCCAGTCTGGGTCATAGTAAGTTCTGTAGCCTTCAGCAACCGATTGAAAAACAGGTCTTAAAGTTTCAACTTGAGTTATTATATACTGAGATGTTATCCCTCCACCAGATTTATGATTGAGAGCTTTTCTTATTAGCTCATGTGATTGCCCCAATGCTTCGGCATGAGTAGCAAAGGTTCTTCTTAAATCATGGAAGGTAAAGTTTAATTTTGTTGCGCGTCTTATTTTAAATAATTGCGACTTTGGTTCCGTCATATGCATCCCAGTTTTCTGAGAAGGAAATACGTAGGGACTATCTAGTGAAATTTTTTGCTGCTCATTTAAAATCCATTCAGTAGTAGTCGACATTGGTACGATATGATTTGAACTGTTTTTAGTCTCAAATGCTGTGAAGGTCTTATTAGTCCAATCAACATGATTCCACTTAAGTCTCAAGGCTTCACTTTTTCTTAGCCCTGTTGTCATTAAAAGGATTACGTAATTTATTCCCTGCTTTGTCACTCCATGTTTCGAAGGAGAGGGCCAGTTTTCAAAATTCATATAGAAAGTAATAAGCTTTGAGATGTCTGTATTAGTTAGAAAGGTAGCTCTCTTCTTCAAAGGAATTTTTATTCCTTTCTCAGTTATTATGTTAAAAGGGTTTTCTTTAATCAGCCTCTCACCATCAACTTCATCAGCCATTGCAAATTTGAAAATAGCTGAACCAATCCTTTTGAATTTTGCTGCGGTAGAATCCCCTCTCTCGCTTTGAATCTTAAAATAGAGTTCTAAGATTTCCTGCCTAGAAATACTTCTAATAGGTCTTTTCCCTAACTCTGAAAAAGTTAATAAGAAAGTGTTCACATAATCATACTTGGTATTAGGCTTGAGAGCTTTTAGGGATAGATACTCATGAAAAATATCATTTAATGTTTTTGATAAAGCTTTCTGTTTTCCTCTCTCCTCCCTTTCTTTCAATACTGGGTCGATTCCTTTTTGCATTTCATTGAGATTATTCATAGCTAGCTCTCTTGCTTCCTTCATTGCAAGAAAAGGATGTCGCCCTAAAGTGATGCGTCGAGACCTACCTTTTCTTACTCTTCCTTCGGCTATAAAAGATATTCGGCCGGTTGGCGTTACTTTGACGGCAAAGCCTTTTAATGTGTCATCTCGGTGATATTGGTCTTTGGTGCCTGGCTTTATTTTTTCTAAGTATTTTTCTGTGATTTTTACCAATTTTAATCCAGTAGACAGTTAGTAGACAGCAATACTAGTAGACAAATAGTAGACAAAAGGCAATAAAAATTGATATATTATGAGAATATTTGATTAAAAAATGTCTAATAATACTTAAGGCAACTGACTTTTAATCAGTGGGTCACAGGTTCGAACCCTGTCGGGCTCACCATGCAGGTCAGTTATTTAAAGCAGATTTTAGTTTTGATAAAACGAAGACTAAAATGACATTACCCTTCGATTAGATATCTAAACCGTTAATAACTTAAATAATCCACGTTCTTTCATACTTTCAATGTTTTCTGCCAAGTTAGGGAAGAGCTTTCTCCAGACTTTAAACGCAACCGCTTCGATATCATTCCTAATATTAAAATTTTTTATATCAATAGCACTTATTGATTGCACATCATTATTATTAGCCATTTTTTTTGCTACTCTGCTCAGCATAACTCCGAGGTCTGTGCCACGTGAAATTACTTCTTTCTTTCTGAGGGCGATATTTTTTGGCAAATATTTCTGTGCCACAGCTCGTAAAGCTATTTTATTTCCGTCCGCACTATTTAAATCAACTTTTAATTTCATCGGCAACCTACTTGCATTACCAGTGACGTAAGTATCCTGGTAAGGCACTCTAGCTTCTATGCTAGCGGCCATAGATGCGTGGTCCACTCTTTTATTGTGCGTTAGCCAAAGTGAATGAAGGTCATTCAACATTTTTTTATTTGAAAGTTCAGATGATTTCTCCAAAAATAATCTATATTTGCTGTAGCCACCAAAGACCTCATCCGCTCCCTCGCCAAAAAGTAAAACTTTAAGCCCATCTTTATAAGCTTCGCGAGAAATAAAGTATGTAAAAAGTCCACCCAAAATTAATTCCCCTTGATAAGTACCCAAAGACTCAACAACTTTGGGAATAGTGTGTTCAATATCTAAATCATTCACTCTTACCAGTTTCAAAGGTACTTTGAGATATTTTGAAACCTCTATTGCACAAGCGAGGTCCTGTCCTCCTCCAGTGTCTAAAGTATAGCAGTTAAAGTGATGCCCAATTGATTTAGCTAGTGCACATAGCAAAGAACTATCCACACCCCCACTGAGACTACACCCCCATTTTACTTCCATTGGTATATGACTAGAAACCGCATTTACAAGAAGTTTTTCTAAACTCTTGAATTGTACTATTTCTGGTTTTACGCGGTCTTTAAACGTATTATTGACCCATACTCCACCAGGTGGAAAAGCTTTAGCATAAGGAAAAAGCTTTTCGGGGATGGCGTTTAAAGAGCTTGAAAAAACAACTAGGTCTTCTTTATCAACCCAATATAACGGTTTTACCCCGAAAATATCCCTAGCGACCAACAAAGACCCATTTCGTTTATCTACAAGTATAATTGAAAACATTCCTCTTAAATAGTCAGTAAATTTTTCTCCCTTTAGCTCATATAGCTCCACTAAAACTGCGGCCTCATTTGTCGAGCTAACCTTGAGAGAAAAACGTTTTTTAAGGTCCTCAGTATTGTAGAGAGCACCATTAAAAACACAAAAAGTCTCATTTGAACTTGAAAATACAGGTTGAGATCCATCTTGCAAATTACCAGTTATTGCCAGCCTATTTACTGAAACACCAATTTCATTAAATAAATGAATTGCTTGCTGATCAGGCCCTCTCTCCTGATGCTTAATTATGCTTTCTTCCAGCCAAGCTTTATTGAATGGTTTGCACGCAAAAATCCCACACATAAAATATATCTTTCAAATAATTCAACAAATCTTTCTCCGCACTTCGTTTTTAGTATAAACTATGATCTGAAGTTACAAAGACGAAATTTTTTGGAAAAATGTTTAAGGCTTGATCGCTATAATTACACACTAATTAATTTATTCTTTAATTTATCCGATCAGCATTCGGTGGTTTCTTTTTAGGTGCTCCTTATTCAGACCAAGATGTGTTGGCCATACGTAAATTTTTTTTTAACTGCGATAGTCAAATACGAAATTCGTTAAAATTAAATAGAATATTTTATGGATCCTTTTAAACCTGAAAAAATAACGTGTTCTATCGCCACTATTAAAGATGATACATTAGTGTGTCCTTAACTATTTTGCTTTCTGTGCTCCTTAGGAACTATAGGTAATTTTAGAAAATCTAAGGTTGATTTTTTAAGATTCCGGTAAACTAGCTGCTTCTGTGCGTATGCCTTTTTCTTCGGCATCTCCCATTAATCCATTAAACAAAATCTCTATTTGTTCTCTCTTTACATTTCGTGTAATAAATACCAGCTTCGTTTGTTTATCGCTATCAGGCCATTTTTCCAACCAATGGACGGGATGAAAAATATGCTGGACGCCGTGAATAACTGCGGGGCGATCTTTACCCTCAATATTTATTATTCCCTTTAACCTGAGTAAGTCTGGCCCCATTTGTGCCATTAATAAGTCCTTAAAAAAACCAAAGGCCATCATGTTGACGGGTTTATCGCTAGTCATAGAAAACGCTTCAATATTCTCATCGTGCCGATTTACATTAACATGGTGGTGGTCATGATCGTGATGGTGATGGGAGTCCATACTCTCTGCAGCAAGCCATTCCTTTACATCTCTAGACTTGCTAAAAGGATCGTATGCGTCCAAATTAATTAAGTCTGAAATTGAAACTTTGCCAAAGCTACTTTTGATAATTTTTGTCGAAGGATTTATTGCTCTTAATCGATTTTCCAAAGATATTTCTTTATCTTTTTCTATTAGATCAATTTTACTAATTATAATGCGTTCGGCTAGCGCAGCTTGTTTAACGGCCTCTGGTTGTAACTCTAATGTTTTTTCTCCATTTGTTGCATCAACTACTGTGATTACACCATCAAGAGTATAAATTCGTTGCAAATCTATTGAGCTAATCAAAGTATGAATAATGGGAACTGGGTCAGCAAGTCCTGTCGTTTCTATTATAACTTTATCAAAATAAGATATTTCTCCTTTAGTCATTTTATCTATCAAGTCCAGCATTGTTTTCTGGAGATCGCCCTGGATAGTACAGCAAATACATCCATTTTGTAGCTCGACAATATTTTCATCGCTGTGCTCTACCAAAGCATGGTCTAGTCCAACCTCACCAAACTCATTAATGATTACCGCTACATTTTTCATCTCTTCTTTTTTAAGCAAAGCAGAGAGCAAAGTTGTTTTGCCGCTTCCAAGAAAACCTGTGATTACTGTTACTGGTTTAGGTGCAAACTTATTCATTTTTTCTATCTTAATTAAATTCTTTAATACTTGCGTTGAAATTGCTGTGTAAGCAAAGAAAAGGTCAGAGTAAAAAGAAAAATTAACGACGCTACACAGACAATTGATGGACCCGTTGGCGTATCAAAAACATAAGAAGCGTTGAAGCCTAGTATCGCCGATAACGTTCCAATTAAGGAGGCAAATATAGCCATTTTCTCTGGTGTCGATCCAAGTGAACGCGAAGAAGCGGCTGGTATAATTAACATAGAGATAATAAGAAGTACGCCGACAACCTTTATGCCAACGGCTACAACCACTGCTAGGGCGATTGTCAGAACAAAGTTTTCTCTTTTGGGATATAGGCCGCTTGCAGCTGCTAAATCTTCATTTAGAGTGCACAATAAAAGCGCTGACCATCGCCAAATCAATAAAAGCAATACAAGAGCTAAACCTAACCAAATCAATAAAACATCTGTTTTGGATACAGCCAGAATATCCCCAATCAGATAGGCCATGAGCTCTATACGTACCCCAGAGATGAAAGAAACTATTATTAAACCTAATGCCATACATGAATGACCCGCAACCCCAAGAAGAGTATCTAAAAACAGTGACCGACCTTGACCAATTGTAACTGCAGTAGCCATAATTACAGATACAAACAACGCTCCTGCAAACACCGAAAATTCAAACATTAAAGACAATGATATACCTAAGAGAGCAGCATGGGCTGTTGCCTCACCAAAGTATGCCATTCTTCGCCATACCACAAAACAACCTAAAGGAGCGGCTGCCAGAGAAACACCAACGCCAGCAAGAGTAGCTCTAACCATGAAGTCATCAAGCATTACTGTGATTTATCCTGCTTTTGTTTTCTTTGTGGTTATGTTGGTAAAGAGCAAATGTACCATCTATATTTGAACCAAAAAGATCTCTATATTCTGGTGAAGAAGCGACCGATTGCGGTTCACCCTGGCAGCATATATGGCCATTAAGACAAATTACTCTATTTGATGCGCTCATAACTATATGTAAATCATGGCTTATCATTAGCACTGCGCAGCCAGAGGACTCTCGTACTTCCTCTATTTTTTTGTAAAATGCCGCTGATCCCGGTTGATCTAATCCGCGTGTAGCCTCATCGAGCAATAAAACGTCAGGGTCATTCATTAAAGCACGTGCTAGAAGCACGCGTTGCAATTGACCACCGGAAAGGCTGCTTATCTGCGTCGATAAATAATCTTCTGATCCCAAAATCTGTTGGGCTCTCAAGAGTCCTTGGTCATTACGATTATTCACAAGATTTAGAAATCGCGCGGCTGTCAAAGGGAGTGAACGGTCAACATTCAAAACTTGCGGCACATAGCCTACTTTTACACTCGGGCTCATAATTATTTTACCAGAGGAAATAGGCGCTGAGCCAATTATCGCCTTGAAAAGAGTCGTTTTTCCTGATCCATTTGGACCAACTATCGTAACAATTTCACTTCTGCTCACAGAAAGATTTATGTTTTCTAGTACTTTTTTATTTCCATATCGTACATTTAGACTCTGAACCTCAATGAGCATTATCTGATCTCTGCATTTTCGCAAGTGCTACAAATTCCAGTCAATTCAATAGTGGTTTTTTCAATTTTGAAATCTGTTATTTCGGGACTCGATAGATTAAGCCTGGTTTTCTCGTCACTGACTTCTGCAACTTTCTCACATTTTCGACAGATAACAAATGTCGGAAAATGCGAGTGCTCTGGGTTTGAACAGGCAATAAAGGCATTTAAACCCTGCACTTTATGAACAAATCCATGTTCCATTAAAAAGTCAAGAACTCGATACGCTATAGGTGGAGATGATGAAAAACCTGCCTTCCCTAAACTATCAAGGATCTCATAAGCGCCAAGAGGCTTGTGATCCTCGATTAAAATTTCAAAAACTTTTCGTCGTAAAGGAGTTAGTTGTAATTTTTTCTCGATGAAATAATCCTCGATTAGTGTTATCGCGTCACCAAAGCAAGCTCCATGGTCATGACCTTCAA
Source organism: uncultured Alphaproteobacteria bacterium (assembly GCA_902524655.1). Classification (GTDB taxonomy): domain Bacteria; phylum Pseudomonadota; class Alphaproteobacteria; order Rhodobacterales; family Rhodobacteraceae; genus CACIJG01. The sequence continues at coordinate 28,835 of CABZEG010000001.1, read as the reverse complement.
ATATCTTTGAAGAATTTTCGTTTTTTTTCTTTTTTTTCATCCGAATGCGCGCTCTGTAGAATTGATCTTTACTTTGTTAAGATGTTACGTTATATCATTACATGTTATAACATAACACACCAATACAAATACCTCATGGAGAGCCAAATGTCTAATAAATTCCTTTCAACAACGTCAGCGTTTCTATTGAGCACCAGTATGCTAGTTGCAGATGTGCCGAAGGTTACTGTAGACATCGCCCCCGTCCATTCACTAGTCTCAAGTGTAATGAAAGGTGTGGGTAAACCAGACTTGATTATGCCAGCAGGAGCATCCCCGCACGAATATCAACTTAAACCCTCTAATGCAAAGTCATTGGAAGATGCTGATGTTGTTTTTTGGATAGGAGAGGATCTTACACCGTGGCTGGAAAATGGTCTGGAAAGTTTAGCGAAAGACGCTTCTATAACTTCTCTTCTAGGTGTTGATGGCATAGAACTTCTCAGTTTCCGCGAGGGAGCGCTATTCGAAGCACATGACCATGGCGATCACGACGATCATGATGACCATGGTAAGAAGAAGCATGATGATCACGATGATCATGACCATGGTAAGAAGAAGCATGACGACCACGATGATCACGACCATGATAAGAAGAAGCATGATGATCACGATGATCATGACCATGGTAAGAAGAAGCATGACGACCACGATGATCACGACCATGATAAGAAGAAGCATGATGATCACGATGATCATGACCATGGTAAGAAGAAGCATGACGACCACGATGATCACGATCATGGCAAGAAGAAGCATGATGACCATGACGATCATGACCATGGCAAGAAAAAGCATGATGATCATGATGACCACGAGGGCCATGCTCACGGAGAGCACGATCCTCATGCCTGGTTGTCACCAAAAATTGCGAAAGTATGGTTGAATTCTATTGCAGCAAAATTGTCGGAGCTTGACCCTGATAATGCTGCAACTTATTTTTCAAATGCAAAATCGGCTAGAGATAACATTGACGCATTGGTATCTGAAGTGAATTCCATATTATATCCAATAAGAGAGAAGAAATTTGTCGTTTTTCATGATGCTTATCAGTATTTTGAGAAAGATTTTGGTATTAGTGCTTCCGGAGCTATATCATTAGGGGATGCTTCTGATCCAAGCCCCGCTCGTCTTGCCGAGATACGCAAAAGAGTGGTAGATGAAGCTGTCGAGTGTGTGCTTGCGGAGCCCCAATACAAACAGGGCCTAGTTAAAGCGGTTGTTGAGGGGACCAACGCAAATACAGCTGTGATTGATCCACTAGGCGTTAAATTAGAAACTGGCCCAAGTCTATATGAAAACCTCATTCGAAACTTGGCAACCAACTTGGCTAAGTGCTTCTAAAGAAAAATTATCAACCCACTTTTAAGTGGGTTGGTTAATGCCTATTTTTACTCATTAAAGCTTAACTTGATTAATGTATTGATCTCTGTTACCGATGGGTACGCAAAATGAACTCATATTGGAGCGGATTGATAACCTTCGTGGGAGAAAAGCCGTATGAAGAAAAGAAAGCGGCAAAGTTAGGGTTTGCGTCACTTTACGAGTATTTTGAAGACAAAATTGCAAAAGAAGCACAAGCATTAGAAGCGGATCAAGCCGATAAAACTAAATCAAAAAAATCAATAAAAACGAAAGCGGTAGAAAAAAAGCAGGCTGGGTCTTGTAGCTGTTGCTAGGTCTTTGCTATATTTCTAAAGATTAGTATCTTCCAATTTTAATCCAAAAATTTATTTTGAAAGCTCGTCCAGAATTGGGCACGATGGTCTATCATCTCCATTACAACAATTAACTAAGTGACTTAATTCGTCTCTGAGAGAATGGAACTCCTTAAGCTTTTTATCGATAGAAGCAATTTTGGCTAGGGTCAGTTTTTTTACCTCTTTGCTAGATCTATTTTTATCCTGATATAAAGAAAGAAGCTCTCTACATTCTTCAATGCTGAAATTAAAGCGTCTCGCTTTTCCAATGAAGTTTAATTTTGCCACATCATCATTGGAGTAGCTTCTATAACCAGATTGAATGTTTCTTGCTGGTTCAACCATTTTTATATCCGCGTAATACCTGACTGTTTTAACAGATAGTCCCGATAATTTTGCTGCCTGACTAATATTCATTAATAAACTCTTTACATTCCAGTAACTGGAGACTTTATATTGAAAATAAAAAGAGGTCAAGATGTCTGAACTAGCCCAAAAAATCGATATAAACTGGTATTGTAAGCACACTTGGAAAAGGGCGTCTTACAATACAATGTGGTGCCTTTTAGGCTGCTCTATAGGAGATTTTGGAACAATAGCATATTTTCAATTTATGGGTATTGCTTGGCCGGTTTTAGCAATTATGACGCTAGCTATCATTAATGGCTTAATCACATCCATTTTACTTGAAACGTTCATTCTGTTTCGACAAATGCCTTTAAAGGCGGCTTTTCAAACAGCTATAGGTATGTCCCTAATTTCAATGATATCAATGGAGGCCGCCATGAACTTGACAGATTTTATTGCCACTGGAGGCGCAAAATTGACGTGGTGGGTGATACCATTAATGCTAATAGTTGGTTTTATAACGCCTCTTCCCTATAACTACTGGCGACTTAAAGCTTTAGGAAAAGCGTGTCACTAAAATGAAAAAACTTGCTGTGCCAATCCTATTTGTATTTTTAGTGTTAGGGAGTGTTTTTTATTTTGCACCAAGCTTATTTTTTGATGAGCCCCTCAGGGCTGACATTTCTCTGAAGCCAGATGATCAAGATTTGGTAAATCTGGGCAAGTTGGTTTATAAAAATAATTGTGCGTCATGCCATGGTGTTAATCTTGAGGGTCAAGAGCAATGGAGACAACCGGATTCCGATGGATACATGCCGGCACCTCCGCATGATGAAAGTGGTCACACATGGCATCACTCAGATGAGTATCTTTTCTTAATGACCAAATATGGGTTGGAAGAAATTATCGGGCAAGAATATCCAAATAATATGCCTGCATATAATAACCTTTTGTCCGACCGTGAAATTGTTGCAGCTTTATCATTTATCAAGAGTACATGGAGTATGAAGGTAAGACTGCAACACGATAAAATTAATACAATTAGCAAAGAACAGAGGTAGGTATGTTAAAGAAAATCATATTAGTTTTTATACTATTCAGTTTGCCAATAACAGCGTTTCCACATTCGCCTCTAAAGTTAGCAAATCCAATGGATGGGGCTTTGTTAACAAAGGCTCCAACCCAGTATAAAATGCTATTTAAATCTCCTGCTAAACTAATAAAGTTTGAGATTTTTCAAAAAGGCCAAGATAACAATAAAAAATTATCATCATTGAAAGGTTTTTTTAAAAAATCAAATGGGAAATTGATAGAAATAAATTATAAACCTTCGTTGGTTTTGTCCGAAAGTCATTTAATAAAGTTACCTCAGATTAATTTTGGCTCTTATGAAGTGCATTGGCGAGCTATGGGGGAGGATGGTCACGTTTTAAAAGGTATACTTACTTTCGAAGTTAAAGGTAATTAAAAAAATGGAAATCTGGGCTATATTAGCTCCTCTTGTAAAAGTTTTACTCTATGTTCTATCTTTCCTCGCGGTAGGGACAGGCATGTTCATTTTTCATTTCAGATCTTTGCTTTCACAACCAACACTTGCATACTGTTGCAATTTAGTAAGTAGATCATCACTAACTGGCTCCATCGTAGCACCATTATTACTGTTAATGACAGCAGGAAACATAGGAGGAGATTTACAAAGTGCAGTTGATCCATTTATGGTTAATATAGCCTTGTCATCGAAGGCCGGTCAGTCCATTTTAGTATTATTTTTTGGGTTCTTATTAGTATTCTTGTGGATATCTGTTTTTCAAAATCAAAGACCTATCGCAGGAATATTAGGCTTTGCCCTCATACTTTCATCATTCTCATTATATGGGCACTCGACAATAAATGGATTTAGCTCTCAGCTACTGATCGTCTTACACCTGGGCGCTATTTCTTTTTGGGTTGGTTCGTTCTTACCGCTCCGTTATTCTACTCAGGGAAAAGTTGAAGAAGAAAACCTGTTTCAAATAGCGCATCAATTTGGTGTTTATGCTGTCTACTACATAGGGGTCTTGCTAATAACTGGATTAATGCTGGGGACAATTTTAGTTGGTGGTATAGATCAGCTAGTGACTTCTGATTATGGAAAAGCCTTTTTATTTAAATTATTTTTTGTCACAACTTTGCTAGGGATTGGTGCCCTAAATAAGTTCCGGTTAGTACCACAACTTAAAAAAAATTATTTATCGCACGCAATTAAATTGAGAAAATCAATCAATGTAGAGATTTCGATATTATTCATAATTTTGGTAATATCTAGTTTACTAACAACTTCTATAGAGCTACCTTTAAAGTAGCGCAACAGAGTAAGGTTGGAATGGCTTCTGGGGAAAATATAAAAACATATTTTAATGGCACATGGCATGATGGAGATAAATATATTCTCCGCGCCGCTGATCATGGGGCATGGTTAGGATCAAGTGTCTTTGATGGAGCTCGCTTTTTTGAAGGTGCTACACCTGACCTACTTTTACATTGTGAGAGAGTAAATAATTCAGCAAAGGCAATGATGCTTGATCCCGCTGTTACACCTGAAGAAATGGTGGAAATAATTAAAGAGGGGCTTAGCTCTTTCGATAAATCCACATCGGTTTATATAAGGCCAATGTATTGGGCGCTTGATGGGGCCGAGTCTTTAGTATTGCCAAAGGAAAATAGTACGGCTTTTTCAATCTGTCTTGAGCAAATTCCAATGGCCGCAGCAACTGTTTCTGCAACGCTCAGCAGAACTAAATTCCGACGACCTGTTCTGGAGGATAATGTAGTGAATGCAAAAGCGGGGTGTTTATATCCCAATAATGCGAGAATGTTAGCCGAGGCACGATCAAAAGGATTTACAAATGCCTTAGTTGCTGATGCTGCTGGCAATGTTGCTGAGACAGCAACAGCCAATATCTTTATGGTAAAAGACGGCGAAGTATTAACACCGATCCCAAATGGAACGTTTTTGGCTGGTATTACTAGGGCAAGACATATAAAAAATTTAAGAGAATATGGAAAACCGGTTTCAGAAACTGTTCTGTCTTTCAAAGATTTTGAAGAAGCCGAGGAAGTATTTATGACAGGAAATATGACCAAGATAATGCCTGTAACTGCGTTCGAAGATAAGAACTACCAAGTCGGATCTATAGCAAAGCTGGCAAGAGAATTATATTGGGATTGGTCACGCTCTCAGACACTTTGATTGTGTGACTGTACCCTTTCTCGATACCAAGTGTATATTCCTGCTCCAACAATGATAACAGCACCAATTATCAAACTTTGACTTGGATACTCTGTAAAGAATATAATGCCAAGGCAAGCTGAGAAGACTAAATCAAAATACGAAAAGGGGGCAAGTAGAGATGCCTCAGACTTTCTGAGTGCTAAAATTAGACAGTAATGACCGAAGCCACCAAGAGTACCTAATAGGGTGAAATAAATAATATCGAACAACTCTATTTTTTGAAAATATGGAAATAAAATTAGTGTGGAAACAATAGTTCCTACTAAGCCAGTATAAAAGAAGTTTGTTCTAGGATCCTCATCTGTACCGAGGTGACGCGTTGAAACTGCATAACCTGCGTAGCACAAAGCTGATAGAAGTGGAAAAATGCTAGCGATTAAAAAGGTATCTGTTCCTGGTTGTATAATAATTAACGCTCCTAAAAATCCAACAAAAACCCCTAACCATCGCTTAAACCCAACTATTTCGCCTAGAAAAATTACTGATAGAATAACAACCAATAATGGCGCGGTTTGAAAAATCGCCATAGTTGCAGCCAAGGATAAGTTAGCAAAACCGGCAAAAATAAAAATGGTCGCTCCAAAAAGTAGAGCCGATCTGAAAAGGTGAATTTTTAACCTTTGTGTTTTCACAATTGTTTTCAGATTTTTATTGAATACCAATATTGTCAGCACTGTTTGGCTGAGGTATCGCGCCCAAACCACCTCAATTATGGGATATTGAAGAGCCATTCCCTTGGCTAGGGCATTCATGCACACAAATGATAATATGGCACACAAAAAAAGAGGTATGCCTCCAAAACTTAATTTCAATGATATTCCTTTTTAGGGTTAAACCAGTTGACTGGTAATTTGACTGAAAATGTTAGACATCTGCTCAATATTATTTTTCATAATGGGTTTAGGCTCTGAACTCAGGCACACAAAAGAAAGCTCTTTATCAAAATCGATCCAAATCCACTGGCCATGAATTCCGAGCCCAAAAAGAACGCTTCGAGAAATATAAGGCCTATACCATTTTGACCTATAAAGTCCTTCAGGAAAAATATCATAATGTCCATCAAGACTGAATTTTTTATTAGAAGCTGAATTTAGTATATCTTTGATCCAGTTTTCAGGAAATACTTGTTCGCCCTGACTATTTTTTCCATAGCATCGAACCATTTCACATATACCCATTATATCGCTTGCCGATATACATACTCCTCCCGCAGATCTTGACGTACCCATTCTGTCCAGTGTCACATAAGCATCGTCTTGTGCGCCTGTAGGCTTCATAAGTTTTTCAAAAAAAAACTGTGCGTATTTTTTACCAGTGCATTTCTCTATTATAATTCCGAGCATGTCGGTGTTTGTTGAATGATATTCAAATTTTTCACCATGTTTGTGTGTATTTTTGTTCAAGCTATAAAGAAACGATTTTAAATGTGATGTATCATCTATGTCTTGTGGGTTCCAACCGGTTGATTGCCGATAATCGAGAAAAATACCGGATGTTGCTTCATAGTCTTCTATGAAATTAGAAGAAACGCTCATGTCCAATAAATTGCGAACTGAGGCATCTTCGAAAGCACTTCCCTTTGTCTCGGGAATAATCTGGGAGACCAAAGTCTCTTCACTTAATAACCCTTCATCTATTACGCAGCCGATAAGTAACGCGGTTAGTGACTTTGACACAGAAAAGATAATATGTGGTGTTGTGGAGGAACAATAATCAGAATGCCACGTATATATGGTGTTACCTTTATGAGATATGTGAAAAGCGTCTACTGTTGTTTGACTTAAAAACTCGTCCAACAATGCTTCCTCGTTTTCTCTTATTTTTACGGTAAGCTCCTTATTTTTAAACTCACTGATTTTTTTATCTGGTCCTTTGGTCCAATTTATCGAAGCCGTAGGGATTATTTCCCTTACTTTAGAAAATGCTTCTCTATTAAATGGGGGTAGCCTCCAGTTGGCTAATGTAGGTTGAGAATCTTCCAATTTAATTCCTTTGATGATAAATAAACTCTATGATCTAATTACAGGACAATGTCTGGTACAACAAGAGATAAAATGTAATCACTGAACTCAAGAGAGGGAATTATTTACATACAATGAAAACGGTTTACAGAAACTCAGTCCAATCTTGGGAAATAGATCAAATGGGCCATATGAATGTTCAATTCTATTTTGAAAAAGCACTTCAAGGATGTGTTGTGCTTTGGAACAAGTTAGGAATTAACGAGAAACCAGTCGAGTTGGGAAATACATATCTTTCTCTTGCCCGTGCCCACATTCGTTTTCTTAAGGAACAAAAACCAGGAGCTCCATTTTTTTTTAAACTGGGAATAGTTCAACTTGGAGATACCGAAGTAAAGCCCTATTTAGAAATGGTAGAAACGATTACACAGCAACCCTGCGCTGCCTTTAACTTCCAATTTGTATGGACGAGTAAACCCCCAGAGGAAGCAAAAAAGAATTTTTCTAAAGTGTTTGAGGAATTGAGGGTAGATATTCCAAGCTATGGTCAACCAAGAGGATTATCTTTACAAAAGGAAAATGTAATGTCTCTCTCACAAGCCTCTCAGAAAGATATGATTGATTCATTTGAGTCAGTAATTTTGCAAAGGCATTGCGATAATATGGATAAGATTAAGCCCTCCGCTTATATGGGTGTGGTATCAGACTCAACGCCTCACTTGTTAGCGTATACTGGCACAATAGATGAAAATGGTATGACCAATGTCGGAAGCGCTGCTTTAGAATATAAGTTTGATTTTTTTGAATATGTTCCTTTAGGTACGCACTTAAAAACGAAGTCAGGAGTTCAATCTATGTCTAATAAGACTTTTGTATGGAAGCACTGGATATTTAATGTTGAGACTGGAAAGCCAGTCGCTATTGCAAGTGCTGTTGCCGTTACTATGGATCTCGAGGCTAGAAAGTCGATTCCCATACCACCGGAAATGGCTAAGGCCTTGGCTAAACTGATATTGTAAGAGGTTTTAAAAATGAAATTATATTACCATTCATCCAGTAGTGCTTCTTTACGCGTTCTTATTTTTTTAAGTTGCAGGGGTGTTCCCGAAAATAAAGTTAAACTAATTGAGACTGGAATAGATTTTGATAACCGTGGGATACCAGTTTGGACGATCCCTAGTGATGACGAACAATACAATAAGTTAAAAACCAAGGATTATAAAGCTCTAAACCCTGAGGGAAGAGTGCCTTTACTTTTGCTTGAGGATGGCAAAAAAATGACTCAGACAGGAGCTATTATAGATTTGATAGATGATCTTTTGGGCGAACCTTCTCCATTAATTCCAGAGGACCCTTATTTAAAAGCAGAGATGAGAAGAATTCAGTGGATTGTAGCCGCTGACACCCAACCCTACCAAAACATTCCCTTTATTATTCAAGCGATGGGTGAGTGGGGAATGAAAAAAGCACAGCCGATTAAGCATCCCCTGAGGAAGCATTTTATTAATCGCGAGTTTTCTGCCATAGAAGAAATTTTGAAAAATGTTTCAGGAAAATATTGTGTTGGAGATAATGTGTCTTATGCGGATTGTTTTTTAATTCCCCAAATAAGAAATGCACTTGCATCAGATATTCCGTTAGAAAAAGATTTTCCAAATCTAAATAAAGTGTGGGAAAATATGCTGGCTTTGCCAAATGTACTTGATATTTTTGAAAGGGCTGGAGGCATCATCCAACCCATAGTTGTTGACGAAAAAAAACTAAAAGAATATGTGGAGTAGGAACAAATGGAAAAAACTGAAAAGCATGTGATATGGCAGCCAAATGAAGAGATTTACAAGGCAGGGGATAACCCAGAAGGTGCGTATCTGATTAAGTCTGGATACGTTTATATTTACACATCAGGTGGACTAAAACTCAATAGGCTAGGTGTGAATGAAATATTTGGTGATGCCTCGCTTGTTTTAAAAAAGCCACGTTCGGTAACGGCAGTTGCCGGTGAACATGAAGTTCATGCCTTATTTCTTCCAGCAAGATCAATAGACAGTTTTTTGCAACGAAACAAAGTTATTTCTGCGTTGATAAGAAAAACACATTTGAGACTCATTGATTCAAACGCGCAAAGTGAAGAATTATCTAAGGATTTGGAGAAACTGATGGTGATGGTAAAAAAAACTGAGACAATATCCGAAGATATTACCAAATTAGTCGAGCAGATGAGGAAGAAAGTAAATAAGACACTTTCAGAAGATTGATTTTATTGTCCGAATAAAGGGAAAAAAAAGTATAAGGTATAGGCCATTACAAAAGCTGGTATAGCCGAATAAATCGTTGCTAGGATGGCGGCTCTAGGTGCGATCGCTATAGCAGGAAACAAAGCATCACCATCGTTTGATATAGCATTTCCTAAAAGAGCACTAAAAGGTATCATTCCATTTATAAAAAGAGTTGTGACCAATATTTGGGGTCCACATCCAGGAATAAACCCTATTATTATGGCTAGTAAAGGAATCAGCATCCCCATCGTCTTGAATATTACGTTCAAGTCCAACGGAGTTAGATAAACGAGATAATCGTATGCTAAATAAGCAGCTAAAACCCAGATGGTTATAAAACTTGTTTCTTCAGCTACGCGAACAAGTGGTTTGTCTCTCGGGTTAGTCATTGTTTTGATTTGAGAATTAGACCATATAAAAATGCTTGTCACCATTCCAACTATTGCAATAATCTGTGGGAAGATACCGAAGAGCTTTTCAAGATCATACTGAAGTATTTGAAGAATTCCCAGACCGAAACCCGGTATTATCAGACATGTAAATATGATGTCACGCTTCCTATTTTTGCCAATTATGGGGACGTCACTTTTAAGATTAACTGCCTTCTCCTGATGTGAAAAAGTAAGAAAATTATCAGCGATATATCCTGTGATAATTCCAGCGAGTAGCGTAAGAGGAAGCACTAATATTGCAATGTCCGGTCTGACCGCAATCAATAAAAATGCGGCGTCTCCCATAGTGGCGGTTAGGGTTGCTATAACCGCTCCAAAAGACACGTTTCCAGAAGTATACGCCGCAACCACAACAACGGCTCCGCCGCACCCTGGCGTTGCACCAAGAATAGCAGCTGTTGGTATTTGAAAGGCTGAAGATTCTCGAAGAATATTCCCTATATTAAAATTAAACCTATGTTCTGATAAATAGAAGATGGATAAAGTAATGGCTACGAAAGCACTCACCTGAACATATGCGTCAGTAACCAAGGCTCTTGTAAGGTCGCCCAATTCCCCCGGCAAGGCTGTTAGAGCAAGAAGTAAAAGGGCAATGAAATACTTTTTTCTGATAGAATAAATCAACTTAAAACTTTCTATAAGACATCTACTTGATAATGATTATCATTTGCAAGAGAAAAATGGTACTTTATCTAAATAATTCCAATTTTTTTAATCATTACTTTTTTTGTCAGAATAGTTATTGACAAAGGCGACTAAATTAGTCATCTTTAATTCCGACTGGGATAGTCGGAATTAATATTGAAGGATTATATAATGCAAAAACTTATCGTTATGATTGTTGCGGTGTTTGTGGTTACAGAGGTAGCAGCACATCATTTTTATTCAAAGTTTCCAATTACATTGAAAGGTTATACTGGAGACAAGACCAACTCAGTCTCTTACTCAGGGCAGATAGCAAGACATGTTTTACATGATTCTCTTAAAAAACTTGCCGGTAAAGGTGATGGAGGATCCAACGCTGCTGAAATCGAGGCTCAGATGATGAAGTATTTCAAGGGTAGTAAAGAGGACCTTGATATCATTGCACCCAAAACAAAAGGTGATTTTAAAATAAAGCAAACAAAACTTAATGAAATTAGCAAAGGTAAAAATCTGTCTGGTAAGACTTATAAGGGCGTTATAAACGGATGGCCTGGTCAAATGACCGGACCAGAAGTCATCGAGTTTATGATTAAAAAAGCTGCTCAGACAAAAGGTGGTTTTGACCCTGCTACTGGTTATAACTATCCTCAATTGATTTCAAAGTTCGCAATGGGTGCTGTGTTTTATAACCAAGCAGTTGATAATTATCTAGATGAAAAGATGGCTCCTGATTCAAAGACGAACGATAAGCCGTACAAGGATGGAGCTTATTATACCTATAAAGAGCACGCTTGGGATGAAGCATTTGGATATTGGGGTGCTGTCTCACATGGGCTCGGTCTCAGTGCAAAGCAAAACTACGATATTACCAAAATGAAGGATATGGCAGCCGCAGACCAAAACAAAGACGGTGTAATAGATCTCAAGAGTGAATACAATTTTGCGCACGCGTACTATGCATCAAGCTTCGATAAGGGTGGTAAGACAAATTACTACAATACAGTTACCCAGGCTTTTTTAGACGGTAGAAAGATAATAGCAGGAGCAAAAGGTGAAAAGCTTTCATCATCAAAAAAAGCTGCACTGCAAGGTCACATCGCTGTAATTAACGCGAATTGGGAAAAGGTTATTGCGGAGTCTGTTTTTAAGTATGCGGGTTCCGTTTATAAGGATATTGTAAAGCTTGAAGAAAATTATTCGGATAAAGCCTTCTCCACCTACGCGAAACATTGGGGAGAATTTAAAGGTTTTGCACTAGCTCTGCAGACAGGCAAATCAAACTTGGGTGAAACAGCCGTGAAGCTAAACAGGCTTACAGGTATGGGACCAGTTCTTATGAATGCTTCACAAGTAACAGGTGTAGATTCTTCAGGAAATTACATTAAGGAAGAAGCTCAGTCTTGGGGTGAGTTTAAGCTACACATGCTTAAGATCCAAAAGCTGATGGTTGAAAAGTTTGGTGTCAAAGCAAAAGGAAACGACATGTTAGCAGATATGTCCTCTTTGGCGTCAAAGGTAGGAAGCTCCGATAGCGCGGAAAACGACTAAAAGAGCTTTCCTTCTCCAGCTTTCCCTCGGATTTCCCAGTCACGGGGGAAAGTCCTAAATACCTAAAAAGGGCCTAAATAAGTTAGGGTTATAATGCTAGAATATATTGACGATATTTTCCATCACTTTGTTGATCCAAAGAAAAGAGTTTTCTTTGGGTATATTGTGTTATCTATTGTAATAGCTGTTTTATGGCTTGTTTTTTTTAAAAAAAAGGGTTTGAAATCAGCAATTTTTAAAGTCTTTGATAAAAAAATTCTCTTATCACGTTCTGCAATCTCGGATTACAAAATGTTTTTAATTAACAGGATTCTAATGTTGGTATTATCTCCGTATCTTTTGACTCAGTTAGCCGTAGCAACATTTTTTTACTATTCTCTTTTATCTTTACCTTTAAGCGGTCTTCTTTCTTTCTTAAGTGATACCCCGACTATTGTAGTCGCAATACTATTTACTTTTATTTTCTTCACTTTTGACGACTTTACAAAATACTGGGTACATAGATGGATGCATAAGTGGCCCGTTTTGTGGGCTCTCCATAAAGTTCATCATTCAGCTGAGACCTTGAATCCAATCACAGTGTACAGAACACATCCTCTTGAGGGAATTCTATTTTCATTAAGAGGAGTATTTTCCCAAGGTACAGTGATTTCGACGTTCTTTTTCATTTTTGGTGATAAGGTAGATTTAGTAACTATTTTAGGAGTTAACTTTTTAGTATTTTCTTTCCATGTTGCGGGATCAAATTTAAGACACTCCCACATAGACATCAAATATTGGGTTTGGTTAGAAAAAATTCTCATTTCACCGGCTCAACATCAGCTTCATCATTCATTGGACGTAAGACATTACGACAAAAATTTTGGAGCCGCTTTGGCGATCTGGGATTGGATTTTTGGATCGCTTCATCACTCTGAGGATATTGATAATCTAACTCTGGGAGTTGAAGATAATGACTTCAATCCTAAATCAATAATGGAATTATATTTGAAACCATTGAAAGAAATTTCAGACATAGCCTCAGAAAGTCTTTCTAGTTTCAAATCACTGAGTAAAATTTTTAAAATATAAAAGGAGCACCTCTAATGAAATTCTATCCTTTATCAATTATTACGTTTTTATTTCTTTCGTTTACTACCGTACTTGGTGCTGAGGTTAATATTTATTCTCACCGTCAACCCTTTCTAATCAATCCTTTTTTGGAAAAGTTCACTCAGGAAACAGGAATAAAGACCAACGTAGTATATGCAACAAAAGGTTTGGCTCAACGGTTAAAAGCGGAGGGTAAAAATAGTCCTGCTGATGTCATTTTGACCGTAGATATTGGGCGCTTATATATTTATGATGATCTTGATCTCCTCGCATCAGTAAATTCGGATATCTTAGATAGAAACATTCCTCAGAATCTAAAAAGCCCCGAAAACAAATGGTTTGCCTTATCCAAAAGATCACGAATTATAGTTACATCTAAGGAAAGAGTAAAAGAAGGACAAATCACAAAAATTGAGGATTTAGCCGGCGATCAATGGAAAGGCAAGGTGTGTTCCCGACCAGGAAGCCATGTATATAATAGAGCTTTAATGGCCTCCCTCATTTTATCTCTGGGAGAGAAAGCAGCGGAGGACTGGGCGAAAAGATTTGTCGGTAATCTAGCTAGAAGGCCACAAGGAAATGATAGAGCGCAAGTAAAGGCGATCTTTGAAGGTCAATGTGATATATCGATAATAAATAACTATTATTTTGGTAAATTAAAATATTCCGACGACCCAAGCCAAAGGGAATGGGCAAAGAGTGTACGCCTAATTTTCCCTAATCAAGGTGCAGAAGATAGGGGATCACACGTAAATATATCTGGTGGAGGGGTCGCTAAATATTCAAAAAATAAGAAAGAAGCGGTGGCCTTATTAGAGTTCTTATCAAAGGAGGGCTCTCAGAAAATGTATGGAGAGATTAATTTTGAATACCCGGTGAACCCAAATGTCGAAACTACTGAAGAACTGAAAAGTTGGGGAAGTTTTAAGTCTGACAGGTTACCTATCATCTCAATTGCCGAAAAAGCTTATGAAGCTCAAAAAATTATAGATAAAGTGGGCTGGTAAAATTTTAAGTGTTTCAGCAAGATTCCAATCTAAACTTTGGGCTACAAATAAGGGTATACTGAGAAATTCTCCTGCTGTGTTTCTCTCTATCCTTTTAATTGGTCCTATATTTAGTTTAATTCTGACAGCTTTCGAAAGCAACCAAGAACTGTGGGGTCACCTTGTAAACACGGTGTTGCCTATATACGTTTTAAATACTTTATTGCTATTCATAGGGGTGCTAACTTTATCGGCGTGTTTAGGTATTTCAACGGCTTGGCTTGTGACTTATTACTCTTTTACTGGTAAAAAAGTAATAGAGTGGGCTTTAATACTACCTTTAGCTTGTCCAGCTTATATTATTGCTTATGTTTACACTGATTTTCTAGAGTACGCAGGACCGGTGCAAGGACTTATAAGACGCATCTTTGGTTTTAACTCAGCAGCTGACTATTATTTTCCTGAAATAAGATCTATTTTTGGTGCTATTTTTGTAATGGGTTTTGTTCTTTACCCGTATGTATATATTTTGGCACGAACTGGTTTTAATAACTCTCCTAGAAGCTTGTATGAAACTGCAAGGCTTTATGGCCGAAATAAATTTTTAGCAGTTGGCTTGCCCTTATGCAGGCCATATATTGTGGCAGGTCTTGCCCTTGTTGCAATGGAAGTACTTTCAGACTTTGGAACAGTTGAATATTTCTCTGTTCAAACTCTCACTCTGGGAATGTTTAATGTCTGGATTGGAATGAACAGTATATCTGCAGCATCCCAAATAGCGATAGTGACATTTGTTTTTATAATCATCTTGCTTGTTTTAGAAGGAAAGGCGAGATCTAGCCAAAAATATAATGACACGTCAAAGAGACTGAATAATGTTTCACCAAAAGAGTTGAATTCGAAAAAAGCACTATTTGCGATTTGCTTTTGTTTAGTACCAATTTCAGTTGGTTTTATAGTTCCAGTAATTATATTGATAAATAACGTTTTTAAAGGGCTGAAACTTGATAGCTTTTTAGCGATTTTCCCTGTCCTACTAAATACTATTTTTATAGGTATCACCGCCACATTAATAATTATATTACTTGCTTTTTTTTCAGCCTCTAACTCGTATTTTTCTAAAAATCGAGCTTTAGTTACTATCTATAACATAGCTGCTACAGGATATGCTTTACCTGGAACTATGCTCGCTATAGGTGTAGTGATTTTTTTTGGGTTTTTAGATAATTTTACTGGAAATCTAGTCTTTTTAGGAGGAACGATATATGGAGTTATATTTGCATTGACAGTTAGGTTTTATGCTATTCCCTATGGTGGGGTGATTTCGGGATACTCTAGAATTCCGTCAACTTTATTTGATGCGTCAAAAAGTTTGGGTTATTCCACAATGTCGACATCATATAAAATTACTCTTCCCCTTATAAGGACATCGATTATAGCTGCTGCGATTTTGACCTTTGTAGATATAGTGAAGGAGCTGCCAATGACATTGATACTGAGACCTTTTAACTTTGAAACACTGGCAACCTATACATACCAATTTGCACATGACGAATTGATGATTGAGGCTTCATTGCCAGCATTTTTCATTATTTGTACCGGCCTAATTCCGATTCTATTGGTACAAAGTCACTTGAATAGTTTCTTTTATTCGAAAAATTGAACAGCGAGATATAATAACGTGGAAAACATTAAAATATATAAAACTATAATATTCACTTTGTTATTAGAGCCAATGAACTGCAATTTCTCTAATATTTGTCTATGGTCTCTGAGGATTTCATTAGCCTTATCTGGCTTCGCTTTTTTCGAATCTTTGCTAGCATAGTAGACGTCTACTATAAACGGATTACCTTCCGAAAGAGAACCAACGGATCTGAAGTAGTCGGGCATATCTTTATAATTCGAAACGTCCGCTATATCATACAAAAGTTTGTAAGCCTGACCATCAGTTATAAAACCATTTTCGGTATATATTCCAGTAGGTTTTTCCGCGTAAACTCCTTTCAAGTTACCTAGATTACACCTTACAATAATAGCCTCAAATTCAACATGATAAATTTTGCTAAGTAGGTCTCTAAAGGTTTCATCATCGAGATATACTTCTAAATAAAATTCTTCCCCGAAATTATAATCTAGATTGTCGCTTGCCTTACCACAAGTCAAAGAAAAAAACCCGCTGCCCCTAGAATTGTTAAAGTTTAGATCTTCTTGAGTATAACTCCCAAGAACAGATTTGTTTTTATTTAATTTCTGATCATTATTTCTTTTTAAGCAATGGAGCGCAACATTTACTTCATTAGTTTGTTCTCTTGAACCAAGTATTGAGAAAGAGTCTTTATTCTTTTTGTAGATATTATTTAAACTTATGCCAGTGCCAACAATTTGTTCCACTTCACTGAACCCGGTGGATTTTTTTTTGCTTACATTATAAATATCACCATGCTTATATGATTTGGAGTATTCTGGTGATACAATTTTAAGCTCTACGGTGCCGTCTTTCACTGGAAAAAATTTTACTAGCCTCTCTAACTCATCAAAATCATTTCTTTTTTCTACCAGATACTCAGTCTCCTCTTTAGAAAGATTAAATGAATTCTGTTGCCTTACAAAAATCACCTCATTTGGATATATCGAATTGGTTTTTTTCATATTGCTGATAATAATCGAAAATTCTTTTTAAATAATAAAAACTTTGTAAAACTTTGTATGATCGTGTATTACTACTTGTTCCGAGCGCACTTATATTCTCTGGGGCAAGCTCCCTTATCTTCAATTACTATTGTTACTTCGGGTGGATCCATCCTTGAACCAGCCTTGACATAAGTACACATTCTTTGAGTTGGGTCATCATCATTCCATTTCCAACTTTTAAATCGGCATGTCACTGGTGCAGTATTGGAAAGTTCTGCCCTTCTACGACATTTAATTTTTTCTCTGCCCATAATAGTTTGAGGCCATTTTAGCCTCATTGTATCCCAGAGGGTACAATGCGGTTGTTTTCTGTTTTCATAGACACGACCCTCAGCTAATCCGAAAGTAGGAAGGAACAGTACTATGCTTATTAATACAAGCTTTTTCATTATATTCACAATATTTTTAAAACATAATAATATAAGTCGACCACCATATCTATTATTTTAGAAATTTTGTAATATTGATCTAAATGTTGTAGTATATTCATAATTATATATATATGTTTTGAACCTTTGAACAATTTGTTCAATATAAGGAGGGGGAAAAAAATGGCTGAAGTTTTTGAAGACTCCTATTCAGCAGAAGCGTTAGCGAATATGGAAAACTATATAATTACTTTTGGTACCTTAATAAAAGATGTGGGCTCGAGTGAGGCGTTCAAAAATGCTCTTTTTGGTCTTAAAGTAATGATAGAAAAGAAACCTAGGCGTGTCGCTGATATATCTAAGATTTATACCGGTAAGGCGCCTAGAACGCTTGAACTTTTGGTGTTTAGTAGAGATCACATTCCGTTGATTGTAAGTGAGATTAAGGAAAGTGGTTTGAAGAATGTTAAAGCTGATGTACAACAACAATTAATTACAGTGGTTGTACCCAAGCCGACTTTAGATGACCTGACAGCGATGGAGGATCAAGTAGCTGGTATGAGTCGATCCGCGATAAGTAGTTTGACAAAGATAAGAGGCAATACATCGCAGAGACTAAAAGCTGCGTTAGAAAATGAATTTATAGATGGCGTTACTATGAATAACTCAAGGAATAAGGTGGATGCTGTTTACGATAAATACGTCAAGCTAGTAAAGCTGCATGCTCTCAAAAAAAGAAAAACTATTTTAGGCAGTTATTTTGAGCCGAAAAATGAAGAGGAACGACTTCTTTTACCTGAATTAAACAAACTAAAGCCTTTGCCGGAACCAAAAGAATAGTTTGGTTGGGCTTTAATTATTTTTGTAGTAGAAAATGCCAAAAACAGGCGGCCAATTAATCGCGGAGTGCCTTGATAGAAATCAAGTCAAAAAGGTGTTTTGTGTTCCTGGAGAGAGCTATTTGGGAGCATTGGACGCTCTTTTTGATAAAAAGAAAAGTATTGAGGTTATTAATGCACGGCACGAAGCTGGGGCAGCTAACATGGCTGAAAGTTATGGTAAACTTACTGGGATGCCAGGAGTTGCCATAGTTACAAGGGGTCCTGGAGCTTGTCATGCCTCTGTAGGTGTACACATTGCATATCAGGACAGTACACCATTGATCTTGATAGTAGGGGATGTTTCAAGGAATGTTAGAGATAGAGAGGCATTTCAAGAAGTAGACTTTAGGACCTTTTTTGGACCAATATCAAAATGGGTGGCAGAAATTAATGATCCAAATAGGGTACCAGAGTACATGAACAGGGCTTTCAGTTTGGCCACTTCTGGAAGGCCCGGACCGGTCGTGCTTGTAACTCCAGAAGATATGCTTACTCAAATTTCGAAAGTGAAAGTACCTTCTTTAAGTCCGGTTATTAAGGGTGAAATGCCTTTAAAAGGATTAAATGCTTTGAAAGAAAATTTAATGAAGTCAAGAAAACCCCTTTTCATAGTTGGTGGCTCGGGTTGGACAACGAAGTCATGTTCTAAATTTCATAATTTTATCAATGAAAATAATATTCCAGTAGCAACTTCTTTTCGTAGACAAGATTTGTTTGACCATAAAAACGAGAACTTTGCAGGAAGCTTTGGCACATCAGTATCCCCAAACCTTATAGACAGCACCAAAACTAGCGACCTTATTATTGTTTTAGGAGCTAGGCTAGGTGAGATGACAACTCAAGGATATAGCATTATTAGTCCTCTAGATAACTCAAAAAATATAATTCATATTCATGTAGACCCAAATGAATTGAACAAGGTTTATAACGCTAATGTATGCATAAACGTTGGAGTGGATGAGTGCTGCGATAAACTAGAAGAGCTAACTCTGGATAATTCCAATCGATGGAAAGAATGGAGAAATGAGTTAAACAAAAACTACATAGAGGATTCCGGACCACAAAAAAATAGAAATCTTAACAATCTAAGTAAAATTTTTGAAATAGTTGAAAAAAAATTCCCCATAAATTCTATTATTACTCTTGATGCTGGAAACAATGCAGCTTGGCCACAAAGATTTTTAAGTTTTGGAAGGAACCGAAGGCAGATAGCATCTACCTGTGGTTCTATGGGATATGCCATTCCAGCGGCAGTGTCTTCAGCACTATTAAATCCTGAAAAAGCTGTCCTTTGTTGTGTAGGTGATGGAGGGTTTATGATGTCTAGTCAGGAAATATCTACTGCCGTTCACTATAGTGCAAAAATAATTATTTTACTTATTAATAACAGCAGTTACGCAACAATAAGAATGCATCAAGAGAGAGATTATCCAGGACGAAAAATAGCTACGGATTTGAAAAACCCTGACTTTGTTAAGCTATGTAAAGCTATGGGTGCTGATGCCTATAGAGTAAAGGGGGTAGAAGATTTTTCTCAAATCTTTGTCAACGCGCTTAAATCGAAAAAAGTGAATGTCATTGAAATACCAATTTCCATTAAACAATTATCCCATAGGCATAATCTTAAGTAGCCTTCAGAGCTTTATTTAGTTCAACGCTGGTCGGACTTGACTGAGCAGTACCTTTCTTTAAAACGCTAAGACCTGCTGCTGCACAAGAAAATTCTACTGATTGCCTCAAATCTTTTCCAAAAGACAGAGCGCTTGCTAGAGCACCATTGAAACAATCGCCAGCACCCGTCGTATCAATTACTTTTCCAAACTTGTTGCCTGGGCAAAACAATATTCTCTCTCCATCAAAAAACGCAGCACCGTTTTTTCCAAGTGTAATAATTACTTTTTTAACTCCCAGGTCTCTGATTTTATTAATAGCCTTTTCAATGTCTCTTTTGCCCTTTAGAGAGATACTGGTTAATTGCTCAGCTTCTGTTTCATTGGGAGTAATAATTTCACAAAACTGGTAAGCTTTCCTACTAATTTTTCCGAATGGGGCTGGGTTAAAAATTGTAATCATACCCAATTCTCTGGCTTCCTTTAAAACTGCAAATGTGGTATCAGATGACTGTTCAAATTGAGTTAAAAAGATGTCTCCTTTTTTCATTTTTGATTTCTGCGAATAAAAGTCATCTATACTTAGATGAGCTGATGCACCAGGATCAACAATTACACTATTTTCACCAGTTTTATCATCAATAAATATTCCTGCCATACCAGTAGGCAAATTTTTGTCAATTGTTGTACTCGCAAAGAGTTTTTCTCTTCTCCAAATATCATGTGCATATCTATTAAAATTATCATTCCCTAATCGAGTAATTAATGTGGTGGGTGCTCCAAGTTTTCTTGCTGATATTGCCTGATTTGAGGCTTTGCCGCCAGGGCCTATGTTCGAATTTTTAGCAATAATGGTTTCTCCAGGTTTTACTTTCTTATCAACATAGAAAGATAAATCCACCGCGAAAATTCCAAAAACAAAAATATGTTTATTTTTTTGTGTCACTGAATTCTTTTCTCAATTGTTCATTGTGTTGATTAAATTTAGGAGCTTTTTTTTCCGAATTCTCCCAAATTAGGGGCGGAGAAGGAATTGTTAAACTGTCATCTAGTGAATTTCTCACACTGATTTTTTTCAACGCCAAATGCCTTTCTAGATCCTTAACAGTATTTAATCTTCCATACGCAATTGACGCGTCTTCAAGCCTATTTTTAAGAGTTTCATCGGTCAGTGAAAATAAGATAGCCTGAATTGTTTCATCTAATAGATCCCTGTTTTTTACTCTGAGTGTATTACTAGAAAACTTATTTTCTTCTGCCAGGGAAGGTGTTTTAAGAACCTCTACACAAAATCTTTTCCACTCCAATTCGTTCTGAATTGAAATGATAAAGCTAGTACTTTCCGAGCACAGGAAAGCACCATAAGGTGCGATAGAAGGATGCTTTAGACCAACCCTTTTGGGAGCAGCCCCTCCATATTTGCTATGAATATATGGAACAGTCATCCAGTCAGCAGCAACATCAAAAAGAGAAATCTTAACATCCTTAACTTTATTAAAACGTTCTCTTAATAACAAAGATTCTACAATGCCTGCATGTGCCGCCATTCCTGCGCCAATATCGCAAATTGAGACTCCTATCCTACCAAGTCCCTCCGGTGATCCAGAGACATCTATAAGCCCACTCTCGGCTTGAATTAGTAAATCATAGGATTTTTTTTTCATCATTTCAGGAGCCTCTCCATAGCCAGATATATCGCAACAGATAAGTCTTGGGTTAATAGATTTTAAACTGGAGCTATCGATGCTCAATTTAGTTACAGTTGTCGGAGAGAAATTCTGAATAAAAATATCCGCTTTAGCAACCATATTTAAGAATATGTGTCTATCACTCTTTGTCTTTAGGTCCAGCGCGATGCTTTCTTTACCTTGATTCAGCCATATGAAATATGAGCTTTCTCCGTCAGCAGCTATGTCATAACCCCGAGCAAAATCCCCACCATCCTTTCTCTCAATCTTAATCACCCGGGCGCCCGCTAACTTAAGTCTATTAGAGCAAAAAGGTCCAGCCACAGCTTGTTCCATTGATACCACTAATATTCCATCAAGTGGTAAACTCATTTCAAAAGCTTCTTGGAAGATTTAAAACATGCTCAGCAATATAGCTAAGTATTAAGTTCCTCGATACGGGAGCTGTTTGATAAAGGCGCGTTTCTCTGAATTTTCTCTCAATATCGTATTCTTTACTAAAGCCAAAGCCACCAAATGTCTCCATTGCTGTAGTGCCCGCTTTCCAACTAGCATCAGCCGCCAACATTTTTGCCATATTAGCCTCAGCACCACATTTTTTACCCTCGTCGAAAAGCGTGGCAGCTTTATCGACCATAAGCGATGCGGCTTCGATTTGTGAATAGCACTCCGCTATTGGAAATTGAATTCCCTGGTTCATGCCAATTTCTCTATTAAAAATTTTTCTAGTTTTGGCGTAGTTAACAGACTTTTCTATAAAATATTTACCATCTCCAATACACTCTGATGCTATAAGAATTCTTTCGGCATTCATACCATCCATAATTGCTTGGAAGCCCTTGTCTTCTTCACCAATTATGCTTTCATCTGGAATGAAAACATCATCAAAAAATAATTCACAGGAGTGATGGTTAATCATAGAGTCAATCTTAACTATTTTAAGGCCACTTTCCTTAGCTTGTTCTATATCAATAAGGAAAACGGAAAATCCGTCAGTCTTTTTGGGGAGAGCGCCCTGTGGTTTAGTTCGTGCGAGAAGGATCATTAAGTCAGAGTGTTCCACTCGACTAATCCAGACTTTTTGCCCGTTGATAATCCAGCCATCATTAGTTTTTTTTGCCATAGTTTTGATACTGGTTGTGTCAGTTCCTGAGTTTGGCTCTGTTACGGCAAAGCTCTGAAGCCTCAGCTCACCAGAAGATATTTTTGGAAGATATTCTTTTTTTTGTTTATCCGACCCATGCCTTAGAAGGGTGCCCATAACGTACATCTGAGCATGACACGCACCAGCATGTGCACCTTGAAGACTAAGTTCCTCTAAAACAACACATGCTTCTTTTAATCCCAGTCCAGCGCCACCATATTCTTGAGGAATTAGGATATTTAAGAACCCGCTTGTCGTCATTTCCTTAACAAAGTCTGTTGGGTATTCTTTTTTCTTATCTAAAGCACGCCAATATTCTTCTCCATATTTCTGGCAAATTGTTGCTACAGACTCCCGGATTTGTTTTGTATCAATCAAACCTTATTCCCTTTTTAAAATTAACACTTTATTAATAACAGTTTCTTTTAAGTTCAGCTATCAAACTCTTCTTATATTCCTCTGAGTTTATTTCCAAAAAACCCAAAGCAGGTAGACTTATTGCTCCTAAAAAATAGGTCGACAAAGCGCCACGCGCGACGCTTTCACTGGGATCACTTTTTTGATCCAGTATTTTTTTTCTAATTTCTCTGCATCCTGGCGTATGATAATTTTCATTAGTTGGGTCAAGCCTTATTATTTCACGGTTTAGATTCGACGAACACGAGCATAAAAAAATTAGAAGTAAGGTATTTAAAAGGTTTTTTTTATACATGTTACTAAATTCTTTTTTGCTTAGCTTATTGACATTCGTTTTTGTACGGCTCATTTTCTCAGATATAGAAATCCTCTTATAGGTATATTAAAGACTTACCCTTTTCATTTAGTTACCTTTATCTCTCCCCCTCATTACTTGTAATAAATTAGACCTTAATTTTTTCTGAACTAGGGTCATAAAGTGGTCTTAATGAAATTTTTGCCTTCGCCATAGTACCTGAAATTTCAATATGAAAATCAGAGGTTTCAACTGACTCTTTAGTTTCTTCTTTTAATGGAATATAACCCATGCCAACAGCTGATCCCAAAAAGTGACCGTAATTACCAGAAGTTAAATGAGAAACGAGTTCGCCATCCCGATAAATCGGTTCATTATGAAAAAGAAATAGTTCTGGATCTTCTAATTGAAATTGATAGAGATATTTTTCTAACCCCTTATTGTTTTTCCTTATAACTGCCTCTTTACCTATAAAATCATCTTTATCTGTTTTTACAGCAAAACCGAGCCCTGCTTCCAAAACATGATCTTCATCGGTAATGTCATGGCCAAAATGGCGATAAGCCTTCTCTATTCTACAACTATCTAAGCTATGTTGCCCACAGAGCTTTAGCTCATATTTTTTTCCTGCCTCTCGGATTGTTTCGAAAACATGACATGCCTGCTCTGAACTAACATAAAGTTCCCAACCTAATTCACCAACATAACTTATTCGATGTGCTCTAGCTAAACCATATCCTATTTCGATTTCCTTTGCTAAGCCAAAGGGATGATTTTTGTTATCAAATTTATTTGGTGATATGTCTGATAATAGCTTTCTTGAATTAGGCCCCATTAATGCTAAAACGGCTTCAGATGAAGTAACATCAGTTAATACGATATTAAAGTCTTCTGTGTGGCGACTCAGCCAACTCAGATCTCGCACTAGAGTTGTAGCGGGTACTACAAATAAAAAACAATTCTGCTTTAAACGAGTGACTGTCAGGTCGCTTTCAATACCACCTTTTGAATTGAGCATTTGGGTGTAAACTATTTTCCCAATTTCTACATCGACATTATTTCCACAAATTCTTTGGCAAAACAAAAGGGCATCACTTCCCTCAACTCTTATTTTTCCAAAACTGCTCATATCTACTAGTCCAACATTATTTCGAATTGCTAAATGCTCTAGTCTATGGTTTTCAAACCAATTTTGTTTTTTCCAATCGTAGATGTATCTTTTTTCCTGGCTACCAATAGAAAACCAATTGGCTCTTTCCCATCCCGCGAGTTCACCGAAAACGGCATTTTCCTTTTTTAAATGCTCGTGTAATGGTGATCTTCTGACCCCTCGAGATGTTTCGACCTGTCGATAAGGAAAATGATCTGCAAACAATAATCCTAATGTTTCCTTTACCCGGTTTTTCAAATAGAGACGGTTTCTTTGGAATGGTTGGGCTCTCCTAATATCAACGTCCCATAGGTCAAAGGGAGGTGATCCTTGGTCGATCCACTGTGCCAAAGCCATCCCAGCACCCCCCGAAGAGACGATTCCAATTGAATTGTATCCAGCCGCGACCCAAAAACCCTTCAGCTCGGGAGCTTCCCCCAAATAGTATTTATCATCCGGAGTAAAGCTCTCTGGACCATTGAAAAATGTTTTAATACCGTATTTTGCTAATATGGGAATTCGCTTTATAGCTTTCTCCAATATAGGTTCAAAGTGATCTAGATCTTCCGGTAATTGGTCAAAGCAGAAATCCTCATCTATTCCATCCATACCCCATGGTTTTGCTTCAAGTTCGAAGGCTCCAACTAAAAATTTACCCGCATCCTCTTTGTAATACGCTTGTTCATCTGGCATTCTTAATACGGGCAAAGTACTTAGGTTTTTGACTGGTTCAGTTACGATATAGAAATGCTCACAGGCATGGAGCGGAACGGTAACCCCCTGGCTTTCAGCAAATTCTCTTGCCCACATTCCAGCACAATTTGCAGCATTTTCAGTTTTGATAAGCCCTTTTCCATCATTATTCAGCCAGTAAATGCCACTAACTGAATTATTATGAGTGTTTAACCCAGTCACTTTTGTATCTTCAAAAATTTTTACTCCTAAATCTCGAGCTCCTTTTGCTAGTGCCATTGCAATATTCGCGGGATCGCCTTGACCATCTAGTGGGAGATGGACGGCACCCTTCACTCCATCGACATTTAAAAATGGATGATAGGACTTCAATTCAGAAATGGAAATCTCATTGACGTCAACATCAAATGACTTTGCTATCGATGATTGTCTCAGAATTTCTTCATGACGGTGCTCTGTAAGTGCTACCGTTAACGATCCATTTTGTTTTACCCCTGTAGAAACCCCTGTTTCTTTTTCTAAGTTCACATAGAGGTCTGCAGAGTATTTTGCTAATCTTGTCATATTTAAGTTTGGTCTTAATTGACCAATAAGACCCGCTGCATGCCATGTGGTTCCAGAAGTCAATTTCTTCCTTTCCAAAAGAACAATGTCTTTCCAACCTATCTTAGCAAGATGATATGCTAGCGAGCATCCTGATATACCACCGCCAATAATTACAATACTTGCCTCTGACGGTATACTCATCAAATTCCCCATTCGTTATTAAATAATAACAAAGATTTTTAATAAAAAGCAATAGATTGAATAAACAGCTTAAACTATATCAATCAGCTCTTAATTTCCAACTTATATTATGTCAAAATCGAGAGATATTACTTTACCTAATGGTTCTAATTGGCAAGACAAAACAAATCCTTTTTTAATTTCCCACTCTTCCAAAGAGTAATTCTTTCTCATTTTTGCTTCACCCGAACTGACCTTGCATCTACAAGTTGCGCACATGCCGTTTTTGCAAGAATAAGGCACATTAATTCCATTTTGGTTAGCTTTATCTATAAAATCGTCATTCTTGCTCATAAGAAAAGATTTTTTACTTCCGTCTATTAGGAGCTCTATTTTACTCTTCCCTTCCTCTAAATTTCGGGAAATATCTTCTATACTTTTATCTGTAGCCACAAAAAATAGCTCAGTCGTAATTCTTCTTTCTGCTACTCCCTTGTCTTTTAAATATGATTGCAAGGATTTAGTCATATCTATTGGTCCACAAATTAAACATTGGTCTAAATCTTCGAGATCAATAAGATTTTTGTCGCTTAAAAAAGCCATTTTATCTTGCGTTATCCTTCCATTCAGAAATTCTGTACTCTGGATCTCTCTAGAAAAAAAGTTGAAAACGATTAGCCTATCAAGATACTTATCTTTTAAGTCCTGTATTTCTGTTTTGTACATCATATCGGCGAACGTTTTATTTGAATATAAAAGTGTTATTCTCGATTTTTTATTTTTCCTAAGTGTAGACTTCAAAATGGACATAATTGGAGTAATCCCCGATCCTGCCGCTATAAGTAACAGATGATTTGCGTTTTTGTTTCTTACAACAAAACTACCATCTGGGTTGGATATTTGAACCACATCCTCTATTTTTTTTGTTTTGAGAAATTTTGAAAACATACCATTTTCTATATGTTTGACACCTATCTCAATAAAGTTTTTATTGGGTTCAGAACTGATGGAATAGGTTCTAGTGTAGGCCTCTTTTTTCATATTGAATCTGACGCTGATATATTGGCCAGGTTTATGATTAAATTTCTCATACAAAAAGTTGGGTAGACTGAACTTTATTCTACTGCTTCCCGCTGTCTCTCTCTTGATTGAGTTTATTTTAAGATCATAAAATTTTTGTTTGACCATTTAAACACACTTAAAATGATCAAAGGGCTCCTTGCAATCCAAGCATCTATATAGTGACTTGCATGCTGTTGAGCCAAATTCAGATACCTTTTCGGTTTTGTAAGATGTACATTGTGGACACTTGACATCTTTTAATAAGGGATCACCAATAGTATCTGACTTCCTGGGATGTGGGGGTGAAATTCCAAACTCCTCCATTTTTTTCTTCCCATTTTCAGAAATCCAATCTGAGCTCCAAGGTGGCGAAAAAGACTTTTCAATTATGGGCGATATACCTATCTTTTTTAACTCACTTGCAATTTTTTCCTCAATGACTGAAATAGCTGGGCATCCAATGTAGGTTGGAGCAATAGTAACCACATGGTTTTTATCGTTGCGCTTAATTTCTCTGATTACTCCCAAATCGTCTAATGTTAGGAAGGGTAATTCAGGGTCGGTCAAGTCTTTTAAGACATCCCATGCTTTTTCAGTGCTTTTTTCCATGTTCACCAACTTGAGTTTGGATACGCTCTTTGCATATATTGTAGGTCTGAAAGCAAATACCCAAAGGCCTCACTGTGTTCACCTTTCCGTCCACCTCTTTTTTTTAAAATAATGTCTGGAAAATCTAAATTCCCTTTTTGGAGAATAGCCTCAACTTCATTTTTCCAACTGTCAAATATCGATCTTGGTTCAGGAAGGAAATCATTTTGCGTGCACATTTCAGTAAAATCGTCATTATTAAAAAGTTCTCCTAAGAAAGGTTCTAAGTTTGTGATGGCATTAGACATTTTTAAATTGCTTTCATCTGTGCCATCGCCTAATGTGACAACCCATTGAGACGCATATTTCGAATGATA
This sequence comes from uncultured Alphaproteobacteria bacterium, assembly GCA_902524655.1. Lineage (GTDB taxonomy): Bacteria > Pseudomonadota > Alphaproteobacteria > Rhodobacterales > Rhodobacteraceae > CACIJG01. The sequence goes on along the minus strand of CABZEG010000001.1, from coordinate 824 downwards.
GGAAGTTTCCAAAAATGCCTTCTCCGAGAATTCCTTTAGCTTTTTAAAGCAGCATTTAATTTTCACTCTCTCCCAAAAATATTTCATAAAGGTCGAAAAATAGAACAGGCGTAAGACAGTATTTCCAAAATCACCGTTTTCCTGCTCAACAAGCAATAAATTTTTATATTCATGTTCAAGTCTCAGGAAAGCTAATTGATCCTCATTTTGATATCTAGAGTCTATTTCACATGCTAGGCAGTACAAATTTTGCGCGTGTCCAATTAAATCTAGAGCGATGTTAGGAAGGGCAAGATCTTCTTCCAGAGTGGGTGCATGCCCGCACCATTCTGATGTTCTATGGCCTAATATTAGATTGTCATCAGCTATTCTCAGTAGACCTTCAAAAAGCATATCGGCCGTATTATTTTTCATTACATGTGACCTACATCATCTGGAACATCATAAAAAGTGGGATGGCGATAAATTTTATCGTCAGAACTAAAAGTTTCGTCTTTCTCATCGGGATCAGAAGATACTATATCAATAGACTTTACGACCCAAATTGATTGTCCTTCTCCCCTACGACTGTATACATTCCTTGCAGATAATATTGCCATCTCGCGGTCTGGAGCATGAATTGATCCACAGTGACGATGTGACAGACCATTTTTTGGCTGGATAAATACCTCCCAGAGGATGGTTTCTTTTTCCTCATTAACCAATTTATTCAGCTGCCTGTAAGGCAGTTTGTTTCTTTAAGGCATGTGCATGTGCTGCAGCTCTGACCCAACTACCTTCGTTCCAAGCTTTTTGTTTGGCGGATATCCTTTCATTGTTCATTG